>JAHFES010000003.1:28585-52536 GCA_023248355.1 Nitrospiraceae bacterium
GCTGCTGCTGCTGCTGCTGCTGCTGCTGCTGCTGCTGCTGTAGTAGTAGTAGCGGCTTGCAGGCCTCGAGGCCGAGGCCCACCGCGTAGAGGGACTGGAGAATTCCGTCGTGCAAATCCTGGCTGATCCGCTCGCGCTCTTCCAGCGCGCGGTGCAGCTCCTGCTCGCGTTGCCGCAGTTCTTCCTCCGCCTGCTGGCGGTCGAGCTCGCCGGCCACCCAGCGTGCCATGAGCTGGATGAAATCCTTGTCGGCGTCGGCAAACTGTTCCGCGCGAGGATCGAGGCCCATGAAGCAGAGGGTGCCATAGAGCTCGTCTCCCACGCGCAGCGCCGTCCCCAGGTAACATTCTATCTTCAGTGTAGAAGTGGAATAAGCAGGATGGTTCCTCCACTCGGAAATCCCCACGTGTTCGAAGCCGAGCGGGCCGTCCGTGTGAAGGGCGGCGCTGCAGTAGGTGTCGCTCAGGGGGAGGCGCATACCCGGTTGGAAGGCGGTTCCAGGCGCGTATACCTGTGTCACCTCAAGCTGCTCGCCCTGTACGGACATCAGCGCGCCGATCGGCAGGTTGAACAGGCGGCATCCGAGCTGGAGCAAGGCCTGGACACGTTCTTCGAACGGCCGCTGGTGCGCTGAGGCAATGTCGAGCAGCGCGCGGATCGCCTGCCGGCTGGTCCAGAGGGCCTTCTCCGTCCGTTTGCGCGCGGTCACGTCGCGGTAATGCCAGAGGTCCCCCAACAACGCGTGTCCCAGGTACACCGGCACATAATCGTGCTCGAGCACACGCCCATCGACCAGCTCAAGCTCTTCGCCTTGGACCGGCTCGCGGCGCGCGACGATCTCCTCAATACGACCGGCGAAGCGCTCCGGCTCCCGGAAGAGGCTCTTGACTTGTTGAGCCGTCGCATGGCAATCGGCGCCTTGCATCGCCTCGGGAGCAGGGAAGCCGAATAGCCTGCACAGTGTGTCGTTGGCAAAGACGATTGTCCGTTGAGGGGTGGCGAAGACGATCCCCGACTGCAGACTGGTAATCACGGCTTGCAACATCGTACGCGAAGACGACAGCGCCTCCTCCGCCCGCTTGCGCTGGATCATGAACGCGACGTAACCGGCGATCGTCTGCGCGACCTGAATCTCTTCCTCCGTAAACTGGTGCGGGCTGTCGTAGTAGAGCATGAATTTGCCTAGCAGCCCCTCGGGCGACACCAACGGGATGAAGCCGAGCGCCCGGATCCCCTCGGCGCGGAAGATGTCTCTGTACGCCTCCACGGACGGGTCCTCAGCGGCATCGGGAACAAGAATCGGCGGAGGATCGACGGCCTCGCGCGACCAGGGCGAATGGCCCTCTACCGCGTGCTTATACCGTTCCGAGAGGCCGCGTGACGCTGTGAAGCGCATGACGCCGTCCTCGTCGAAGAGGAGGACGGATGCGCGGTCGGCGTTCAGAGCCGAGCAGATCCCGTTCAAGGCCTCTTCATACATGTCCTCGACGGCGTGCGCCTGCGTGAGCGCCACGGTCATCCGGTGAATGGTCTGCAATTGCTGGTATTGCCGGTCGCGCTGCTCTTCGGCTCGCGTTCGATCGGTGATATCGATTGCCACTCCGCCGAGCATGGAAGAGGGCTGATCGTCGAGCCGAACGGGAAATTTCGAGACCAGCCAGTGGCGCAGCCCATCGGCTTGGGCGGTGGTCTCGATGGTGTGAACCGGTGTTCCCTCTTGCATGACAACCCGGTCATGCTGATTGAATGTCGCCGCGATGTCGGGAGGGAATAGTTCGTCGTTGGTTTTGCCCTCCCACTCGTCGCGCGCGAGATTGAACAGGGTTTCAAAGGCCTCGTTCACGAAGACATGACGTCCGCCGGCATCCTTCAGAAACGCGACGCCCGGCAGATGTCGCATGAAGGCGGCGAACCGCGCCTCGCTCTGCCGGAGGGCCTCTTCGGCCTGTTGCCGTTCCGTAATGTCTTCCGAGATGCTCATCAAATAGGCCGGGTCGCCGGTTGAATTCAGGATGGGAAGCTTCTTCGTGCGCAGAACCCGCAGTCCACGATCTCCGGTATGCACCAGATGCTCCGCAATCTCCACAGCCTGGCGGGTCCTGAGGACGGCCAGATCGTGTTCATACATCCGGTCGGCTTCCGCCTCCGGCATGAGGTCGTAGACGGTTCGTCCGAGCAGGGTCGTCCGATCACGACCCAGCAGTTGCTCGCTGGCCCGGTTGATGCTCACGAATCGAAGGTCCCTGGCGTCTTTGACCGTGATCACGTGTGGAATATTGTCGACGATCGACTCCAGGAACGCGTGCGTCTGCGCGCGCGCCTGCTCGGCCAGCACCTGTTGCGTCAGATCCTCGTTCACCAAGACGGCGCCGTGGATGGTCCCGTCTTCGCCACGGACAGGCACGGCGGAGTTGCGCAGGGTTTTTCTCGTTCCATCCGCACAGACAATGTCGAGGGTGTCGTTGAGCGAGGGTTCGCCGGTCGTGAGGACGCGGCTCAGTGCCCAGCGGTGCAGTTCGGTCGAGGGGCCGACCGCCTCCCACCAGCCGGGCCGGTCGGTCGCGGTGTCCAGTCCAACCTGCCGGACGCCGGACCAGATCTGCCTGGCGGCCGGGTTCGCCAGGATCACCTGTCCCGCACGGTCGGTACACCATACGCCGATCGGGAGCACGTCGAGCACGGTGCGCAATTGCCGTTCGCTTCGCTCCAGATCAAGCTGCGTGTGTTTCAGTTCCGTCACGTCCTCGATAAAGGCGACCCAATGGGTGATGGCTCCGGCCGTCTTGCGAACCGGGGCCGACCACATTTTCATGTCGAAACGGGAACCGTCTTTACGGATGCGTCTGATCCCTTGGCCATTGGCCCCGCCGTCTTGGCTCGTTTCTTTCCAGAAGCGATCGCATTCGGCTTCTTCCCCTGGCGGGATCCATGGTAATTCCTGTCCGGTAACTTCTGGTTCCGACCAGCCGAACATCCGTTCGGCGCTCGGATTCCAACTCGACACGATCCCTTCTGCATCGGTGGTGACCATGGCCAAGGGGGAGGCCTGGATGAGCGCCTGAAGATGGTCCGTCGTACGACGCAGCTCCTCCTCCGTCCGTTTGCGTGCAGTGATATCCTCGACCATGGCCAGCAGGACGCGGGCCTGGGTCTCCGGGTCCTGGATGGTCGTGGTCGTGACGGTGACCCACTTCTCCTCTCTCCCCTTGCACCGGTACCGTTTTTCCAACGAGTAGCACGGACGCTCTCCCCGGAAAAACTGTTCCGTCAACTCCATATTCTCTGCTAAGTCGTCCGGATGCGTGTAGAGCGCGTACGTCTGTCCCAACAATTCCGATTCCGAATACCCGACGATGTCGCAGAACCGCCGGTTCACGCGGAGCAGCAGCTTGTCCTCCCCTACGACGCACATCCCGAGCGGCGCATCCTCGAACATACGGCGGAACCGTTCCTCGCTGTTGCGTAGCGCTTCCTCCGCCTGCTTGCGCTCGGTCACGTCGCGCGAGTTGATCACGATGCAGGGGGTGCCCTGGGGGTCCTCGGTCATGGTTCCGAAGGACTCGAGCGTGCGCCACGACCCATTGTGGTGGCGGAATCGGCTTTCCATCGAGTAGGTGGCGCCGGGATTCCGCAGGACCTTCTGTAAGATCTCCTTCGCGTGGGGCCCGTCCTGAGGGTGGAGTAATTCGAAGGCGCTGCGTCCGACACGATCGGAGGGGCGCCACCCTAAGACTCGCTGGAGCGAGGGACTGTGATAGCGAACGGTTCCTTCGGGGGCGAGGATGGTGGTGATGTCCTGGGAATGTTCGATGAGCGCGCGGAAATGTTCTTCGTTCTTCCGTAACGCTTCCTCCGCCTGTTTGCGCCCGGTGATGTCGCGGAAACTCCATACCCGGCCGACGATTTCCTCGTCGAGGACTTGCGGGCGCGAATAGCGCTCGAATATCCGCCCATCTGTGAATTCGAGCACATCGAAGCTTTCACGCTCGGGATACGCATAGAGATCCCGCACCTTCTGCAGGAAGGCTTCCGGATCCTGGAGTTGATCGAGTGCGACGGCCAAGAGGGCCTCGTCGTCCCGGCTCTGTGTGAGGTCATTCGGGATCTGCCACAGCTCGAAGAACCGTTGGTTCGCGCTGGTGATTCTGCCGTGACGGTCCACCACCAGCAGACCATCTGTAACGGAATTGATGGCGGCTTGGAGCAGCGAATACGAGCGGTTGCGTTCCGTAATATCCGATTCCGATCCAGCCATGCGGATCGCTTTTCCCTGCTCATCCCAGAGCGCTACGCCTCGGTCGAGGATCCACATGTAGGTCCCGTCCTTCCGCTGGACACGGTACTCCTCGTGAAATTCCGATCGTTGTTTGGCGAGATAGGCGTCGAGTGCCTGCAGGACGCGGTCGAGATCATCCGGGTGAATTCGGCTCCGCCATTCGTCGAGATGGTTGCTCAGTTCGTCCGCGGCATAGCCTCGCATCGCTTTCCATCGTGTCGAAAAGAACACCTCGCCGGTTTGGATATGCCAATCCCAGATGCCGTCGTTGCTTCCAGCGACCGCCAGCTTCCAACGTTCTTCGCTGGACGTGAGCGCTTCTTCCACGCGTTTCCGATGGGTGATGTCGAGACAGGTCCCGGACATTGTCAGTGGATGGCCGGCAGGGTCTCGTGTCACGACGCCCTGGTAGAGGATGGACCGCACGTCTCCATTGGGCCGTACGATGCGACATTCCACATCGAACGGCGCGTGGGCGACGAGCGTGGCATTAATGGCGGCGAGGACCCGGTCATGGTCGTCAGGCAGGAGGGCTGCCAAGAAGGTCTCGTGGGTCACGGCTGCCGATCCCGGCTCATGACCGAAGATCCGGGACAGTTCGTCGGACCACTCCATCCTGCCGCTGTCGATGTCCCAGTCCCAACTCCCGAGATGGGCAAGGGTTTGCGCATGGGCCAGACGGTGCGTGCGCTCTTTCAGGGCGACCTCGGCGTATTTCCGCTGGAGTTCCGCCGCGACACGCGGGGCGAATGCCGTGAGGAGCGCGTGCAGCCGCTCCTGTCTCGTGATCGGTTTGGTGTCCATGATCACGATCAAGCCCACGACCTCCCCTTGTTTGTTCCGGATCGATACACCTGAATAGCTTTCAACTCCCAGCGTGGCCAACGCGGGGAAATTCTGGAAGAGGGCCTGGACGCCTTGTTCATAGCACCAGAAGGATTCGGTGAGTCCCGTTCCACAGGGCGCCTCTGTCAGGTCGTACTCGACATTGTCGAGCAGGCTTTCTCCTGAAGCGACCGCCACCGTCCGAATTTTCGTCGTCGTCCCTTTCAGCACTTCCCCAATCACGGCGTATTGCATCTGCAGGGTGGATGTCAGGTGTGTGGCGAGCGAGGCAAAAAACTCCTCGCCCGTCTCAGCCGCAGTGCCTTCGATGATGGTTCGCAGGAGGTGAGATTGTTCGCGGAGATCCTGCATGGTTTGCTCAAGGCGTTGCGTTTGCGCCTGCATCGAGTGGTCTCGCTCGGCGAGTTCGCGCGCGAGGTCGGCAACCTGCGACCGCAGGGATTCGAGTTCGGACAGATGACCAGTACTGCTCATGGTGCGACTCCTTGCCACGTGCAATGGCCACGTGCGATGGCCGAGCGCGAGTGACGACAGCGAGACCGGGCATGCGTCATCGCACGATGTGTTGAGGGCTCAATACGGCGTTGGTCTGAGATAGTGCTACGGCAAGAGTGCTGGCTGTGAAACTCAAGTGGACACCCCCCCAGCTTGCTTGTTGGGTGCAGATTCGGTTGCAAGAACCTCATCGTCACACCCCCCAGCTGGTTGGTCCTACGCATTCCCTTGGGAAAGTGTCAGTGTCCTATGGAAGGCGGTGAAAAGTCTAGTATCTGACTGCAAAAATTGGCGGCATGTCATTCCCGCAGTTAGTAAGCGGGAATCCATGGATTTCCCTGGATGCTCGCCTTCGCGGGTATGACGCGTTCATGTGCGCGAACTTTCGCAACGAGGTGCTAGATCAAAATGGGCCTACAGCCGTTCAATAAACCTGCGCGGGCAAGGAGAAACGAGTGCAGAGCAGGGACGTGCCGTGACGGCTGAAACAATACAAAGAGACCATGAGATGAGCACGGTTGAGGTGGTGCCGAAGGCGGGACTTGAACCCGCACGGCTTGCGCCACACGCCCCTCAAACGTGCGTGTCTGCCATTTCACCACTTCGGCCACCGAATCCGTGAAACGTCAAACGTGAAGCGTCGTTCGTGGTTCGGAAGTCTGACCGGGTGTCAGTGCAAATCTCTCAGTGCCCGGAACTGATCACCGAAGGCTGACTACTGAGAACCCTTTTCCTTCGTTTCACGAGATACGCTTCACGAATCACGATTTACCTGCCCGAGGGAGCGGCATTATAGAAGTAGGGCAAAATTCTTGTCAATGCAGAAACCCTCCGGTAGAATCGGCTCCGGCTTCACACCCACGGGTACAGGCCCACGAACTCGGTTTTGCGATCATCCTATGCCACTGGTCAAGTCGTACTCTCTGCGCCGTCTCGACAGTCAAGTCGCGGCGTTTTTTGATGTGGACAATACGCTCCTTCCCGGGGAGGCCAGCGAAGTCCGGTTTTTCCGGTGGCTCTGGCAACGCGGCGTGGTGGGATGGCCGGAAGCTCGCGCCAGCCTCTCGTGGCTCGTGCGGCATTTGCCGGGGCTGTCACTGCATCCGCTCCGGGAGCGAAAGCTCTATTTGGCCGGCAAGCCGGCCCAGGTGATCGAACCGCTCGGAGAAGAGTTTTGCCGCGAGCAACTCTGTCCCTGTGTTTCCCCTGCCGCGATGCGAAAAATTGAGGAGCATCGCCAGGCCGGGCACGCCCTTATTCTTCTCACGGGGTCGCTCGATTTCCTGATTGATCCCATTGCGACTGCATTACAAGTCGACCGATGTTTCGCAGGGAGCTTGGAGCAAATGGACGGTGTCTATACGGGCCACCTTGTCCCACCCCTGCCCTATGGCGAAGGCAAGCGACAGTTGATTGAGCGATTGGCCGTTGATCTCACACTGGATCTCTCCGCCAGTTATGCTTACGGCGATAGCCCGGGCGATTTGGAGGTGTTGCGCTCGGTTGGACACCCCACTGTCGTCAATCCCATCCGTGGCATGGCACGCATAGCCCGGCAGCAAAATTGGCCGGTGGTGGAATGGACATGAGACAGTGCAATTGAATCATTGGGCCATCGATTCATTGGATCAATGATCAAATCGTAAATGACAAAATCGTTTATGCTGCGCATCACCGAAATCTTTCACAGCATCCAGGGCGAATCGACATTTGCCGGTCGGCCCTGCGTCTTTGTGCGTCTGACGGGCTGTCCACTCCGCTGTACCTGGTGCGATACGGAGTATGCATTTTACGGTGGCGCTGAGCAGTCGATCGACGACATTCTGGCAAGGGTCCGCGAGTATGACTGCCGTTTGGTTGAGGTGACCGGAGGAGAGCCGTTGGCCCAGCCCAACGCTGTGTCGTTGCTCACTCGGCTGTGCGACGAAAGCTACACGGTCTTGCTCGAAACCAGCGGGGCCGCCGATACCTCGACCGTCGATCCTCGCGTGCACATCATCCTGGATGTGAAGTGTCCTGGAAGCGGGATGATGGATCGGATGCATTGGCCCAATGTTGAGCGGCTCCGGCCTCATGACGAGGTGAAGTTCGTCATGCAGGATCGACGCGACTATGAATGGGCCAAAGGCATCGTGACTCGTCATCAGCTACCGGATCGATGCGCCGTCCTCTTCAGCCCGGTGTTTGGCACGCTCGATCCCCGTCATCTGGCCGAATGGGTATTGGCGGATCGACTCCCGATCCGTTTTCAATTGCAGATGCACAAGCATATTTGGGCCCCCGACATGCGAGGGGTGTGAAGTGTAGCGATCAGCTCTCAGCAGTCAGCTGTCAGTTTGAGCTGAAAGCTGACTGCTGATGGCTGACAGCTTGAACAAGGAGAAATGAATGAATATTATGCAGATTGATACCAAGCACGGACGGGTCGACACCGAAACAACAGAGGCCCTCGTCCTCACGCATTGCGAAGGCGAGGCCCTTTCCAAACAGGATGCCGCTGTGCTGGACAAGGCATTTGGGGGGGCGCTCCGTGAATTGCTGCAGTCGAAGGAGTTTGAGGGGAAAGCCGGCGAAGTCGTGCTCTTCCACACGCAGGGCAAGGTTCCGGCGAAACGCATCGTGTTTGTCGGGTTGGGTAAGAAGAAGAATGTTGGTCTCGACCAGATCCGGCAGGCGATGGGTCATGCCGCGAAGCGCGTGCGCCAAGCCAAGGCCGGATCGTTCACGGTGGCGTTGCCGAGCACGACGCCTCGTGGCGCGTCGTTGGTCGATGTGGCTCAAGTGATGGCTGAAGGCGCGATTCTGGGGAGCTACCAATTCAACGTCTATCGGAGTGACGCACCGACGGGCAAAGACGTCGAGGCCATGTCGGTCTTGGCTCCGCAGAAAAGCCAGTTGCGCCAACTGACCGAGGGCATCAGGCGAGGTGTGGCGATGGCAGAAGCGACCGTGTTCGTTCGCGATCTCTGCAACCACCCGTCCAACGTCATGACGCCAACCAAGATCGCCAGCGAATCCAAGGCCATTGCAAAAGAAACGGGCGTGAGCCTGAAGGTTCTCGAACAGAAAGAGATGGAAGAACTCGGCATGGGCGCGCTGCTCGGGGTGGCCAAGGGCAGCCATGAGCCGCCCAAGTTCATCATTCTCCAGTATCACGGGTCGAAGAAGAAAGACGATCGCCCGGTGGTCCTCGTCGGCAAGACGATCACGTTCGACACGGGTGGCATTTCGCTGAAGCCGGCCGAGAGCATGGAGCATATGAAAGCGGACATGACCGGCGGCGCGGAAGTGCTGGCCACGATGCGGGCCGCGGCTCGACTGAAGCTGCCGCTGAATCTGATCAGCATTTTGCCGGCGGCTGAGAATATGCCCGGTGGCCGCGCCATGCGGCCGGGCGACGTGGTGAAGACGCTCTCCGGGAAGACGGTGGAGGTGCAGAACACGGACGCCGAAGGGCGGCTCATTCTGGCCGATGGCCTCGCCTACGCCACGCGCTTCAAGCCGGCGGCGCTTATCGACATCGCCACGCTCACGGGCGCCTGTGTAGTGGCGCTTGGACAGTTTGCGATCGGGATGTTTGGCACGGATGCGAAGCTCAAAGAATCGGTTCGCAAAGCCGGACTGCGGGCGGGCGAGCGCGTCTGGGAAATGCCGCTGTGGGATGAGTACTTCGAACAGTTGCGGAGCGATGTGGCGGACATGCGAAACATTGGCGGACGCGGGGGCGGCATGATCACAGCTGCGCTGTTTTTGAGCAAGTTCGTCGGTGACTGTCCGTGGGTGCATCTCGATATTGCCAGCACTGATTGGAGTGAGCGTGAACGGGCCTATATTCCCAAAGGTCCCACCGCTATCGGTACGCGGCTCTTGATTCAGTATCTGATCGACCGCACCCTGTAGCGCGCCACGAGGAACCGAATGATGATGTCGCGCGAAAAGATCGGCCAGCTCTTCATGGTGGGGTTTGACGGGACCTCCGTCTCCGCGGATCTCTCCGCATTTATCAAGGAGTACAAACCTGGCGGGGTCATTCTCTTTTCGAGGAACCTCGAATCGGCTGAGCAGATCGTCGAATTGACGAATGAGTTGCAGCGTTGCAGTCCGCACTCCCCGCTGCTGATCTCAATCGACCAGGAGGGCGGCCGCGTGTCGCGGTTGCCGAAGGGGTTTACGATTTTCCCGCCCTGCGACGTCTTGGGGCGGTGCAATTCCTCTGAACTCGCGTATGCGGCTGCGGCGACGATTGCCAATGAACTGAAGGCCGTCGGCATCAACATGAATATGTCGCCGGTCTTGGATGTGAACAGCAATCCGGCGAATCCCGTCATTGGGGATCGCGCGTTCGGCACGACGCCGGGGCCGGTGTGTGAACTCGGTCTGGCCACAGTGAAGGGGCTCCAAGACAACCGCGTCGTCGCCTGCGGCAAGCATTTCCCCGGGCATGGCGATACTACGGTTGATTCCCACAAGGAATTGCCGATTGTGACCGCGCCCCGCGAGCGGCTGGAACAGATTGAGTTCCCTCCATTCCGGCATGCGGCGGCGCACGGAGTGGCCACGATGATGACGGCGCATGTGCTGTATCGCGCCTTGGATGACCAACGTCCGGCCACGCTGTCCCCCACCATCATTGGCAAATTTCTGCGTGAGGAGCTGAAGTACACCGGCGTGGTTTTGACCGACGATCTTGAAATGCACGCGATCATCGATCACTACGGCGTCGAAGAAGCCACGGTGCAGTCGATCCTGGCCGGCTGCGATATGCCGCTCATTTGTAAGGATCGCAATCGGGAAGTGGCGGCGATCAGCGCCTTGGACAAAGCCGTCGCGGACGGCACCGTCACGGTGGAACGACTGGAGCAGTCCCTCGTGCGCATCGCTCGTCTGAAGGAACGGTTTCTTCTTCCCTATCGACCTGTTCTGATTTCTGATGCCACACTCGTGGTGGGTTGTCGAAGTCACCGGGCTCTGTTGCGCTCGATTCACCAGGCCCGAGAACGGTGCGCGAAGGCCGGCGTGTGAGCGCCTGACCGATCCTCTCCCTCTCGAGTAGTTCCAGAGCTCACGCCGGCGTCTGCCGGCTGATCAGTCACCCTGGGAATGCGGACATGGCTGTGAAAAAAGGCGACATTCTCGACGAGCACAAGCGACATCCCGGTGCCTGTGGATTGGTGGTCAAGGTGATGGGCGGGGGGGACGGCTTTGAGAAGATCGTCTGCTGCGACCACGAATTAACGGAACATGATATTGTCGCTGACATGGGATCGCCGGCCGGTCGGAAGAAGGGAATGCTTCCCCCGGCGGTGATTCTTGATGAAAAGAAACTCTATCCGGATTCCTGTGGGTTGCGGGTGATGATCATGGATGGCGGAGCGGGCTTTCAAGAAATTCGCTGCTGCGGCCACTCGCTGACGATCACGTCGATGCGCGAGTTGAAATTTGGCCAGATGCGGGCTCCTGAACCGAAGCCGACCGGTCCGGCAGGTACGGCTTAGACGAGGAGGATACCATGGCGAGTTCCGAAGCAGCCACCCACCGCAGCGAGATGATGAAACGCTGGTGTAGGTATATGGAGTGGATCGATAGCCTGGGCTATGCGACCGCGGGCCTGAGTTTGCTGATCCTGGGCATGCTGATCTTTAGCCATGCGTGGTATACCTTCGCAACCAAAGCTGCGCATATTGGGCTGTTGCCGGCTGGATTGAAGCTCTTAAACGACTTGCTGCTGGTTATTATTCTGCTGGAGCTCTTCCGCACGGTCGTCCGTTTCCTCCAGACCGAGGTGCTCACGCTCGAGCCCTATCTGGCTGTCGGTATCATCGCCTGTACGAGACGGGTACTCACCGCCAGCGCCGAACTGTCTCATCTACCCTCTATGACCGACACGCAGTTCTATCAGTATCTCATGGACGTCGGTTTGAACGTCACGGTAATCATGGTGTTGACTATTGGCGTGTTCATGATCCGCAAACATCCGCCGGAGAAGGCTGCTACCATAGACACTGCAACTTCATAGGCACGCACGCTCCCTTGCCTGCTCCTTGCCTCTTGTGGCATCATGCGCCGTCCTGGGAGACGGGAATGGCTTCATTGCTCGAATACGTCGGCAGTGTGCATATTTATCTCGGACCTTATCGGGGAAATCCGATCGCCTTGTATTTGAAGCGAACGGAATCCGGGTGCCAGATCGGCCCCAAGGCCTACCCCTGGAATGATGTGCTGGGCGTTGGCGAGACTCCGAATAAAGCGGCAGCCGACTTCGAAGAGAAATGGAAGACGAGAGGCCTCACGGCGGACATGTATTCCGGTCCGGCCTGGGAAGGGGGCATTAAGCCTGAAAAACCTGCTCCGCCTAAGCCGGCCGCGCCTCCGAAGCCCGCTGCTCCGGCGGCAACTGGTCCGGCCCCCACGGTCCAGCCTGCTATTTCTATAGTTGCGACACCTGCTCCGGTGACCAAAGCCGCGCCTCCAGCGGTGGCGGCACAAGTTACAGCCACCCCTGCTCCAGCGACACCGACTCCAGCGCCAACCGGCGACACGAATCTCTAAGAAAATTACGATTGAATCATGTGTTCATTGAACCGGTGCGGTAATGGTTCAATGATTCGATCGTCCATGTGTCACTGTCCGACGTTCTGTGCGGCGAGTTTGCTGTGCTTTAGCCCATATCCTGCATAGACGATAATTCCAATGATCGTCCAGACCCCGAAGCGGATCCAGGTGAGCCCGGGGAGAAAGGCCATCAGCCCGAGGCAGGCCAGCATGCCGAGGATCGGCACGAGTGGCATCAGGGGGAGGCGGAAGGGGCGTGGTTGGTTGGGTTTGGTGTACCGGAGGATCATCACGCCGAGACAGACGAGGACGAAGGCGAAGAGCGTCCCGATGTTGGTCATATCCGCTGCATCGCCGATGGGAATCAAGGCGGCCAGCAGAGCAACTCCAACACCCGTGACAATGGTGGCACGGTGAGGCGTTCCGAATCGCGGATGCACAGCGGAGAGCCATGGACCAAGCAGCCGGTCACGCGACATCGCAAAGAAGACGCGGATCTGCCCTACCATCATCACCACGAGGACGCTCGTAATTCCGGCGACCGCGCCAATCGCCACAATCGCGGCACCCCACTTAAATCCCACCAGTCGCAACGCGTCAGCCACGGGCGCATGGATATCGATCTTCGAGTAGGGGATCAATCCGGTGAGCACCGCGGCGACGGCAATATAGAGCACGGTGCAGATGCTGAGCGAGACGATGATGGCGATTGGAAGATCGCGTTGGGGGTTCTGCGCCTCTTCGGCGGTGGTCGATATCGCATCGAATCCGATGTAGGCAAAAAAGATAATAGCGGCGGCCGCGCCCACCCCGGCGAATCCTTGCGGCATGAAGGGAGTCCAGTTGTCTGGATTTACGGCCGGGGTGCCGACGGCAATGAAGAACAGAATCACCGCCAGCTTCAAGCAGACGATATAGCCGGTGGCGCGCGCGCTTTCCTTAATGCCGATGACCAGGATGATCGTGACTAAGAGGACGATGATCGCTGCAGGAAAGTTGGCAATGCCTCCGTCCGGTCCCCCGGGTGGATGGGTGGCCCAGTGCGGCAGATCGAGGCCGGCCAGACTCAACAGATTGTTGAAATAGCCCGACCAGCCGATCGCGACGGCTACGCAGGCCACCCCATATTCCAGAATCAAGTTCCAGCCGGTGATCCAGGCTAAGAATTCTCCCAATGTCGCATAGGAATAGGTATAGGCGGAGCCGGCTACAGGAATCATGGTGGAGAATTCCGCATAGCAGAGGGCGGCCAACGCGCAGGTCATGCCGGACAGAATGAACGAGAGAATAATGCCTGGGCCCGCCCCCGGTCGATGCGTATCCCCCACAATGGCCGTGCCGATGAGGACGAAGATGCCGGTGCCGATGATCGCGCCAATACCAAGGGCGGTCAGGTCCCACGCGGTCAAGGTTTTCTTGAGCCGATGGTCCGGGTGGTCCGCATCGGCTAGGATCTGTTCAATGGGCTTGGTTCGGAATAGGCGGCGTATCACAGACTTTCCCGCGGCGCGAGAGAGAGGTGCTGCCGTGGGATCAAGGGACCGAGGCTCCATATGGAGTCAAGTATAGCAGGCGAATTGTGGCCCTCACGGCGTTGACGTTGTTGGGGACGGTTCGAGCAGATCATGCGTGTGACCGTCTCGCGGCGCGCAACAGGGCCTCAAAGAGCCGTCGATGAGGCGCATGGCGCTCAAAGAGGAACTCAGGATGCCACTGAATCGCGAGTAGAAACCGGTGCTGGGGCGATTCGATGGCTTCCACAATTCCGTCCGGGGCGATGGCGCTTGCGATCAGCGAAGGGGCTACCGTCTTGACGGATTGGTGATGGGAACTGTTCACCATGAGCGTGGCCTGTTTGACGATCTTCTTGAGCAGACTCTTCGGCGTCACGGTGACGGGATGAGCGACGTGGATCGCTGTTGTTTTCTGGCGATGATCCAACGCGTTCTGGACCTGGGATGGAATATCTTGGAATAGGCTGCCCCCACAAGCGACGTTGACGGTTTGCATGCCGCCACAAATGCCCAAGAGGGGCAGATCGCGCGTTCTGGCCTGGTGGACCAATTCCAGTTCAAAGTTGGCGCGTCGCTCACTCACAAGGGGGAACTTGTAGCGTTGGCGTTCTCCATAGAGGCGCGGCGACAGGTCTGGGCCACTGCCGGTGAGCAGGAGTCCATCAATGCCATCCAGGAGTCGTCGGCGCGCAACGTTGTCTGCGACCAGCGGAAGGATCAGGGGAATGCCACCGAGTTCTTCGATCGCGCGAATGTAGCGGGCTCGCAGAAAATAGGTCGGCTCGCGCCCGCCCATGTCTTTCCTGTCACCGGCATTGAAATCTGGTGTCACGCCGATGACAGGCTTCATGTCACCGGGCTGGTTCTGGCGCAGGGCTGCTCATTGGAGCGGGTTCGGCCGTCGCGCCCTCACCCTCAGCAGCGACACCAAGGAAGCGGACCGGGCGATCACCGGTAAGGTGTTCGGGCGTGATGACGTAGGTCCCGTACATGCTGGGGATCCAAATGTTCTTGGCTGTTTGTTCGCTGCCGCCTGAGAAAGCGTAGGCGAGGCCGCCGACGATTCCTCCGCCGATGGCAAACGCAGCCTTCAATGGGAAGTACAAAATAGTGGCGACGGCCGATGCTGCTTGCATGCCTGCGCCGGACGCTGTCCCTTGCTGCTGGTCCGAGGATGACGGCTGGCTCCAGGCTGGAACCGTGATCATTGAAAAGAACGTCAACGCTACCATGAGTGTCACGAGCGGGAGTCTGCTAAAGAGTCCACAACGTTTCACGTGCGATTCCTCCTTCTTCTATAAGACCACTGCATCAGATGAATGCGAAACGGTTCACGCTACTGTAGTGCTATGGGTTATAACAAATTCACCTATGAATGCAAACCCCCTGCCGCGAGAAGATACTAGAAAGATGAAGGTGATGGGCGATCAGGACTGAGATCCAGTTCCGTCAAAATGTAGGCCACCACATACTCCGCGCGAGTGATCACGGCCTGGTCCAGATCCGACACCAGTTCGCTGGCCAGGATCCGCTGGTTTTCTTGGGTCAGTCCAGATTGCAGGCGTAGATCGAGCTTACACCAACTGACTGCCTGCGTAAAAAGATCCCCCACGCGACCTTCGTAGCCAGGACGTTCTTCTGGGTCAAGGGTTGTAAAGGCCTGTGTGAGTCGATTGGAGAGTTGGATCGTGTGACGAATGGCCGACAGCTGGTCCGTGCTGACTTCCACGGACACCTGGATTCCACCTTTCCAACTTCGCTTCTTTACGTTGAACACACAGGCCTGTGTGTCGGATTGCCCCTCAACCGGTTCTGGCCCAAAGAACAATGTGACGCGATGGGACGACTCTGGGGGTGGCGGTGGATGCATGAGTCTACATTATAGCATGGTGCACGGGAGGGCTCATCGCGCAATTGACGCTCGTCGCCCCCGACGATATGATGAAAAACATATGACGAAAATTCTTCACCAGAAGCGGATTGTGGCGATCCAACAGGCCTTGCAAGAATCGGATGCGCTTGATGGCTGGCTCTTCTACGATTTTCGGGGAAGCGACCCGCTCGCCTACCGCGTCTTGCTCCTTGATCCTTCACGACACGTCACGCGGCGCTGGTACTATTGGATTCCCGCCACGGGGGAGCCGATCAAGCTGCTCCACCGCATTGAACCGCATGTGCTTGATGAGCTGCCGGGTCACGACCAACTGTATGTGTCGTGGGAACAACAGCGTGCACGGTTGTCGTCGCTGTTGAACGGCCGACGGCGCATCGCGATGCAGTATTCGCCGCTCAATGCTGTTCCCTATCTGTCGCGAGTCGATGCCGGCACGATCGACTTGATTCGAAGCTTCGGGGTTGAGGTCGTCACGTCAGCCGATCTCGTTCAACGATTTGAGGCGGTGTGGACGGATGAACAGCTGGAGTCGCACCAGTATGCGACGGCCGCGCTCCGACGAATTGTCGATGAAGCCTTCGCCCATGTGGGTTCGACAATCGTGAAGGGGCACGAGCTGACCGAGTATGGATTACAGCAATTTATTCTTTCACGGATTCATGATGCTGGGATGACGACGTCCAGCGCTCCCATTGCGGCAGTGAACGCACATAGTGCCGATCCCCACTATGGGCCAGTGGAATCAGGTTCCTCTCCGATTCGACGTGACAATTTGGTCTTGATCGACCTGTGGGCAAAGCGCACAGAGTCGGGGTCTGTCTACGGCGACATTACCTGGACCGGCTATACAGGAAAACAAGTGCCACAGAAACAGCGCACAGTGTTTGATCATGTCCGGCGAGGGCGCGATGCCGCACTCAGGTTTGTCCAAGAACGAGTGGCCTCAGGTCGGTTTCCCTTTGGATGGGAAGTGGATGATGTGTGCCGTCAGGTCATTCGCGATGCCGGGTATGGCGATTATTTTGTGCATCGGACGGGTCACTCCATTGGAGAAGAGGTGCATGGCAATGGGGCCAACATCGACAACCTGGAGACGCAGGACAGTCGCCGGCTCATGCCGCGAACCTGTTTTTCCATTGAGCCAGGCATCTATCTCCCAGGAGAGTTCGGGATCAGGAGCGAGCTGGATGTCTATGTCTCGGATCGTGAAGCACTGGTGTATGGCCAACCCCTCCAGAGCGAGATCATTCCCATACTATAATCCCTTCTGCTCCTCCCAACCTGTTCTCCAGGCGCTTTCTTGACACCACGTCGATGTGGCGGCTAGATTCAACCCACCTTGTGAGTAACCGTATTTTCTTGAGTATTTTCTAGACGCGAGGTGTAAGCATGTTCGGGACGATGGGCATTTCTGAACTCATCATCATTCTGGCCATCATACTGATCATTTTTGGGGCTGGCCGCTTGCCGCAGATCGGTGAAGGTGTCGGCAAGGCGCTGAAGGGGTTTAAGAAGGAAGTCAACGAAGTCCCACAGCCTATCGAAGGTCAGGTTCAGCAAGAAGTCGTGCAGCCGCAACCGGTTCAGGCCCAACCGATCGCCACGGCAACGGTTCAGCCTTCAATTCAAGCCGCGGCACCCACAACACCCAAGCCCAACGTGCCCTATGTCCCAGGCCCTGAGCTGACGCCTGGCACTACGGCCTCCTTACTCTACAACATGGGGCCCCAGGCTCCCCAAGCGCCGCGAACGGCCGCACCTCCTGTGGCGTCAGCTGCCTCCGCACCGACGCAGCATGTGGTTTCGATGGAGGAGCGTGCTGCGGCCCCCTCCCCAATGGCCCGAGCGCAGTATCCACCGTTGCCGCCGGGCGCCCAAGCGAAGCCAGCTGCGAAGCGGCCCTCAGCGATTGTAAATAAAGACGCCGTGGCCCGTGTGCAGTCACAACAAGCCGCCCTGAAGGCACAAGCCGCGCAATCTCAAGGAGGTCTGTCCCCAAACGATATGCAGAATTTGGGCGAAGGCGTTGGCGATGTGCTACGAACGTTCCGACAGGCTGTCGCCGATGTCCGCAACAGCGTCGATCCTCAGATGCGCACCATCCAGGCTGAAATGGATGCGGCACAGAAAGAGATCCAACAGTCCATTGAAGCGGCGAAAGAAATGCCCGCTGTTCAGGAAGAGCCGCCGAAACCCGCGTGATCTTCGAGTCAGTCTTGCCCTTTCCCTCTCAGACTTCCAGCAGACTTTCCTGCGGCCTCCTCGCGTTGTGGGTGGCCGGCTGGTTTGTTTTAGTGGCGGGGTGTTACCAGAGCTCTCCTGCACCGGCGCCGCAGGCGACCGTAGACATGCTCATCGCCTTGTTGGACGATTGCGATGCGGCGATTCGGCAAACGGCCGCTGATGCGTTGGGTAAGATCGGCGATCAAAAGGCAGAGTTATTCTTGATTCGGGCACTCCACGATTCGGATCCAACGGTCCGTGAAGCCGCCGCTCGCAGTTTGGGTCGCTTGTCTGCGCTTGGCTTGGAGGGGGGAACAGCGTTAGTGACGCTGCTGCGTGACTCCGACAACTCCGTGCGCCGCGCGGCCGCCCAGGCCTTAGGTGCCAGTGAAGGGATTCCCGCGTTGGCATCGACTCTGGCGAATCTCTTGACCAGCCCAGATTCAACCGTCCGGCAAGCGGCTGGGCACGCGCTCATGCTGGTGGATGGGCGTGAGGCTTTTGCGGCTTTGTCCAAGGGAACAACTGATGCCGATCCGGTTGTCCGTCAATGGGCTGTGGCAGCCTTGGGGGAATCTGGTGATGCTCGCGCTGTGCCGGTCCTTCTGGACCGATTGCAACATGATTCAATGGCCGAGGTTCGGGCGGAGGCTGCCTATCGACTTCGGTTTGTTGGAGATGGATCAGTAGCCGCGGAGTTGGAAACTGTGGTGAAGCGAGAGAGTAGTCTTGATGTCAAACGCTGGGCGGAGATGAGCCAGGTGGAACTTAGGAAGGGGTTCGGCTCCGATTCAAGGCCTCGACTAACTCCACAAGGAGGCTTTGAGTTTTCTCATCAATATCCATGAACTGGACTCCCATGCCAGGAAACAAGAGGTACCGCTCTGGTTTATTGCGGGTCCAGGCCACCTTCGCTTTGGCTTTGAGTTTCTCCCAGGGCCGATCAGGGAGCGCGAACTCCACGGAGAGTTCCGTTCCTGGAGCTAGAGGTGTGCTGCTCTCGATAAAGAGACCCCCTCCGCCCACTCCACCGGTTAGACTGTCGAATTGCTTTCCTTCAGGCGTGGTATAGCGAACTTTCACCGCAAGCGGGGCGCGAAGATGCGTGCGGCAATGGGCAAACCGTGTGTCATCGTCACTGGCAAGCACTTGTTCAATGATGGCGCCCCAGGGCATATTGCCCAACAGTTGCCCGGACGCGTCGTGCACATTGATCGTTTCTTGCTCGGGGTCGATGACGAGGGATTTATCTTGATGGCCGGCGGTGGAAATGACGGGGAGTTTCATGATGCACGATCCAATCGTCTGAAGAAGGGGAACGGAATAGGCATCCGATCTAGGCTGCTTGACCCGTACCCTGCCCCGATTTCACCAACTCGAGAATCCGATCGCGGGTTTCCGGGGTCACTTCAGAGAACCGCACTCCCATCCCAGGGCTAAAGGTATATTGGTCGGATTTCGGACAGACCCACGCCACGATCCCTTTGGCGGGGAGCCACTCCGTAGGATTCTCCGGAAGCGAGAACTCCATAGCCAGCTTGGTACCCACCAGCAGAGGTGATTGGCTTTCGATGAAGAGCCCCCCTCCACCAATACCCCCTGCTCGACTCTCGAATCGCTGCCCCTCCGGTGTGTTGTAGCGTACGCGAAATGCGAGCGAAATGCGTGGTTCTGATCGGACTTCTTTTTGAACGGGCGGTTTCCGATAGGCTAGGATCTGATCAATGACGAAGTCCCACGACAGGCTGCCGATCGGTTCCCCGTTGATCCCCAGCAGGGTGACCATTTCACGGGCGGCGTCAAGTTCGAGGACTTTGCCTCTATGGCGGAGACTAGATGAAACGGGGTATTTCACAGATCCTCCTTCAACCGGATTCGCTATTTCGCAAGTATAGCGCAGCGTTTCCGCTTGTCGAGAAAAAGCCGAGAGATCTGCAAGAAAGCCGAGAGCAATGTGTTCGTTGGGAGGAATGGTCAGCAAGGAACGAGTGATGGAGACGGGGTGCCTACCGGTGTGCTCCAGCTACGCCTCGCGGAGTAGCTGGAGCAGTTTCTTGTGGAATTACGCGCTCTTGGCGTCCTTGTCCTGTTCGAATATGCGAATCGGGGGGTTCTTCCCGGAAATGGAATCTTCGGTAATGACCACTTCTTTGATCTGTTTTTGCGATGGGGCATCGTACATGACATCAAGCATGACTTCTTCGAGGATGGCACGGAGTCCGCGTGCGCCGGTCTTCTGCGCGTAGGCCTTCCGTGCGACGGCACCTAAAGCACCGTCCGTGAATTTGAGTTTCACCTTCTCAAAAGACAGCAGCTTTTCGTATTGCTTTGTCAGCGCGTTCCGGGGTTCGGTGAGGATGCGGATCAGGGCCCGTTCATCCAGCTCTTCCAGGGTGGCCACGACGGGCAATCGTCCGACGAACTCAGGGATGAGACCGTACTTGAGAAAATCCTCCGGTTGGACTCTGGCCAGGAGATCTCCCAGACGAATCTCACTCCGCCCACGAATATCAGCTCCGAATCCCATGGCCTTCCGATTGACTCGATGCTCAATGATCTGTTCCAGACCCACAAAGGCTCCACCGCAGATGAACAGGATGTTGCTGGTGTTGACCTGAATGAATTCTTGATGGGGATGCTTCCGTCCTCCCTGCGGAGGGACGTTGGCGACGGTGCCTTCGATAAGTTTCAAGAGCGCTTGCTGGACCCCCTCGCCGGACACGTCGCGCGTAATCGACGGGCTGTCGCTCTTCCGACTGATCTTGTCGATTTCATCGATATACACAATCCCGCGCTCAGCCCGCTCCACGTCGTAGTCCGCTGCTTGAAGGAGCTTCAGGATGATGTTCTCGACGTCCTCACCCACGTAGCCGGCTTCGGTGAGCGTCGTCGCATCAGCGAGGGTGAACGGCACGTCCAGATACTTGGCGAGCGTCTGCGCTAACAGGGTCTTGCCGGTTCCCGTCGGGCCCACCACGAGGATGTTGCCCTTCTGGAGTTCGATGTCGTCGACTTCTTTGTCCTTCGAAGAAATGCGCTTGTAGTGGTTGTGAACGGCCACGGAGAGGATGCGCTTCGCGCGCTCTTGTCCGACGACGTACTGGTCCAGGTGATGTTTGATGTCTGCCGGCTTTTTGAGCTTTGCGGAGATCTCCTCTTTGGCTTCTTCCCAGTCCTCGGCAATAATGTCGTTGCAGAGGTTGACGCATTCATCGCAGATATAGACCGTCGGCCCGGCGATCAGTTTCCGCACCTCATCACGGCTCTTTCCGCAGAACGAACATCGCAAGTGTCGGTCCATCTTTTCCTGCTTGGCCATGCGCCCTCCTGTGTTACTTGCCTTTGGCCCCGTCTTTTCCGCCTTCGCCAGACTCCGGCATCTTCATTAATTTCGGCGGTCTGGTAATGACCTCATCAATGAGGCCGTATTTCTTGGCTTCCTCGCCGGACAAGAAGTAGTCCCGCTCGGTATCGTGGGCGATCTTTTCGATCGATTGTCCTGTGTGGTGCGCCATGATCTCATTGAGCCGTTCTCGGATCTTCAAGATTTCTCGGGCATGAATGTCGATCTCGGTGGCCTGTCCCTGGAAACCTCCCAGGGGTTGGTGAATCATCACTCGGGCGTTGGGAAGCGCAAACCGTTTGCCCTTCGTTCCGGCGGTCAACAACAGCGCGCCCATGCTTGCGGCCTGGCCGAGACAAATCGTATTGATCGGCGGCTTCACGTACTGCATCGTGTCGTAGATCCCCAATCCCGCCGTCACGCTGCCCCCTGGTGAATTGACATAGAGATTGATGTCTTTCTCGGGGTCTTCCGCCTCCAGAAAGAGAAGCTGCGCAATAATGAGGTTCGCGAAGATATCATCAATCGGGGCTCCGAGGAAAATGATGCGATCTTTGAGGAGCCGGGAATAGATATCGTAAGCGCGTTCGCCTCGATTGGTTTGTTCGATTACGATCGGGACCAACATGTCGTGAATTCCTTTCCGCGACGGGTTTCCAGTGCGCGTTTGCCAGAGCGCTTCGAGCACCGTGCCTATCCTTGAATCATTGCGTGGCGATAGACAAAATCCAACGCCTTCTCCGCCAAGATCCGCGCGCGCAATTCCTCAATAGAATCCTGGCCGCCTTGCTGGATCATCTTGACGAGATCAGCCGTCGGCACTCGCAGCTCTGTGGCCAATCTCGTGACTTCGTTGTTCAGGTCTTCCTGACTGACGGACAACCCTTCTTTTTCCGCGATGGCTTCGAGGATCAAGCCCACCTTCACGCGTCGATTCGCATCCTCTCGGTGTTCCTCGCGAATCTTCTTGATCTCTTCTGCTTCAACCGCAGGGGCCGGGTCTATCGCCCTCCCGCGCTGCCGCTCTTGCAGTGTTTGGCGGACGATGGCCTCGAGCTCTCGCTCCACCAGTGTTTCAGGAAGATCGAAATGATGGGTCTCGGCCAGGCGCTTGAGGATCGTGTCTTTGTACGACTCTTCGATGTCCTTCTTGAGCGCTTTTTCCATTTCGCTCCGCAACTTGTCCTTAATTTCTTGAAGGGACGTGAACGGCCCACAATCTTTGGCAAACTCGTCGTCGAGAGCAGGCAACGTCTTCTGCTTGACCCCTTTGACGTCCAGACGGAACTGAACGGTCTTGCCGGCTACGCGATGGTCCGGATGGCTGGCTGGATAGGCTTGGGGGATTTCAACAATGTCCCCTTCTTTCTTGCCAGCCAGATGGGCATCGATTTCGATCCCGAGGAGTGCGGCCTTCGAGCCCACTTTGTGGAGCTGGCCCTCTTTCTTCGTGCCTTCGAGGGGTGATCCATCGAGAAAACCCTCGAGATCGACGACAGCATAGTCTCCTTCGGCTAGCGCCGTACCCGGAGGAGCCGCATCCAGTCGTGCCTGTTGTTCCCGTAACACGTCAAGGGCGCGGTCGAGTTGCTCATCGGCTACTGTGCGCTTGTCCGGCTTCAGAGAAATAGGATTGGGTGCCTTATAGTCGCGGAGCTCGATCTTGGGTTTGATTTCAACGGTGGCAGTAAATGTAAACGATGCATCCTTCTTGATCTTGACTCGATCAAGGGGGGGCATCTCGACCAGCACGGGACTGATCCCTGCCTGCTTGATGGCTCGATCGTAGAAGTCCGGGACCAAACTTCGGATCACGTCTTCTTCCACAGCTTTGGCGTAACGTTTTTCCAAAATGGCCAGAGGGGCTTTCCCTGGTCGAAAGCCAGGAACCTGGACCTGGCGATTCAGTTCTGTGTACGCCCGAGAAAATCGTTGCGTCACCTCGTCGGCCGGCACCTCGATTTTCAAGGCGCGCTTCATGGGGCCTAATTCAGTCACTTCCATCTTCATCGTCATAAGCTCAGCGTCCTTCTACTCTGCGGCCAGGAACTTCCTGGCGACGGTATCGTGGTGGTGCGAGAGGGGGGACTTGAACCCCCACGGTTGCCCACGAGATCCTAAGTCTCGCGCGTCTGCCAGTTCCGCCACTCTCGCACAGTGGGGATGTCCGCGGGGCTGTCACTGCAGTGACTGAGACAGCAAAAACACGCGATGTTGTATAGCTTTTGTACCGTTGGACCGGTCCAAGTGTCAACCCATACGACTGGTGGGTTTGACGGCAATCGGTGGCGTCCAATCCAGACGGGTACTATTGAGTGACAGCGGTATGCAGAAAGCGGCATCAGCAGCAAAACAGTTTGAGAATCGTTGGCAATGGTTAGACGGGAAGTCTTGCCTCCTGGCCACGCCCTCATGCCTTATTGTTGATTGTATACGGTGTATAATGTTGAACATGCGTATGAAGCTCCATCTTCCCCGCGGAGAAAGCTTGTTACGAAATCGTAGGCGCGCAGGGTTTGGGCTTCGCGTTTCTTCCTCTCGGTTTATATCGGGTGTCCCCACTCCCCGTTCGGTCCTCTCTCTCCAGGAGGTGTTCGATGCGACGATTGTTTGCTCTTCATAATATTGTGATGCTCGCATTGCTGCTTGGCGCCGTAGCCTCCCCGGCCTCTGCCTATCGGGAATATTTCACGCCCGAGCAAAAGGCCCAACTGGAAAAAATTCAGACCGTCCTGGTAGAGGCGATTACTTTGACGGATAAAGGCGGTACGGATTCTGGATCTTTGGCCGAGGTGGTCTCCCGCCGTC
>JAHFES010000046.1:0-17771 GCA_023248355.1 Nitrospiraceae bacterium
GAGCACCTGCTGATCGTGCGCCCTTCGGGAGCACAGGAATGTTCCAACTATTGGGGCCCTTCATTCTTCCATCCAGAGAGCGCACACCTCTGGGCAATGAGCGGAACAAAGCTTTCTAGGTCTTCCGACACCGTCGTCATCACCTCATCCGCCAGCCGCTGATCATCGAAGCATTCGAATGCGTCGTCGAGAAAGCCGCCCCGAAGCAGCGGATGGTCCAGAAACGACGGACCGGGACCAGTCGCCACTTCCAATGGATACTCGGCGACCACCATGCGTTCAAGACCGACTCTGTCCAACCACCCGCGGCCCTCTTCCGCCGACGGCCGCTCGGCGATATAGGCTTCAAGCCGGCGTCGTTCCGTTAGTAAACCCCGAACAGCCATTTCCTGGTCAATTCGACGCCACAGTGAGTCAAACGTGCCGAGCGAGGGAAAGGTCAACACCAGTTGGCCTCCTGGCTTCAGATGTTCAACCAATCCCTGGACAACTTCGAACCGATTGGGTCGAAAGAACATGACGGACAGGTTCCCGGTGATGCGATCGAAGCTCGGCAAGTCTCTGGGCAATGCGCGCAGGTCGTGGCACTCGAACCGCAGCCACGGGAGGTGTTCGCCCTGGATGGCCTGTGCGCCGATCACCTGACGCTCACTGAGGTCGATGCCCAGCACCTGTCCTGAGGGACCCACTTGATCGGCGAGGTAGAAGGCCGGGATCCCATGACCGGACGCAATGTCGAGAATTGTGGCGCCTGGGAACAGTTGGAGATGCTGCAGCAACGCTTCAGCAAATGGTGTGGACCAATAATCCTGTTTGGGAAGAGACCAGCGGGGTGTCACAGCAAACTTTCGATGAGATGGCAAGATACCACCCGGTCCAGGCTACCGGCTACACAGTACCGCGTCAACTCGGCGGACTCGTGATGACATGGAACATGCGGGAGGGGAACGCTCTGTTATTTATTTCTGCCGATGCCTGGGCATATAGTTGCCCGTCCAGTGTGAATATCGCCGGTTGGCCCAGGTATTCACCTCGTCCTTCTGGACCTCACCATACCGCTTCTGCAGGACACTGCTGAATTTGGCCAGATTGCCTTGGATCTCGATGAGATCCTCATCGGTAATTTTGTCCCACTTCGCCTTGAGCGGCACTTTCAATTGAGTCCAGAACTGTCCGAATTGTTCCTGATTCATGATGTACTCCTTGGTTAGTTCGTAGCAGGCCCATCCGACACCTGTCGATCGAAGATCATGGGACCCGTAGGCACCCCAGACCTCCTGAGGGATGACGGACATTCTGGCGTCAAAGCAGCGGAGACCGGGGAATCAGACGCGCGGGATTTGGGAGGGAAGCGCGAGAGAGGAGGAAGTCGGCGTAGCTCAGTACGACATACGAGCGCCCTCCAGGGCCTCGTGTCTAGTGTCAACGCATGGCCGGAGCCTCTCTCATCCAACACCTTGTTTCCGTGTGTATTATTTATTTTCTAAGGGACGGGCAAAGAACACCGTTGTCCCAAAACCATCACACATCTCCTCAGCTTGACATGTCCACCCTCCAGCCACTGAACACACCGCATGTCGTGGGCCCTGTCGATGAACCTGCTGCCTGAGGTGTGGTTTGACTCCTCTCCAACGCACATGTTAGAGTATGCCCTCGTACGAGCTACTCTCCTACATCCCTCGCGCATCCATCCCGTCCCAGCGCCTGAGCGATTGGTTCTCTAGTACCAAACGCTCTTACGGGTCTCTTCCTTGCTTCAAATGATGGCAGGCAGGAGTAGGTGATACAGTGTGGCCTTCGTGCCACAGGACATGACCAACCGATCCAGAGGAGCCGAATGATGAAGATGTCAACAGTCTGGGGTGGCAATAAAGCGTCGCGCAAGCGGAAACGCCCTGTACAGAAACTCAAGATTCGGTGGGATGTCTTGGGTCTTCACGACGCATCCAAAGATGGGCAATCGCGCTCAATCGAAGATATCCGCCGCCAAGTCACGTCACTGGCCAGCCAAGGCTTTGGTCCGGAAACCACGTCGCGCTCCAGCACCAAAGATGCGCCTGTCCGTACCGTGAAAAACAGCCCGAAGCCGAATACGACACGACGTCGAAGCGCCACGAAGTAACCCGTTATCCCAACGTGCATTCCGCACGAAGGAGGCTACCATCGGACGACCAGGAAAAACGACGATCGCCAAGCGCGATCGGGAAAAAGCCAAGCAGATGAAGCAACGGGAAAAGGATGACCGCCGCGCGCAACGCAAGGCCGAGAAACCCGAGCGCCGCCCCACCGACGGCGGGGAAGATCCCGATTTGGAAGGTCTCCAGTGGGGACCGCAAGATCCGCTCTTCTAGATCTTTCTGTTCAAAAACCCCGCACCCTACTCCATGCATCCCGAGAGCGCGGGTCCCTGACGACGCGGTCCTCCTTCGCCAAGTCGCCGACGCTCCATAACGCTTTGGCGACGGCGCGGCTTCGGAGGACACCCGCTGCGCATTCCTCCACGGCTGCTTCACAGCCGTGGCTTCCTGGGTCAGATGGGGTCAGTTCTTGACTTTGCACCTTGCCAGACTGAATGAACCGCTTACCACAGTTGCCGTGCGATTTGGCGTGTCGGCGTCTCGCATTTCAAAAATCCAAGCCGCGATCAAATCAATACCCCTCACCCCACAATAGCTACTGGCGATAGCACAGTGCAAAGTCAAGAACTGACCCCGGATTCGTGACCGTCAACAAGGTGAGACGCAGGGGGTGCGGGGCCGAAGAAAGGAGCCAATGGATGAAAGCTGACTGCTGACAGCTTCGATCGCGAGCGACGAGGCACAAACTCAGAACTATGGCGGGTTGGATTGCGGCGGTTCAGACCGAAACGGTTCCGACGCCCCTCCTCTTCCTCATCCGCTGAGGTGCAAGGTCAAGCAACGACCTATCCACTTTCCCATACCCATTCACCGTATTATCCCTACTCTCACCCTGCGCTTGCCTCCGTTGGCGAAATAGGAGACAATGCGACCACGGTAAGCAAGGAGAGACGCCATGAGCCAAGCATTGGCAGCCAAGGTTGTAAAAAGGACAAAGGATAGCCTGCAGATCAAGATCTCGAAACAGAACTTCGAATCGTTTTGCGACTCAATCGGCCTCTATCGACGAGAGTTTCTGGAAGCCTTGGACGCTTCTGAGAAAGACCACCGCGCAGGGAGGATCACTAAACGGAAATCATTGCGAGAGCTGATCGACTAACCGATCATGCTCGAACTTTCGACGACCGCGACCTTCGAGAAGCTGTTCAAGAAGCTCCCCAAGCCTATTCAGCGAAAAGCCGCAACCAAGACCGATCGCTTTCGCGAAAATCCCTTTCACCCATCCCTCCATACCGAAAAGCTGCACCCGAAACAGCACGAAGTCTGGAGCTTTCGAGTCGATCGATCCTACCGGATCATCTTCAAATTCCTCGCTCCCGATCACGTCGAACTCCGCTACATTGGCCATCATCACTCGATCTACGACTACGACATGTTCCGATAAACATGGCAATCCTGCGTTACGCCATTGTGATCGAGAAAGCCCCTTCAAACTACACGGCCTATGTTCAGGATCTGCCGGGATGTATCGCCACCGGCGCCACCGTGGCAGAAACCGAATCACTTATTCGAGATGCCATTGAGTTTCATTTGGAAGGTCTTAAAGCAGACGGCCTTCCAATCCCTCCTCCCAGCAGCCAAGTCGAATACGTCGACGTCCCCGCCTAAGATCACGACAACTCTTCATCCTCAGCTATACGCTATCAGTCATGGGCACAAGCTCTTCTGTCTTTCGAACGTGCTGTGAAACTAGTGGGACTCAGAGACCGTCTCCCGTGAAGCGTATCGCGTGAAGCGCTTCCGATTCTGAACGGGATACAAACGACGAGCGACGAGACACAAGCTCAGAACTGTGGCGGGTTGGATTGCGGCGGTTCAGGCGGAAACGGTTCCGGCACCTCTTCCATAACTTAACTGCTGAGATGCAAGGTCAAGCAACTACCCTAATCTACTTCTCTTTGTATGCTGTAGTCACTTCATGAGCTGCATATAAAATCGCATTAATTGCTTCTCTTTCTCAGGTGGCAGCCCTGGAATCGCCCAAATTGTCGTTTGTTGCGCAACGTTAAAACGAGGACGCTGGTTATAGGTCTCAGCTAAAACACTCGTTGACACAATGGCGGAAAGCAACCGTCCAGAAGCCAAGTACTTTTTGAAATATCGCTTGTGTCTGTTAAGGAATGAGAGGTTGAGATCGCTGATGATCTTCCCCATTTCTTCTTGATTGCGGGCTTTTAATATTTGATCAGGCAAAATAAGATCGTCCAAATTCATAGCAACAATTCCATAATCAAAGGCAGCTTCAATCTGTCCAACTGCTTCTGAGAGGATTTTCTCCACATTGTTTTCGGAATACAACTTCTTGCAAGCGATCCCAACCATTGCGCCTTCGAATATGACAACGATATCAGGGGGCTCACGAAGGGTAGCGCTAAGTGATCGCCTACAGAGAACAGACCAAAGCTCAAGCTCCCAGAGCATATTCTTTGCCAAGGAGTTATCGCGCTGCTGAAGATTGAGGCTGCCGGAGGTAAACACAGTTAGATATTTCACACAGTCTGACGCTTCCGCCTCAGACAACAGAAGAATTGCATCGGCAATTCGATTAAGAAGCGATACGCGAAACAGTAATTGGTGCGTTGCGATATTTGTATTATTCGTGAGCCAAGAATCAGAAAGGACTTTTGCATCGCCAATGAGGCACGCGAGGTCGCATGTGGGGGGCAAAGGGATGTTGTTGTCGGCGTAGATTCCTTCTATCGACTTGGCCTTCTCCTTTATTTCGAGATAGGTCTCAGTCGAGGTCTCAGTGAAATCGGAGGCCATGCCAATGGGGATGACAAGGCCTGATTCAGTAGTGTGCCAGAGTTGTTCGTCTCTTCTTTGAGTCGTCATTGATTCGCCTGTAAAGCATACGGCAACCAAACAAAGAAGGCCACACTAAGCTCGACTGTTTCCTCCGCCTCCAAAGGACGAACGAAATCGGGGTGGCCTGGATCAGTGTCATCGTGCGCGCGTCGAACCATAAAGATGCTCCCTCCAAGCTCGCTCGTCTCCCCTCCTGTTAAGGGTGGCCTGAATCGGTCTCCCACTGCGCACGTCCAACGAGGTGAGTCCGCGACCGCACGTTGCACGAGCACAGGAGCCCGATCAGGTCGCCCTTCCTCTTCCTCTGGAATTTCTCCCTCCCCCCATGGAATTTCTCCCCATCTTTCAACTCGTCACTCGCCCATCGTCATTCGTCGTTCACACGATCTTCACAGCCTAACTCACTGTTCTTACTCATCATTCAATCCGCACACTATTCATCTTCGAGCCCGGCACATTCCCTGCTGATGTCTTCTTCTGATGCCGACTCATCCATCCATTCTGCTGATCGAAGACAGCCCTGGTGAGTGTGAGTTGTTTCGCCTGGCGCTCGCCCAAACGGGCGTCGATGTCGCCCTCTTCACCGAACAGGATGCCGAGGCCGCGCTTCATTTTCTGACCAACCAGTACAATCAATGCTCCCTCCAAGCTCGCTCGTATCCCCTCCAGAAGGGCGGCCTGAATTGGTCTCCCACTGCGCGCATTGAGGGAGCACATTCCGATCGTGCGGCCTCAGCGAGCAAGGGAGACCAATCAGGCCTGCCCTCCCTCATTCTTCTGGATTGGCGCCTAGGTAAACAGCGCGGCGACGAGTTTCTGAGACAGCTGCGGGCGGACTCCCGCTTGGCCGTGATCCCTGTCGTCGTTTTCACCACCTCCGACGATCACCAGGACCTCGCAACCAGCTATCGCTGTGGCGCGAACGGCTATGTGGTGAAGCCCGGCACGTTCGACGAGTTGGTTCGATTTGTCGGCGATCTTTGCGACTACTGGCTGAAATGGAACCGAACGCTTTCTAGAGTGGAAACCACATGCTGACCCGCGCCGCGCTCAAAAATCCCTACGCCGTCTTCGCCGTCTGCATGATCGCGCTGATCCTCGGCGCAGTGTCGTACAAGAAGATGCGCGTGGACATCTTCCCTGAAATCAAAATCCCCTCCATCCTCGTCACCACCTTCTACCGCGGCCTGAGCCCCGGCGAAATGGAAGGCGCGATTACGCTCAAGATGGAACAGCGCTTCGTGGAAGCGAGCTATGTGGAGCACATCGAATCGCAATCGCTCGCGGGCATGAGCTACATCAAAGTCTTCTTCCAGCCGGAGTACAGCATCGACTCGGCGCAGTCGGAACTGACCAGCCTGGCCTACAGCATCATTCGTCTCTTGCCACCCGGTGTCTATCCGCCCTCGGTCTATAAGTTCGGCGTGTCAAGTCTGCCGGTGGGCTTGCTCTCGGTGAGCAGCGAGACGCTGGGCCCGAAAGAGATCCGCGACCTCGCCTATTTCACCGTCCGCCAGCAGATTGCGACGATCCCAGGCATTTCGTTCGGCCCGCCGTTGGGCGGAAAAGTCCGGCAGATCACCGTGTTTATGGATCAGCAACGGATGCTTGCCCGCGGCGTGTCTCCCTCCGATGTCGTGAAGGCGATCAATGCGCAGAGCGCGATTATTCCGGCGGGCGACATCAAGATCGGCGATCTGGACTACTACGTCTACTCCAACAGCCTCATCGACGTGGTCGAGAAGATCAACGACATTCCGATCAAGGTGGTGAACGGCACGCCGATCTTTGTGCGCGATATCGGCACGGCGGCGGACAGCGCCGCGATTCAAACCTCCATCGTGCGGGTCAATGGCCGCGAGGCGACCTACATTCCCATCACCAGGCAGGAAGGGGCCAACACGCTCGAAGTGACGGACGGCATCCGCGCGAAACTGCCCAAGCTGACGGAAATCCCTGCCAACACGTCGGTGAAGTTCATCTACGACCAATCTTTATACATCCGGCAGGCCATCGCCAACTTGCAGAAAGAAGGGTTGCTCGGCGCTGGACTGGCCGGGCTGATGATCTTTCTGTTTCTCCGCAGCATCAAGGCCGCACTCGTGGTGGGCCTGGCCATTCCCCTGTCGCTGACCGCCGCACTGGTCGCACTGTATTTGACCGGCCAGAGCGTGAACATCATGACGCTGGGCGGCCTGGCGCTCGTGATCGGTACCCTGCTGGACAACAACATCGTGGTGCAGGAGAACCTCCATCGCCATTTGCTCATGGGCAAGGACGGCCGCTCTGCCGCCGAAGACAGCGCCATCGAGCTGACGCTGCCCATTCTCGTGGCCACGATCTGCATCCTGATCGTGTATCTGCCGATCGTCTTTTTCTCCGGCATCATCAAGTATCTCTTCGTGCCGCTGGCGATGACGGTGGCCTTTGCCATGCTGGCCGACTATGCCGTCTCCATGACGGTGACGCCGGTCGTCCTGGCGCGGCTCTATCAACAAGGCCATGGCGAGGGGTCCCGAGGCGAGGGGCAAGAGGAAAAAGACTGGTTCCGCTTCGTGCTGGCGATCTACGAGCCGCTGCTCCGATTCGGTGTGCGATTCAAGGCGGTCGTGATGCTTGTCGCGCTGCTCGCGTTGATCGGCACGGGCGCGCTGCTGCTGCCGCGGCTCCATACCGAGTTCTTCCCCAGGGTCGACGCGGGGAACTTCACGATGACCGTCAGCGCGCCCGAAGGCTCGCGCATCGAGAAGACGACGGCGATCGTGGCCGACATCGAAAAACTCATTCAGGACACGATCCCCAAGCATGATTTGGAAGAAGTGGTCTCGAACGCCGGCCTCTACTTCGGCGACGCCGCGCGCTTTGCGCCCAACACCGGCAACCACACGGCTTTTATTCTGGTGAACCTCGTGACGGGTCATGAGGGGAAAACCGACGACTACATCGCCACACTGCGTACGAAAGTCCGCCTGGCCCTCCCCGGCGTGGAAGTGAGCTTTCAGACCGGCGGGATCATCAGCGACGTGCTGAACTTCGGCCTGCGCGCGCCGATCGACATTCAAGTCAAAGGGCCTCGGCTGGATCTCATTCGCCCGGTCGCCGAGGAGATCAGAGAAAAGGTCGCGCAGGTGGCCAATACGAGCGACGTGCGGATCAAGCAGGGCAAAAGCTACCCGGAACTGCACGTGAACGTGGACCGGACGAAGTCCGCCTACTACGGCATCACGCAGGATCGCGTGATCGTGGACGTGATCACCGGCATCAGCTCGAACATCGCACTGAGTCCGAATTACTGGCTCGATCCCAAGACCGCCAACGGCTACTTCCTGCTGGCGCAATATCCGGAACAGTCGCTCACGAAGACGGAAGACCTGCTGAACATCCCGATCATCGGCGCGAGAACGCCGCTGAACCCGACGTCCTCGCTGAGCAGCGCGGGAAGCAGCGGCTCGATCGTCGCGCTGCAGAACACCCCCTTCGCCGGACGCAATCTGGATCTGTCGGCCGGCTTCTATGCCGGCGACGACCGGCGCGGCCCGCCGGTGCTGCTGCGCGACGTGGCCTCGCTTGAGATGAAGACCGGACCGGACAGCGTGGACCATTACGATCTCTCCCGCTTGATCAATGTCCTCGTCACGCCGGTGGGGAACGATCTGGGGCACGTCGCGACCGACATCGAACAGGTCCTGAGCACGATTCACCTGCCGAAAGATGTGACCATCGACATCAAGGGCGAAGTGGCCAACATGCGCGGCGCCTTCAACAACTTTGCCCTGGCCCTGCCGCTCGCCGTGCTGCTGATCTATCTGGTGATGGTCGGACTCTTCCGCTCCTTGATCGACCCGCTGATTATTCTGATTGCCGTCCCGCTCGGCTGGATCGGCACGGTGCTGATGCTGCACCTGACCAATACCTCGGTGAACGTGGAGTCGATGATCGGCACGCTCATGATGATGGGCATCGTGGTTTCGAACAGTATCCTATTGGTCGACTTCGCCAACCGCATGGTGCATGCAGGGGCCACGGCTGAGCGGGCCGTGTTGGAAGCGGGCAAGCGGCGTATCCGACCGATTCTGATGACGGCACTCGCGACGATTCTCGGCTTGCTGCCGCTGGCGCTGGGCTTCGGCGAAGGCAACGAAACGATGGTGCCGTTGGCCCGGGCGGTGGTCGGTGGACTGGCCGTCTCCACCGTGATGACCCTGTTAGTCGTGCCGGTCATGCATGCGTTGGTGCTGGGGCGGCGCGTCCACATCAGTGCATCGCCTGCACCAGCCACTACTGAAGAGGAAATCTGACAACATGCTGAACAGGTCCAGCTGCTACGTGGTCGCTCTGCTCATGGCGCTCTCCAGTTGCCAACGGGATGAGCCGCCTCACAAGGCCCCGTCCGGTGCCGCTGCTCCAACCGGCTCCTACGAGAATGGCGCCGCCGTGGAAGTCGATACGACGCACCCGGTCGATGTGCAGGTGACGAAACCGGTCAGACAAGAGCTGGTCTACACCATCACGCTGCCGGCCAACATCTCGCCCCTCTATCAGACGACGCTCTACGCCAAGGTCTCCGGCTACTTGAAATGGATCGGCCCGGACAAGGGTGATCACGTGACGAAGGATCAAGTGGTCGCGATTATCGATGCACCGGAAGTCGAAGAGCAGTACCAGCAGGCGGCCGCCGACTACAAGATCAAAAAGATCACCTTCGAGCGGCTGGACAAGGTGTGGAAGGAATCGCCGGACGTCATTGCGAAACAAGACGTGGATGTCGCCGAAGCCACCTCCCAGGGCGCCAAGAACCTCATGCAGCAGCGCGCCGCAATGCGCGACTACACGAAGGTGCGCGCTCCGTATGCGGGCATCGTCACTGCCCGCTTTGCCGATCCCGGCGCCTTGATCCAAGTTGCGACGTCCTCTGCCACAAATGCCATTCCCCTCTTCACGATCATGGACCTCAACACCGTGCGGGTGTACGCCAACGTGCCGCAGGACGATTCGCCCTGGATCGCCGTCGGGAAGACGAAAGCGAGCGTGCTCGTAAAGGAATTGCCGGGTCGCTCGTTCACCGGCACGATCACCCGCTCGACCCTGGTGCTCGATCCCTCGACCAGAAGCTTGCTCGTCGAGCTGGATCTGCCCAATCCCGACCATGCCCTCCGCCCAGGCACCTATGCGGAACTGTCGCTGGGCCTCCGGGAAATTCCCAACGCGCTGACACTGCCTCCACAAGCGGTAATCAGCGGGCCGAAAGGCACCTCCGTCTTCATCATTGAACAGGGCAAAGCGAAATCCGTTCCGGTCCAGACCGGCATTTCCAATGGGAAGTGGATCGAGATCACCAACGGCCTCCAGGGAGACGAGGACGTCGTCGTGGTGGGCAAACGGAAACTGCTGGACGGCGCGCCGGTGCAGACCTCCCCGTTCACGTTGCCGGAGGCGAAGCCGGCTCAACAAAAGTTTGAACGGCGATCGGCAGGCCTGCCGCCCTCCTCACCGACTACACCTTCCCCATCGAGCACAGAAGGAGTCACACGATGACCATGTCTAAGTTTTCCCTGCTCCCACTGATAATCACATTCGCGATCCCGGCCCTGGTCGGCGCGCAACTGGCTGGTTCGGTCGAGACCGCAGCCAAAGGGCGGTTCCTCGGACTCCAGCAGGCGATCGAGGCGGGATTGCAGAACCATCCAATCGTTCAGGAGGCCAACGCCGGACTCACGGCCTCAGCCGCGCGAACAGACCAGACGAAGTCGCTCTATTACCCGCAAGTGTTTGCCAATGCCGATGGCGCGGCAGGATCAGGCCGCATCAATCCCCGCTTTGTCACGCCGGCCGGCGGCTTGCTCCAACCGAACCTCAGCTCCTATAGCGCCGGCGTCTTAGCCAGCCAGCGGATCTACGATTTCGGGTTCACGAAAAACCTTGTGGAATCGTCACAGTATGGCGAACGGGCGCAGGAACAGGATGTGAACGCCAGACGGGCACTCGTCATCGTCAGCATCCAGCGGAGTTATTTGAACAGTTTGAAGCGGCAGCGCCTGGTCCGCATTGCCGAGGAGACCGTCCGCGAGCGAGGCATCATCGCCAATCAGATTGACACGCTGTATCGCCAGCAGCTGAAATCCAAACTCGACCTGAGCTTCGTCCGTGTCGAACTCGTGAATGCGGAGTCGCTCTTGATTCGCAGTCGCAACGATCTGAAATCCAGTTTCGCCGATTTGAATCGCGCGATGGGCGTTCAGGGTTCAGAGGACTACACCTTGGAGGACGTGGCGATCGATGTGCGTGTCCAACGGGCGTTGGGGGATTTGCTCACGGACAGTCTGACGCACCCCGAGCTGAAACGCGCGAAGGAGCAGACGGCCTCGGCAGAGGCGAAGAAGCGAGCGATGAAAAGCCAGTACCTGCCGACGGTCTCGGCGATTGCGAGCGGCGGCTACTACGACACGTTCGATCCCAACCGCAATGTGGCGACCGGCGGGTGGTGGGCGGCCGGCGGGCTCGTCTCGATGCCCCTGTTCACGGGAGGCTTGATCGAGAATCAGGTGAAGGAAGCGAGCGCCCAGCAATCTGCGGCCCTCGCCCAAAGCACCAACATCGAGCAGGTCCTGACGCAGCAAGTGACGAACGCCTATCTCGACACGGTCACGTTTGCGCAACAGATCAAATTAGGAGAGGAACTGGTGAAGACGGCGCAGGAGGCGCTGAGCCTTGCCAAGCAGCGCTACAAGCTCGGTCTCGGCACGATTGTAGAAGTGACGCAGTCGGAAGTGGGGCTGACCGCGGCGCAAACGAAACTGGCCGAAGCCCAGTACGATTACAAGATTGCCGAAGTGACGCTCGCCTACGCCGCCGGCGGGAGCGCGCAGTTGCAGATCGATCCGACGATTCGCTAGCAGGCTGCTGAAAAATATTCGTATTGCCTGTGACGTATCTCTCGTAAAGCGCAGGCAACTCGGAACCGTTAGCGAACGACGATGGACGAACGACGCTTTATCAGGAAACGGGCGATGCGACAGGAGCCTGAGCCGGAGGGGGCACTTGAATCTTGCTCAGGTCGAGCACCATTTCATCCTTGCCATTCGCAAGCAGATCGTCCAACCAACTGCTCTTCACGGGAATCACTGCCTCGGAGGGCTGAAAGAAAATGTTGAACCCCTTCGCGGCTGTCGGACGCATAGGATAGCGACGATCGTAGATCATGCCGTAGGTAGGGATGCCGTAGATGATTTGCCAGTTTCCCAAGACCACATGGAGTTCCGTTCCGTGGACGTAGATCCCGCCTGAGGTAATCACCCGCCTCGCCATCGTTTGTGGCTGGCTCAAGTAGAACGTCACGCGCTCGTTGTATGTGGCCTGTGCCAGCGCCTCGGCGAGTTGCACCGCCAGCAGCGCGACTTCGTCGTCATGAAAGGCCGGCACCAGAGGGGCCTCGCCCTGGACCCATCGCTGGAGCGCCACCCGATGCTCCTGGATCTTCAGCCCCGATAAGATCGCCCGAAGCCGCTCCGCCCCGATGGCCGCGGGATGGGCGTGATGACCCGGGGGCCATTCAGGCAGCACCCCCGGATCTTCTTCCAAACGCACATAGTTGACCGGATCTTCGTAGACCGTCCGCGACGGCACCTGGGGAATGGCGCACGCGGCAAGAAGTGCGCACAAGAGTGCGCCTAGTGAAACGTGATGCGTGATGCGTGATCGGTAATGCCCTCGTGCGTGCTGCTTTATCGACAACTCATCACCCTTCACACATCACCCATCACTGCTCCCGCTACTCGCTGATCGTCACGGTCATCTCCACGCGCTCCAGGGGATTGTCGCGTCCATCGCGCTTCATGCTGACGACCTTGTCTGCCACGTCCATGCCGCTCACGACTTCCCCGAATGCGGTGTATTGCCAATCCAGGAAGTTCGCGTCCGCCACGCAGATGAAGAACTGCGAGCCGGCGCTGTCCGGATCGTTCGACCGGGCCATCGACACAATGCCGCGCTTGTGCGGCTTGCTGTTGAACTCGGCCTTGACCGTGTGGCCGGGCCCACCCATTCCGTGGGACGCCCGGTCCGGGCTCTTGCTGTTGGGATCTCCCCCTTGAATCATAAAACCGGGAATGACGCGGTGGAAGGTGGTGCCGTTATACAACCCTTCCTTGGATAGCTTCACAAAATTCTTCACATGGCCGGGGGCCACATCGGGGAAAAAGCGAAGCACGATTTCGCCGACCGGCTGGCCCTTGCTCGTGATCGCAATCGTCGCCTGGGTTTTCTCATTCACGTCAGACATCGCTCAATCCTTTCGTTCATTATCGTAACAGAAAGGGCGGCGGGGCCATCCCTCCCTCTAAACCTTGATTCACGGCGACCCACGTCAGGCCGTCGTCGCTGCGAAACACCCCCGCACTCGTGCCTGCATAGAGCCCTCCGTCTCCGGACCCGATCAGCACTTGGATCGAGAGATTCGTCAGGCCCTTGTTTACGGGAATCCACTGCCGTCCCTTGTCCACGGTCTTGAAAATACCGTTTCCCGTAGCCACGATCAACCCCTGCCCGGCCAGCACAATCCCGCGGATGGAATCGTTGGGCAAGGCTCGGCTGATCGACCGCCACGTCGCGCCGCCATCGGCACTGCGAAACACGCCGCCGTCAAAGGTCCCGGCAAAAATGCTCTGGTCCTGATCGATCACCAAGACGCGAATGAAATTCTCGATCATGCCTTCATGATCTTTCAGTCCGTGCCGCATGCGAACCCAGCCCGGCGCATTGCGCTTGAAGCGGAGAATGCCTTTGCCGGACGTTCCGGCGTAGAGCGTGCCGTCTGCGGATCGGGCCAGCGCATGCACCAGAATGTCGTCCAGTCCCGTCGTCACCACCGACCAGCGATCACCCGCCTCATTCAGCCGGTAGACTCCGTCACCTGTGCCCGCATACAACTCCTCGCCCGCCATCATCAACGCTTTCACCTCAAGCCGCTTGAGACCGGCATTGATTGGCTGCCAGGTTTTTCCTTCATCACGCGAGCGGAACACGCCCCCGCGAAAGGTGCCCGCATAGACAGCCCCGTCCTTGGCAGTCGTGAGGCTCAAGATGAAGGGATCGGTCACGCCGCTCCCGACCGGAGCCCAGGTCGCGCCTCGATCGACCGTCCGGAAAATCCCATGGCCGAAGGAGCCGGCATAGAGGGTTCCCTTTCCCCCCATCGCCAGGGCTTGCACGCTTGCGGGCTCTTGATCTAACGGCCCGGGCATGGCCGCTTCTCCTGACGCCGGTGCTTGCGCATGCGGCTTAGGAACGCCGGGGGCAGGCGGAGCTTCCGCGCCGGCGGCACTCATCAGGCAGCCCCAGATCAGACCCGCATACAACATGCTCTGCATCCTGCGCATCGTCGCTCCCTCTTGTATCATCGCACTCTGGTTCCCGCCGTGCCCATGGGCAGATCCGGATCGAGCGGCAAATCGATGCCGCCGTTTTCCTGCTTGCGTCCAAACAGGCGGGCGCCGAGTATCCCGATTTCGTACAGCGCCATCATCGGCACCGCCATGAGGAGCATCGTAAAGAGCGTCGCATCCGGCGTGACGATGGCCGACACGATGAGACAGAGGAGGATCGCATGCTTCCGATAGCGCGCAAACACCTGCGCCGACACCACCCCCGCCATCGCCAGCAAGGTCATGGCCAGCGGCAATTCAAAGGCACAGCCAAAAATCAGCAGGAACTTCACGTTGAAATCGATATAGGTCCCGACACTCAACTGTGGCGTGATGTCCCGATCGAGTCCAAAGCTGACGAAAAAGTCGATGACCAGCGGCAGAATCACGAGATTGCAAAACACGAGGCCCAGCGTGAAGAGGCCTCCGGCCAGCAGGAAGAGCGGGATGGCCCAGCGCTGCTCCTTGCGCAACAAGGCCGGCTCGACAAACTTCCAGCACTGATAAAAAATGACGGGCAGGCTGAGGATGATCGCCGCCAGAAACGACACCTTGATCGAGGCAAACAAGGCTTCCGTCGGTCCGTAAAAGACGAGTTGATTTGGAAACGGCCGGTTCAGCCAGGCGACCATCTCGGTCGAAAATGCAAAGGTGAGGATCAGCGCAGCGAGGATCGTGGCGCCGATGATGATCAATCGCCGCTTGACGGTGTGGATATGGGCGGCAAGCGGATTGATCATCTGGGCCATGGCAACGGACCCAGCCACCGGCCTCGCCGGCGGCTGGCCAACTCCTTCACTGTGCGGCGGGCTGTAACCCTTGTTTGCGATAGACGCGAATCAACTCCGCGAGCTTATCTTTCTTCGCCAACTTTGCCTTTTGCATCCGTTTCTTTTCGAGTTCTTCTGCTGGCGTCAGCACGTGACGTCTCTGCAACTCATTCAGCTCGTTATCCAGGCGTTGGTGGGACTCTTCCAGTTCCCGGAATGCCGTGTCCGATTGGCGAAGCCGCTCTGCTATGACGTCTTCCGTCAACATGCTACACCTCCTGGGTTAGGTTAGTACGCTGGGATTGATCCACCTCCGGCAACAGGGATGCGATCGTGTCTCGCTCCTGAATTTAAGACAAGCGGCTCCATTTCCATGAGAACAGCGTCTTCGACAGGGTTGGTGTAATACTTGGGGCGTGTGCTGATCTGAACGAAACCCATTCGCTGGTAGAGGGTGCTTGCCGCCTTGTTCGAGGCCCGCACTTCGAGGACTGCCCGCGTCGCCACCTGTGCCAGACCCATATGGAGGGCCTCGGTCACGAGCGCCCGTCCAATCCCTCGCCTCCGCATCGACTCGCTGACAGCCAGATTCATCAGTCGAAGCTCTTCAAACACGATCCAGAAGCAATGATATCCGACAACCGTCCCGGAGGAGGCCTCTGTTCCCTCTTGCTCCATGGCCACCAGGAAGTGCGCAAACTGATTGCCGGTCAGCTCAGCCTCCAGCATTTTGCGCGTCCAGGGGGCTGAGAAGCAAGCCTCCTCCAAGCGAAGAATCTCGGGTAACATCTCCGCTGTGGCCGGAACGATCAGGAATTCGTTAGCCATTGAATTTCCTCGTTCGGACAGGCTGGCTTTTCCCTCGACGCCCTCTCGCCAACCGCTCGGCGGCTTTCTTCGCCACCCGTTCCTGGCGGCGCGCAACCGGCGAGACGCCGCCTGATTGTTCATACTTTAGCTCGGCTTCGGCCCGCTGAACATATAGTGGAGAGACCTGAGCCCCGGCGATCTCACCGTGTTGCAACCGTTGGCGGCCAAGCATTCCGACGGCGACGGCAGATGGCCTGGTGGCTGCCTCCGGCCCGACGGAGATGGAGAAGGATGGAGCAAGCGCAGATCGGATCTCCGACTCCATGACTGACCATCCCTCACCGAAGAGCATCGTCTCCTCTGTCAGACTTCGAGCCAAAGCCTGTGGCGCCCCGGCATGCTCGGCCAGCACGCGTTCCAATCGGCCATCGTGCGTCCAGCGAAAGATCGCCCAGTACACTTCCCCTTTGCGGCTGGTCAACACGGGACAGACAGGAAGGGCAGCCGATTGAGCATTCCACGCCATCGCTTCCAATGTGGGCACAAGCGCCAGGGGAAGGTCGGTCGCAGCCCGCAGTCCCAAACAGGTCGCCACGCCCACGCGGATGCCGGTAAAGGACCCGGGACCGATGGAACAAGCCAAGCCATCGAGATCCCTGAGCCGCAATCCTGTCTGGGTGAAAAGCTGATCGATCGCGGGTAAGAGCAGCTTGCCATGTAATCCAGCAGCGTCCTGATCGTACCGCGCCAAAACACGATCATCTTCCAGAATCGCGACACTCTGCCACGACGTGGCCGTTTCAACTGCTAAGAGTTTCATGAATGCTTACGACACGTGCCCGAGGTCCTCGGTCTTCATCACCTGATTAGGGAGCATCTCATGGAAGGTGACCTGCACGCTCCCCTGCCCATGGCCGTCTTCGAGAGAAATCTTGAATGGACGGAGCAATCGTGGAGCGCCGCCGGCCTTCGTCTGGGACGATCCGAGCTCTGGGTCATCAATCAATCTGAAATCTTCGTACTGAATAGTGGCGTCCACCTCACCGCTGGGCGAGAGTCGATCCTCCTGCACCACCAACAACGTTCGACGGTCGAACCATAAGCGGCGCGCCACGACCGATCCCTCTACCGAACCCTCCCCCGCCGCATAAACATCCAGCCGATACCGACCTCCGTCTTCCACCAGCTTGACCGTTTCGCCTTTTCCAATCGTGCCGGTACCCAGTACGCCGCCCATTGCCCAGACGCTCAACTGGAACGGACGCGCGAACTTGCCCATCTCACCCATCTCCGACTGACGACCGGTCAAGACTCGTCCCATCATTGGCAGACGCAGCTTGTACAGATCACCCGCTTGGACAAACTCAAACAACTCACTCCCGATCGAGGTAAACCCCCTGAGCCGCAGAGCATTGGGGCGGCGATAGTAGACCGCGCCCTCCATCCGTGACGTGATGGGAATGAGCCCGCCTCGCACCTTCGCACTGAAGAGGCCTTTCATCGAATGGATGGCCGCCTCCCGCTGGCGCAGGAGCGTCGTTAATTCCTCCGCCGTCGCCTGCTTCAGCGGGGCTTCTTCGCGCGGCGCCACGGACGTGCAGCCGGCCAGCAAAGCCAATGCAAAAGGTAAAATGAAAAATGTAAAATTAGCCCGACCGTCCATTTTGCATTTTGAATTTTTCATTTCACATTGCGCCTAGGCAAGCACCACATCCAATGCCTCACGGACTTCTTGAATACCGACTAACTCCATGCCTTCGATAGGATCAAGCTTCGCCAGATTCCGTTCCGGCAACAGACACCGCTTGAATCCCATCTTCGCGGCT
>JAHFES010000046.1:17871-19668 GCA_023248355.1 Nitrospiraceae bacterium
CACCACATCCAATGCCTCACGGACTTCTTGAATACCGACTAACTCCATGCCTTCGATAGGATCAAGCTTCGCCAGATTCCGTTCCGGCAACAGACACCGCTTGAATCCCATCTTCGCGGCTTCGCGAATACGCAGCTCCACTTGGCTGACCGCACGGACTTCCCCGCCTAGCCCCACCTCGCCCAATACCAACAGCCCCGGCTCGATCGGCACCTCGCGCAGGCTGGATGTCACCGCCGCGACAATTCCAAGATCGATCGCCGGCTCATCAATGCGCATGCCACCAACGATGTTGACATACACATCTTGCCCGGACAGATGCATGCCCAGTCGCTTCTCCATCACAGCAAGCAACAGCGAGACCCGACTCAGTTCCACGCCGTTGGCTACTCGTTTCGGCATAGCGTAGCTGGTAGACGACACCAAGGCCTGCAGTTCGACCAGAATCGGCCTCGTCCCCTCTAAGCTCGACACCACAACCGAACCGGTGCTGCGTTGCGGCCGCTCGGCCAGAAACAGCTCGGACGGATTGCTGACTTCTTCGAGCCCGCCATCCTTCATCTCAAATACACCGATCTCGTTGGTCGAGCCAAAGCGATTCTTGACGGCGCGAAGGATCCGATAGCTGTGGCCTTTATCGCCTTCGAAATAGAGCACGGTGTCGACGATATGTTCGAGCAGCCGCGGGCCGGCGATCGCCCCTTCTTTCGTCACATGCCCGATGATGAAGACCGGCACTCCCGCCCGCTTCGCAAATGACATGAGCTGCCCGGCGACTTCCTGCACCTGACTGATGCTCCCGGGCGCCGACGTGATTTGTTCCGTATAGACCGTTTGAATCGAGTCGACGACGAGCGCAGCCGGTTGAATCTCTTGCACGGTTTTCAGAATTTGTTCGAGCGAGGTCTCGGCAAGAATCAGCAGATTGGGATGCTCGATGCCCAGCCGTTGCCCACGCATCTTGATCTGGCGAGGAGATTCTTCCCCGGACACATACAGGACCGGCCCTTCCTTGGAGGCGAGTCGAGGCAACGCCTGCAGCAACAGCGTGGTTTTGCCGATGCCGGGATCACCACCGATCAAAATGACGGAGCCGGGAACCACACCCCCGCCCAGGACCCGATCAAACTCACTGATCCGAGTGAGCTGACGATCCTCGCCGACCACTTCAATGTCGGCAATCGGCGTGGCCTTAGCCTGAGCCGTCTTCATGGCCACAGGCCGGCCCTTACCGGTCGGGGCCTGCCGCTCTTCTTTCATGGTATTCCAACCGCCGCAATCAGGGCAGCGGCCCAGCCATCGGGGCGCCTGATGTCCACAGGCTTGGCAGGAAAAAATCGTCTTAGCCTTCAAATGGAAGCGCCTCACAGATCAGAAAAATTAGAGGCCTATCTTAATGGATGCGCAGAGGGAATGAAAGGAGCGACCTATGCACACAGCCTGCGAGCCAAGTCGCCGATAGTTCGACAGCAAGTCCAAAACCTGAGCATGTCGGGAAGCCTTGCACTAATAGGCTGCGGAAAAACAATTGTGAATCCCCTCGAATTGGATGCGTCGGATCATTGGCACGGACTGTAGTGAGATAGTTGGCCTCAGGTCAAGGCTCATCAGCGCTCCGCAGGAACGCAATCCACTCGCCACCTGAATCACCCGGGCACCTCCTTCCTCACCCCATCCACTCACCTTGCCCATCCGTAAGAGGGTATGTAAGGATATCCATGGCGGGTCGACGTACTGACTATCCACCTCTACGATTGAGGGAGCTCGCATATGCCACAGAAGATCGAGATTGGCGCC
>JAHFES010000004.1 GCA_023248355.1 Nitrospiraceae bacterium
CGGAGGTCGCTGGCGGGTGGGTGAAAGGGACAGAGGACTGCTCGGTGACGATGTGACGATGGTTGGGAGGTGTCTCATGACCACGACTCCACGCTGATCATGACGGTCGACGGTAGGCTTGCATTATACTCCGTTTGCAAATCCAGGTCATAGGTCCCCGGATCTCATATGGATGCACAGCCGCGATTCGATCTATTGTGTTGACCCTTGAAGCCTGCTATCCTCTTGCCGCTTTGTGGTATTCGAGTGCGATGGCTATGGGTTAGCTGAGAACTGGCATGCGGACTTTGTGCGAGATCCACCGGCACAGCTGTCCTTTCCCTCCGCTCTCATCCTTCTTGCCCCGCGCTTCCTCTGAGCATCCGACATTGGTGCCCGTCCTCGCTGCCGCCAGGTCTTTGCCACGACAAATCCCTCACAGGTACCCATAAATGTTTCCACCCTCCTCTAGTCGGGAGCAAGGCTGGATTGAGTGGAGATACCGGGCAATGAAGTGAACGCGCAAAAGACCGCGGCGGTGAACAGAAGGCGATTGTCTACAGCCTCACTTCCAGTCGTGCTGCTGCTCTGCTTTGCGATCGCGGTTGGGCTGGGCCTGCATGCGTTGGGCTCTTTGAGAGCCGTGCTGGTCCATGAGAGAGGAGTAGACCTGGCCAGAACGGCGGCTAGGGTCGCGGACACGCTCGATCGCGTCCTGTTTGAACGCTTCGGTGATATCCAGGTGTTTGCGAATGACCGAGTCCTATTAGAGGGCAAACCGGACGAGAAGACACAGAGGTTGCTGCAATACAAGAAACTGTACTGGTACTACTCCTGGATAGGGGCCACCGATGCGACCGGTCGAATCGTCGCGGCGACCGACTTGTTTTCCGCGCAAGATAAAGGTGGGACGAAAGAGGGTTCGGCAAAGGGTAGCCTGGGCCTCAATCAGCGAGACTGGTTTGAGATGGTGCGGCAGACAGGGCAGGTATATTGGGGGGAGGCTCAACTTTCACCAGAGTCAGAAGGGTTCATGGTGGTGGGGTTCTCGGCTCCGATCTATGGGCCACAGGGAGACTTTCGTGGAGTGGTGACGAGCCGGGTCCCGCTCGAGAACCTGCGAGCCATTCTTGAGCAGGAAGGGAAGCTGCAATACGGAGAAGAAGCCCACGACTGGTTGCTGCTGGATCGTCGAGGAGTGGTCATCATCGAGAAGAACCAACCGACGGGGATGAACAGCAATCCGTCGAAGATAGAACCGCCTTCTGCAGGAAGAGCAGCCGAGGATCGTGACAAGCCCGGCTTTGTGGAAGAACTGCACCAGCGCCGGCAGATTCCTGTGGTGACCGGGTATGCAAGAACAAGAGGCTACAGCAACTTTCCTGGATTCGACTGGACCGTGTTGGTTCGCTTGGATCGGGAGCATGCCTATGCTCCGATCAACCGACTGATCTGGACGGTCGGCCTCATTGGGTTCCTCGTCGTCGCTCCGCTGACCGGTTTCGGCGTGTGGACGTCGTGGCGGTTGGTGCAGGAAAGCCGTGCCCTGCGTCAGACCCAGCAGGAGCTGGAGGCAACAGTAGCCGAACTGGTGCGCTCCAATTCAGATTTGCAGCAGTTCGCGTACGTGGCCTCGCATGACTTACAAGAACCATTGCGGATGGTGGCCAGTTACACGCAGCTCTTGGCGAAACGTTACAAAGGGAGACTCGATGCCGATGCGGATGAGTTCATCGGCTACGCGGTAGACGGTGCCAGCCGCATGCAACGGCTGATCAATGACCTCTTGGCGTACTCGCGTATGACCACGCAAGGCAAAATCTTTGAACGGGTGGATTGCAATGTGCTCCTGGAGGAGGTGCTCAGCAATTTACGGTTAGCTGTCGAAGAGAGCCGGGCGGTAGTCACCCACGGTCCCCTCCCCACAGTGATGGCGGACGGCGGACAACTGGGTCAACTCTTTCAGAACCTGATCGGCAACGGCATCAAGTTTCACGGAGAGGAGCCCCCCAGGGTTTATGTGTCGGCCGAACGCCGGACCCATGAATGGCTATTCTCCGTCCGCGATAATGGCATCGGGGTAGACCCTCAGTATGCCGAGCGTATCTTTGTCATCTTTCAGCGCCTGCACAACAGAGAAGAATATCCCGGCACCGGCATCGGCCTGGCGATGTGCAAGAAGATTGTTGAACGCCATGGCGGACGAATCTGGGTGAAATCACAGACAGGTCAGGGGGCAACCTTTCATTTCACGCTGCCGGCGAGGAGTGATGAGTGACGGGTGATTGGTGAGAGCCAAGATGTGAGGAGAGACGGATGACGCGGGTCGCTGTTGACTCGTCACGCTAATGAGGAGGCACGATGTCCGTTCCGGAACTTGTGAGACCGGTTGAGATTTTGTTGGTGGAAGATAATCCTGGTGATGTTCGCCTGACCATGGAAGCCTTGAAAGAGGCCAAAGTGATCAATCACCTGACCGTGCTCAAAGATGGTGTCGAGGCATTGGCCTTTCTGCGGCGACAGGGGCAGTATGCCAAGGCCGCACGTCCGCACCTCATCCTGCTCGACCTGAACCTTCCCAAGAAAGACGGCCGTGAAGTGCTGGCCGAGATCAAGGCCGATGACAAATTGAAGCGCATCCCCGTGGTGGTCCTGACCACCTCCCAGGATGAACAAGATGTGTTGAAGAGTTATCACCTCCACGCCAATTGTTACATTACCAAGCCGGTGGATTTGGAGCAGTTCATCACGGTGGTGAAATCGATCGAGGGCTTTTGGCTCGGAATCGTGGTGCTGCCGAAGAATGGGAAGAACCATACGGCGTGAGTGAGGCGCATGCGAATACTGCTGGTTGAAGACAACCCCGGTGATATCCGGCTGCTGCAGGAATATCTGAAAGAAGACAGCGCCTGCCGGTTTCAGATCACGCAGGCAGACCGGCTCTCGAGGGGGCTTGAGCGTTTGGCTGAAGCACACTTTGATGCTGTGCTGCTGGATCTCTCGCTTCCCGATAGCCACGGGGCCGACACGCTGGTCCGAATGCGTGCCGCGGCGCAGGGCATTCCGATCGTCGTCCTGACCGGTCTCGATGATGAAGCGTTGGGGGTGCAGTTACTCCAGGCCGGGGCGCAGGACTATCTGGTCAAGGGAGAGGTGACAGGCTCCCTCCTGCGGCGATCCCTGCGCTACGCCGTCGAACGCAAGCGGACGGAGAAAGAACTGTCGGAAAGTGAAGCGCGGGTCCGCGCCATCCTCGATAACAGCCCGGGGCTGGTGTTCCTCAAGAATCTTGAGGGCCGCTATCTGCATGTCAATCGCCAGTTCGAACGAACGTTCCATATTACCTGCGAGGAAATCGTGGGCAAGAGGGACGAGGAGGTCTTTCCGCCGGAGCAAGCCGCCGCGTTTCGTGCCAATGACCTCAAGGTACTCGCGGCCGGAGTTCCGCTCGAATTCGAGGAAGTCGCGCTCCACGATGACGGCCTTCATACGAGCATTGTGTTCAAATTTCCGCTGCACAAGGGAGACGGGAAACCATACGCCCTCTGCGGGATCACGACCGACATCACGAATCGCAAAAAGATGGAAGAAGCGCTGCGACAGGCCGAAGAGAAATACCGCAGCATCTTCAACAACGCCGTAGAGGGCATCTTCCAGTCGACGCCGAGCGGCCGCTACCTCAGCGTCAACCCGGCGCTGGCACGTATGTATGGATATGACTCACCGGAGGACTTGATACACAGCGTCAGGGACATCGCGCACGAGGTCTACGTCGATTCAGAGTGCCGCACGGAGTTGATGCGTCTATTGGAATTGCGAGGCGTCGTCCAAGGATTTGAATATGAGGTGTACCGGAAAGACGGCAGTACGATCTGGCTCTCAGAATCTGTGCGGGCGGTGCGGGACGACCGGGGCGCGGTGCTTTATTATGAAGGGACCATCGAAGACATCACCGAGCGTAAGCAGGCGGAGGAACGGTTGCAACGGACCTTGGGCGAGCTGCGCACCCTCTCGCGGAGGCTGGATGTCGTGCGGGAGGAAGAACGGACCCGGATTGCCCGGGAACTGCACGATGAGCTTGGCGTCCGATTGACCTGTCTGAAGTTGGATCTGGCCCGATTGCAGTCATTGATGGGAGAGCCGCTATTTCCCCGCGAGAAGATGGAGGAGAAGGTCCGCTCGATGATGACCGAAGTGGATTCGACGATTGTCTCGGTCCAGCATCTGGCGGCGGAACTAAGGCCCGGTATCTTGGACGATCTCGGTTTGGTGGCGGCAATTGAATGGCAATGCCAGGACTTCGAACGGCGGAGCGGGACACGGTGTTCCTGCGAAGCGTCGCAGGATGAAATTCACCTCGATCGCTCACACGCCACGGCCGCGTTCCGGATCTGCCAGGAGGCGCTCACGAATGTCGCGCGCCATGCCAAGGCGACGTCTGTCCGAGTGCTGGTGGAAGAGGTGAACGGCGAGCTGCTGCTCGAAATTCAAGATGATGGGCAGGGGATCCCAGTAGAAACTCTCACTGATTCGGCCTCGTTGGGTCTGTTGGGTATGCGCGAGCGCGCGCGGAGTCTCGGCGGCCGGATCGAGATTGCCAGCTGGCCAGGGAAGGGGACGACGGTGACATTGCGATTGCCGTTGACTTAAGCCGCGACGGTTTATCTGGTTTGTTTGGTTTGGGCCAAACGCACCAGGGCCATCCGGCGAACAAAAGAAACTAAATAAACTAGAAAAACCAAATACACTGGATTCTGATGCTGAACATTCTGATTGCCGACGATCATTCGCTCTTCCGACGCGGGGTCAAGGACTTGCTGTCAGACGGCCTGGGAGCCGTCACAGTCGGAGAATGCGCCAACGCCCACGACCTGCTGCAGTTGGTCCGGCACAAGAAGTGGGATGTCGTCATTCTGGATATCGGCATGCCTGGTACCACAGGAGCCGACGCGCTCATGCAGGTGAAGCGTGAACGTCCGTCGCTGCCGGTGATTATGCTGAGCATGCACCCAGAGGATCAGTACGCCGTCCGCATGTTTAAGGCCGGGGCAAACGCGTATCTGACGAAAGCCAGCGCGCCGGAGGAACTCGTGACGGCCATCAAGAAAGTGCTGACGGGCGGGCAGTACGTGAGCCCGTCGCTCGGTGAAAAGCTGGTGCACCTGCTTCACCGAGGCGATGAACAGACACCGCATGAACTGCTGTCGGATCGCGAATTCGAAGTGATGCGTCTCCTCGCCTCAGGGAAGACCGTCTCAGAAATCGCCGAGAGCATACATCTCGGGACGACCACGGTCAGTACCTACCGCGCCCGTATTCTGGAGAAACTCCACCTCAAGAACAACGCCGAACTCATGCGCTACGCAGTAGAGCACGGGATCGAGTAGCCGCTCGCCTGGTCTGTCACCCGCCATGTGGCCCGTCCCCTTGTCGTTCCGATTAGGACAACGACGGACAAGACTTAACGACACCACAATCGTTGTTCCGCCGATAGTGTGATCCGGGCGCCTCCGCTATAACTCCCATCCGTGCAGTCTCTCATGTCATTTTCTTTGAATGTCTCTTCACTGTGAACAGGCCGGTGAGACCGTTCGGATGTCCGAGCGGTCGGGCATCGGAAAGGAATATCCCATGATGAGAACGGCGACCATCCAGTCGGCCATTCGATCGGAGCTGATGCAGCAAGGTCCTTGCACGCTCGAAACCCTGCTCGACCGGCTGCCCCAGTTTTCCTGGAGTGAGATCTTCACCGTCGTTGACCAACTCAGCCGAGAGGGGCAGCTTGTACTTCGTCATCCAGGCCGTTTCCATTACGAAGTGTTGATCGGCTCGACCAGGCCGCCCTCTGAACAAGCGCCCGCCGGCGGTGCTGTCGCCTGTGACCTCGTGTCCGGCCCGGCCGATCTGAGTTTCCACCCACGAGAGGAGCAAAGCCCTCATGATCTGTAAGCGCTGCCAAGGCCTGATGACACAAGAAGAGCTGCGCGACTGGGGCGGTGGGAAAGGGAGTGACTGGTCATCTGCTTTTCGTTGTATCCCCTGCGGAGACATCATTGATCTGGTGATTCTCATAAATCGTAAGCGCGGTGCAAGGCAACCCAATCTTCGCAAGAAACAAGCGCGATTTGGCGCCCGAGTGACACGCATACGACCGACAAAGCCCTGCGCTGTCGAATGCTAAGGAAAATGGCGGCGACATGACGGGGCGGACCATCGAAGGGAGGAGCTATGAAACAGTTGGTGGCAATGTGCTGTTTCTGCGAGAAGGTCCGCGACGACGTGGGGACCGAACCAGGCATGGGGATCTGGCAGGAGTTCAAAATCTATATGGCCAAGTACATGCTGAAGCCGAGGGAGGTCATGTTTTCTCACACGTACTGCCCGGGATGTCTCTCGTACTACCGGGACTTCCTGGCGTCACCGCAGGGCGCGATTCATCGGCCGGGGATGGAGAGGGGGCATGCATGATGGATTCACAGATGTTTAACCCGATCTGGTCGATCATTTTGGCCGGCGGCGACGGCGGTCGCATCCGGGGCTTCATTCAGCGCTGGCTGGGTCGTCCCAAGCCGAAACAGTATTGCGCTTTTGTCGGGGAGAGATCGTTATTCCAGCATACGTTGGACCGGGCCTCCGGATTGTGCCGACAGGAGCATATCGTGACCCTCGTCGCCCGCGAGCATCGGCGAGAGGCGTGGTCCCAGCTGGAAGGACGGGTTGGCGGCACGGTGCTGCTGCAGCCGAAGAATCGCGAGACGGCCGCCGGAATCTATTTGTCGTTGACCTACATCAGAGCCAGAAATCCCCAGGCGACCGTGGTGATCTATCCTTCAGACCATTTTGTGTATCCCGAGCATCGGTTTCTCGACTCGGTCCAGCGGGCGGTGTGGACGGTCGAGCGGCTCCCGGACCGGCTGGTATTCCTTGGCGTTTCCCCGGATCGTCTTGAGTTGGACTATGGGTGGATTACGCCCGGTGAAAAGCTCGACGGGTCCGCGAAGCACCAGATCCGGGCTGTCGGCTCGTTCGTGGACAAACCGACCGCTGCCCAAGCCGATGCGGCGTTGGCCGGAGGGGCCTTGTGGAACACCTCTGTGTTGGCGGCCAAGGCAGAAACGCTGTGGCAGCTCGGGTGGCATTGTTTCCCTGACCTCATGGCGCGTTTTGAACGGCTCGGTGCGGCAATCGGCACCCCGCAGGAAGTGCGCACCCTCGATGAGATTTATCATGATATGCCGGCCCACCACTTCTCCTCCGAGTTACTCCGGCGTGTGCCTGACCGAGCTGCGGTCATCGAGATGACCGGAGTGCTCTGGAGTAATTGGGGTAAGCCCGAACGGATTACCCACACCCTCCGCCAGATTGGCCGACAACCGGCCTTTCCCCTGGCCTGTCTGAGTCGACCCTTTGCGCCGATCTCCCCTGTGATCTATGAGGGCGGGGCACCGGCCAGCCTGTAGCATGAACATGGAGGACCGACCGATGAAGCTGCGTGCTGCATCAGAACCGCGACGCAAGTCCACAATAGTCACGCCGGTGCACGATCCCGTGATTCCCATGGCGCTATCCGTTGGATTGTCGGCAGAAGGCCCATCGGATGACGTCCCTGCACGCATCGCCGTGGTGGCCTACCAGCTGTACGAGCAACGGGGCTGTGAGGACGGATAGCACGTGGAAGACTGGCTTCAGGCGAGCAGTGGATTCTCGCCGGCAAGTCATGAGTGTATCTGTACACATTGCATGAACCGGCCTGGTGGCCGGTCAAAGACAGGAGCGTGGTATGACAGAGAGTCTCGCGTCCTTGCTCTCAAATTGCGTTGAGTTCAGCGTACAAGGCTCGCATGTGTCACAGCATGGGAAGATTGTGATTGTGTCACATAACGGCGGCGATTCCGGGCATTGCAGCCGGGCTCTCACGGAGCAACGTACCAGTTTAGGAATCATGGTGTTCTCCTCGACATGCAGGGTCTTGTACGCGAATCAGGCTGCGTATCATTTCCTCAAGGTACTTAACCGACTGGAAAATGGTCATGCAACAGATGGTGCCCTTCCAGCTTCAATCGCTCACCTGTTCGACGAGATGCTGAAGTCGCTCGAAAGCCGAATCACGAATCGCGATCAGAAACCGCTTGAAGCGAGACGACTGCTTGTGGGACAAGACCAACCAGTGGTGCTGCAGGTCTTTGAATTACCCGATCGGTTAGGGCTGCAACAATCACGTGTCGTGATCACGATGGAGGAGATAACGCATTCCTTAGAGGCCGCACCTTGCGAGGCCTTTCCTCCTTCCGCCTAGCGCTTGTCCTCCGGGAGCTCGACAGTTTTTCCCCCGTGAGTTTCCTGGGCTATAGCATCTTGCGCCCAGCTGGAACAGCTCTTTGTCCAAGTGCTGGTACTGGCGCGTGCAATGGGGATGCTCAAGGTGGGCCAGATCAGCGTGGACGGCACCAAGATCACAGCCAATGCCAGCAAGCACCGTGCACGATCGTGGGGGCATCTGGTGAAGATCGAGAAATGGCTGCAGGACGAGGTCAAGCAGGTGCTGGCATTGGCTGAACGCGAAGATGGCAAGCACGTGCCCGATGGGCTGAACGTGCCGCAGGAGATTGCCCGGCGAGAAGAACGGCTAGCCGCGCTGGGTGATGCCAAACGCAAGCTGGCAGCATGTGCGCGCGAGCGTGATGCGGCCCAACAGGCCGAATTTGACGCCACGACCGCCCGTCGGGACGCGCAACGCAAGGCGGGAAAGAGGCCGCGCGGCACAGGTCCCGAGCCGCCGGCCACGGGACCACAAGACAAGGACCAGATCAGTCTGACGGATGAACACTCGCGCATCATGAAGGTGTCGGGCGGGGGTGTTGAGCAGTGCTACAACGGCCAGTGTGTGGTCGATGCCGACAGCCTGCTGATTGTCGCCACCGGCGTGACGCAGGCGTGCAACGACAAGGAGCAGATCAAACCGATGCTGGCCACGCTCAAGTCGCACGCGGCCGAACTGGGCAGGCCCAAACAACTGTCAGCCGATACCGGGTTCTTCGGTGCGGCCAATGTGAATGCGTGCATGGAAGCGGGAATCGAGCCGTTGATTGCGAGGGGACGGGAAGCCCATTATCCTGCGCGATTGGCGCGCTGGATGGAACCGGCCCCGCTGGCGGAGGATGCCGATGGGGTTACACAGATGGCGCATCGGTTGAAGACACGCGCGGGCCGAGCGGATTACGCATTACGCAAGCAGACGGTAGAACCGGTGTTCGGCGTGATCAAGCATGTGATGAAATTCCGGCAGTGTCTGTGGCATGGTGTGGAAAACGTTCACCACGAATGGAATCTGGTCGCCTTGGCGTGGAACCTGAAGCGTATGAGCGTATTGAACAGGGCGTCATGAGAGAAAAAGGCAGCAGGTACGCGTGCTGAGGGAGCTGGCGACGCGAACAATCCGCTCCCTATTGTTGCCAGGTGCCCATTTCAACAATTTGAAACGCCAACACGTCAGCGTTCGCTTGCCGAGGCGCCGAAAGTTGAGTCAAAATCCTGAGTCCGACAGACTTCTAGAGTGGAATTAGGCAGCGCACTCGAAGAGAATGATCCTCTGAAGAAATCTCGCATGACGCCTGGATCATCGGATCCCGCAGAAAGCAAAAATTTGCCTAAAACTTTATTGTAATGACTCAGACTCTTTCCAAATTCGTCAGCTACGATAGTCTACAACTTAACGTTAACGCAATCTTTCATTCTCGCGCTCTGCCGTAAGTGCTCGGGTTTCCAGATGGTCAACTGACGCGTTGCCTATAACTATTTTGGCAGGCCACACCAGTAGAGCTACATTCGACTTGGGGCCATGGTTTTTCCATAAATATCCACAGTTGTGTTTTTTACAACACAACGTCAAGTTCGTCGTTTTCACTATTACCAGCTATAAATCATATACTTGCGGCGTAATTTTACTGGCATATGAGTTGCTGTGTTCAGAGTCCGGTTGTCAACTTGTGTAACGGAGGGTTTGTGCGGAATCAACGGACTCTAGCAGCCCAGGTGATGTGTTCGGGTATTGGGCTTCACTCTGGCCATCCTGTCACGGTCACGCTGGGGCCAGCTCCCCCGGACACCGGCGTCGTCTTCGTCAACCGAAACGGCAATGCAGGGGCTTTCCTTTCTGCTTCGATTGAACATCGAGTCCCGACCGAGCTCTGCACAGCTATCAGTGGAAACGGGTTCCAGGTGAAGACCATTGAGCACGTGCTCGCGGCTTTGTCAGGACTTGAAGTTGATAACGTGTATATCGATGTGACGGCTGGCGAAGTGCCGGTGATGGACGGGAGTGCCGCCCCATTTGTTCGCTTGATCCAATCTGTCGGCGTGGTCGCGCAGAGCCGTAAGCGGCCCTATTTGAAGATCATGGCGCCGCTTGAGGTTTCAGAAGGATCGAAGCGGGTGCGGATTGAGCCATCAGCCACACCTCGTATCACGTACTCGATTCAGTACGACCATCCGCTTATTAAGACCCAGACATATGTGCATGATTGCTCTGTGAGCGCCTTTGAGAACCATATCGCCGAGGCCAGGACATTTGGGTTTCTCCATGAGGTCCAGGCGCTGTGGGCTCGTGGGCTCGGTCAAGGTGGGACCTTAGACAACACCGTTGTGCTGTCGGAAGACGGCATCGTCAATGAATCAGGCCTACGGTTTCCCAATGAATTTGTGCGTCATAAGGTACTCGACCTTATTGGCGACTTCTCCCTTCTCGGGATGTCCTTCATCGGCCACATCGTGGCAGAGCGATCTGGGCATGCCCTCCACACCAGGCTGGTTCAGCAAATCCTCGAACAGCCAGAGAAGTGGGTGCTCCTCAATGCGGAGCCTCTCGCTGCAGAGAACCGACCCACCCCAAGCAGGTCTCGTCTCCAGCCAGCCGTTGCACTTCAGGCTTCATAAAGATCCACTATCTGATTATTGGAATGATGTACGCTTACCAGATCGGTAAGGCGCTGTTCTCATTTGTGAGTGGAGATGCGGAAAACTTACGCCGAGAGTGAGTAGCCTCACCCTCGGCGTATAAGCCATGGCGGGGACTACTTCTTCTTCTTCTTCGCTGCTGCTTTCTTCGTTGCCAAGAGTCTCACCCCCCTTCGTCGTTCGTGTTAGGTTGTAGTCACTTGATCTCTACACTGCCTGAATCAGCATGTCGTCCAAGGCTTCAAACGTGTTCGGGCCAACTTTCCTAAATCGCTTATCGCGCTTCAGTGAGGTCGCGACTGAGGTCAGAGGGGTCTTCCCTTTGATTTGCAAACCACCCTCCACCAGACGTTGCACAAGCTCCTTGGCATGCATCGCCCGATTGGACTCGCGAAGAATCTCGTAGGCCGCTTCTGGCACACTCTTTCTGACATACTTACTCCGTCCCAGAAGAATTTCGCGTGATTGATCGGTCACGTCCATGACCGGAAGAGACCGGATGCCCTTGGGATCATCCGTAATCAGTTGGTTGGAGAGACTGGCTAGCTTGACCTTGTCTGCTTCGACTCGATAGAGGGTTTCAGCAAGTTCGAGGTATTTCTTAATGGTCTCAATCTCGTCGTCAAGGCGACGACGCTTCTTCTCAAGCTCTTGAAACCTGTTCTTGTAGGCGCTGATCCGCTGTTCCAGACCAACAAGAATGTCCTTTAATTCTTCCACATGCATCTCCAAAGAAGCATGCTTGCTTTATAGCATTGCTTCTAATCTATGTCAAGCTTTAATTATTGAATAATGTATGTGTATTAATAGAGAGACCGCTACGCACAAGTAAGAAATGTATGAATCATGATGAAAAGCCTTGTAGCTACAATGTAAAATATATCAACTGAGTATTTTCAATAACTTACATTTTTCGACTCGATTCAGGCAAGGCATCAACCATCTATTTTAGGGTTCTTGAACAGCATGGCATTCCTGAAATGACTATCTGACTAACGCCTGTCTCGTGCTATCATTATTCAGCGTGACAACCCCTTCTTGTTCCAAACAACTTTCATTCGACGTTTTGCTGGAAACCGCCATAGAGGCGGGCAGACAAGCTGGGGCTATCCTCCAGAACTATGTCCGATCAGGATTTCGTATTGAGCACAAGGATCGGATCAATCTTGTGACCGATGCAGACCACGCGGCAGAACAGTGCGTCATCGATCGCATCCGCAAACAGTTCCCACGCCACCGATTCCTGGCTGAAGAGCGCGGACGAGTGGAACGGTCCCCATCACCCTATCTTTGGGTCATCGATCCACTCGACGGCACCACAAATTTCGCCCATGGATATCCTGCGTACTGTGTGTCGATCGGACTTGAATATGAAGGGCGTTGCGTCCTTGGCGTGGTCTTCGATCCCTCACGGAATGAACTTTTCACAGCCACGCACGGCGGTGGCGCCTATTTAAATGGTCAACCCATCCGCGTCTCCTCCACCTCCTCTCTCGAGAACAGCCTCCTCGTCACGGGCTTCGCCTATGACATTCGTGAAGCCGCAAGGAATAACCTCGATCACTTTGTGAAATTTGCACTCAAGGCTCAAGGACTGAGACGAACAGGATCAGCCGCGCTGGACTTATGTTACGTAGCGGCCGGACGGTTTGACGGCTTCTGGGAAGTGAGCCTCAACCCATGGGATATGGCGGCGGGCTCAGTGATGGTGCGTGAAGCTGGAGGACAACTCACGAACTTTCTAGGAAACGATCTCTCGATCTATGGGCAAGAATTGGTCGCAAGTAATGGACACATCCACCAGGCCATGCTGGCGGTCCTCAACGAAGGGAGCTCTCCCATGACGACGTAGAACCATGGAGCATTCTTCGGAGCATTCTTCATGCCTGTCCCAAGCCCACCTCTCATTCCCCAAGCTATATGCTGCCTACGCTTTCCCGGACTCCTTGATATACATTGAGACCTTCAATGGGGTATGCTTTTACCTACCAACCACGCGAGGAGATCCTGGATCATGGCACGCGCAACACCCCCGTCTGGACAGACAAACGGAAATCCTTCCGGTGATAATACCGCTGAGCCCGCCGCATGGGATGTTGAACTGCTCCGCGTGCTCGTCAGTCGACAAGGGACACAGGTCGATGCCCAGTGGGCTATTCATCCCCAGTTGAAACAGGATCTGTTACCCGACGAGTGGAAAGAAGTGAACGATCTCATGGCCAAAGTGACCGACATTGTCGGCAATCGATTTTCCGAAGTCCTCTCGAATGTGGAGCCTGACCCCCCTGGTCATGCCTGATCGTTTCGTTCCCACTCTCTGTCGCAAGCTCACTCAGCGGAACTTCTGAATCAATACAGGAGGCTCGTATGGATTCGTACTACCACTCGCATGATCTCGGGAAGTTCTCAGACGTGGGGAAGGGCAATAAAGAACTCTGGGACAAGTTCATGAGCTACTACAGTGCCGTGTTTGCCGAAGGGGCCCTCACGGAGCGTGAGAAAGCTCTCATCGCGCTGGCCGTGGCCCATACCGTGCAGTGTCCTTACTGCATCGATGCCTATACACAGGCCTCGCTTGAAAAAGGGTCGAACGTTGAAGAGATGACCGAGGCCGTGCATGTTGCTTGCGCCATTCGCGGCGGGGCGTCGTTGGTCCATGGTGTGCAAATGCGGAATGTGGCAGACAAACTCTCGATGTGAACAAGTCAAACACACCGAACTACAGATAGGGATTCTCGGGAATCGCCAGCGTGAAGTATTTCCCTCTCTCTTCGTAGAGAATACGGCGACTTGTCAGGGTGGCCAGCGCGGCGGTGAGTTCGTCTTCGGCGATACTTCGGTCTTTCTTCAACGCATCCAGCACTACACGGATCTGCTCCACACTCTTCGCCGCTTCATTGCACAGTTCGATCACGCGCGCAGCTACTCCATCGTATCGTTGACGCGTCGGAGCTTTCGGATTCCGGCCATCATAAATCGTGACGTATTCCATTGCTTTCGAGTAATACAGAAACGGCCGATCGCTCGACTTGTGCAGCCGTTGCCAACCCTCAATGGCCGTCACGAGTTCTTGATAGATATGCGGGTCCACCAGCCAGTTGTCCAACTCGTATTCGAAATCATAGGCGATCTTCTTCAGATCCACTTGGCGTCCATCATAGACATACTCATAGGCCATGCCAGGCCCGGTGATGCGGATCCCATACTCGTGCGGCCTGGTGTAGTAGGGACTAAAGCGTTCGAGCCAAAACTTGCCTGTGGCTTCGGGTGGCTGCAGATGGAGCAGTGAGGGAATCAGATCGATCTGGCGCTGGTAATCCTCATTCGTTTCTCCCGGAAATCCGAGCAAGATATTCCAGGACACCATCACGCGATAATAGAAACTCCACTTGAGACAGATGATGTTCTGCATGGGCGTGACGCCCTTGTCTATGGCGCGAAGCTGATTGAGACTCAGACTTTCCAATCCCGGCTGCATGCATTTGACCCCTCCGACAGCCAGCGTCCGGATCTGACTCTTGTGGAGATTGCTCTTCGTCTCGATGAAGACGTCCAGGTCGCAATGGTCTGCGGCAAACTTTCCAAAGAGATTCTCGACGTACTTCATATCAATGATGTTGTCCACCAAGCGGAATCGAGCCGTGTCATACCGATGAGACAGATGGGTCATTTCTTGCGCAACTTGCTCGGAGGATTTGGCGCGAAACTTCATACTCTGTGCGTTTAATCCACAGAACGTACAATGGTGTTTTTCACCCCACCAACAACCGCGTGACCCTTCGTACAGCAGAATGCGATCAAGGCCCTGAGCCGCATCGCCCAGCTCAGCCAACAGATGGTAGTAATCGTCATAGTCCGGTGGGCCGGTCTTCGTGAAGTCAGAAAAGAGAGACTGGTTCGGCGTCAAGCGGATCTGATCGCCCTGTCGATAGGCCACACCATCGGGATAGCCATCCGACTTGGCATCAAGAAGACGGCGAACCAGCGCAGGGAACGTCTCTTCACCTTCGCCAACCACAACATGATCGATGAAAGGAAATGCCCGGAAATACTCCATGCCCATCTCGCCATCGTAGTTTGCCCCGCCAAAGACGATCTTGACGTTGGGATAGAGATCCTTGATCAACTTCGCCATCGTGAGGCTGGCCACGTTCTGATCGAACGTGGAGGTGAAGCCGACAAGCTTGTATTGCCCCCAATCGATGGACGTCATGGCCTGAGTCAGAAACTGTGGCGCGATGCGCGTGGACATCTCCTCGAAATACCCGACAGGCTGTCCACTCTGCTGTGCAATCTGCTCGAAGACCGGCTTGAAAACCCGCGGATATTCGGCTCGCTTGGGATTGTCGCGGAACAGGAGGTACGAAAAGAGCCACTCGCCGAAGAGCGCTCGCTTTTCGCAGATCATTTCGTACAGCGGCACGCCGATCTTGTGAGCGAAACGGACGTTGAGATGGTGACAATCAACGGGAATCCCTTGCGACTTGAGCAGCGCGGAGAGTGTGCCAAGCTGAATCGAGGGATACTTCGAGTAGCTGAACGGCATGTTGACGAGCGCGATCTCTGCCTTGTCGCTCATCTGCTGCCTCGCAACGTCATGATGGGTGGCGGTTAACTTGCGGTAACCCGAAACGGCTCAAATTCTCGATCGGCCTTGGCTGCTAGGTAGAAATCGCTTTCCGTGAGGCCATTGATCTTGTGCGTCCAGATTTCGACCTTGCACTTGCCCCACGCCAAATAGAGATCCGGATGGTGGCCTTCGGCCTCTGCCACAGCACCCACCGTATTCACAAAAGCCAGCGCCTGAGCGAAATCCTTGAACGTATAGAGCCGCTCCAGATGGCCTTGGACGTTCAGTGACCAGCCGCGGCCGAGTTCTTTCAACAGGGCCTCCGCACGATCGGCTGGAACAGGAGGGACACCGCCACGACAGGGAATACATTTATTATCGGCAAGGCTCATGGTTCGCCTCCTTGGATCTAGACCAGGGCAATATTCTAAAGGGGCGATGAGCGGAGAAACAAGGCGAGAACGCGGCTATTCCATGTCGTCCGGAGCCCCGCCCGATTTGGCCAAATCGTCCAGTTTGACCTTGTCTGGATTAAACTTTGCTGCGGCCTTTGCCATGCGATCGAGCGCCTCATCAAACGAGAGGGGAGGGGCGTCTTTGGGGCGGAAGCGTATTGGGTTGACTCTCGCAACCACAAAGCTTTTCAGGTAGGGACTGGTGACGCCTTTTGCCTTGAGCGCTTCGACCTGTTTCACGATCTCATCGTCGAGTGCGAGGACCGTTCGCGCCCGTTCCCGCCGCAGTTCGATTGCCGCGCGCATGGGCTTCTTGAGAAATTCCTCCACCCGCTTCAGCACAGGATGATAGGCCCCGCCGCTGAACCGGGGCCGCTCTTCGTAACAGAGGCCGAGCGTAATGAAGGCCGGTTCTTCAAATTCCAAGGCGTAGGCCTCCTCGGTCGCCTCGTCGAGCTGCGCGAGTTCCTTGTACATTCGGATGACTTCCAGCGCCTTCTCGCGGAGGTTATGGGCCTTCTCCGTATTCAGCGCCAGGATCTGATAGGCCGCGGTTGCCTCGGGCACCACAATCGCCACAATGCTTTTGGCTCCAAGCGTACGCATCGCGGACAGTCGATGGTTCCCGTTCGGCGTCCAGTACTTCGCCGCATGATCGGATTTCGGGGTTCGCACCGCGATGATCGGATCGAGAAATCGGCCGATCTTCCCGATCACCGCTTCCAACTTCCTGACGTGCGTATCGGAGAGATTCCGCTGATAGGGAGTCGGCTCAACCAATTCGATCGGCAGAGCCGCCAGCACCAGCCAGCGGCCACCGTAGGGTTCACGATAGATAGCGAGGACCTTCCCACCGTCGTATTCGATCGCCTGATGCAGGTCGGCCACGCCGCCGGGAGGAGCGGCGACTTGCAGCTCCGTCGCAGCCAAACCAGTAGAAGCACCAGTCAGCTTGCGTCTCTTCCTTGTTCCAGATCCCCGAGGTCTTTTGGACTTCTGCTCTGCCATAACACCTATGGTAGGCAACCCTGTCACGAAAGGGAAGACCTGTGCCGCTCGCAATTCCCGCCGCGAGAATACTACACTGTCGAAGCATCACGCGCACAGAGCCAGGAACCCACCCTTGAGATCGAACACCACGTCGAACATGCCACCTGTCACCATCGGATGGTTCACGGCCTCCTGCGTCCTCGTCAGCAACATCATCGGGGGCGGCATCTTTACAACGACAGGATTGATGGCGAGGGAGCTCGGTGATCCCCAGCTCATTCTCCTCCTCTGGGTCATCGGCGCCTTGTTCGCCGTTGGTGGGGCGATGGTCTACGGCGAACTCGGCTCGATCTTGCCCCACGCAGGCGGTGACTATGTCTACCTGCGCGAAGCCTACGGACCACTCGTCGCCTTCCTCAGCGGATGGACCTCCTTCACCATCGGCTTCGGCGCGGCCGTGGCAGCTTCAGCCATCAGCTTTTCGTCGTATGCCCTCCGCATGATCCCGCTCGAGGGCGAGCAGGGGTGGCTTGCAAAAGGGCTGTCGCTCAGTCTGCTGTGGATCATGACGTTGGTGCATTGCCGTGGGCTGGCAACCGGCGGCCGTATGCAACTTCTGCTCACGGCCACAAAAGTCCTCGCCATCGGCGGGTTGATTTTCGGCGGGCTGTTTGCCGTGGCGGGACATTGGGACTATCTGACTGCACGACCCGTGACCGTTCAACCATCTCTTGGGGCCGCCGCCATTGCGCTCGTGATCGTCACGTACTGTTATCTTGGCTGGAACGTGGCAGGCTATATTGCCGGCGACATCGCCGATCCTGGACGGACCTTGCCCACGATCATGATCGGAGGCACGGCCTTCGTCGCAGTGATCTATGTGCTGCTGAATGTCGTCTATCTCTCGGCCTTATCGATCAGCTCGCTCGCCCAGGAACCAATCATCCCGGTCGCGGAGAAGGCCGCGGCGGCCTTGTGGGGACCATCAAGCGGTCGGCTGGTCGCAGCCATTCTTTGCCTCTCCATCGCGGGCGCGGTGAGCGCCATGACTTGGGCCGGCCCGCGCGTCTATTGGGCGATGGCGAGGGACGGCACGATTAGCCCTTGGCTGGCTCAGCTCCATCCCAGGACTGGAGTACCAGTGCGGGCGATTCTCTTTCAAAGCCTGTGGGCCTCGCTGCTCATCCTGAGCGGAACCTTCGAGCAGTTGCTCGTCTACAGCGGCCTTGTGCTGGCTCTCTTCATGGCCCTCAGTCTGTCCACGATCTTTCGCCTCCGCGCCAGGCCGGTCGATCACACCCACGCGTACCGTGCCCCGCTCTATCCGTTTTTGCCCGCTCTTCTGGTCGCCGGAGCATTCTCCTTAGTCGCCTATAGCCTGATCCAGCGCCCAACGGAATCGTTGTACGGAGCGGCGACTGTCCTGAGTGGGATTCCTCTCTATCTATTTTGGAGAAGATCGAAACCCTTGAGTTCGTCAAAACAGCTTCTATAAGGTTGAACGCCGAGTCGCGATCGGATGCTCAAAAAGTTCGCCAGCAAGGCCGCAACGAGCGAAACCCCGAGGCGTACATTCCTAGTACGTCGAGGGGGAGAGCGATGTGAGAACGACGCTGGAGAGCTTTTTCAGCATCCGCAGAAACAGAACGGGCGACCTTGCACTACGGTGGGAGGTCGCCCGTGAGTGGCGCTTAGGACGCCGATATGTTGTTCGTGCTGTCGCGGCCCGTAAGACCCGCGCGAAGCAAGATTTCGTATACTTCCAGTCGGGGGAGATGTCGTCAACCCCGGGTGCCTGTGTTCCTCGTGCGACGTCGAGTTCTCCGTACTAAATCAGGCCAATATCCAGTTGGTCTGTTGTGCCCTGAGGGCACGGCCAGCAGAGAACCGGCTAGCACGACCGACGAGAAGTCCACCCTTGCATCGGTGGGCCCGACGGACCAGGTGGAGTCGAGTCGTTCATATCCACACCCTCCTCTCTTAGTGAAGTCACCGAGAGACCTGGATAGCAGCCGCGCGGTCTGCCCGATCTCCCGCACTTCCGTGAATCATGGGCCGCAACTCTCTCCTACGCCCATTAGAAAAATGTGTCAATGGGGGATCGTGAATTTAATCTTCGACGCTTGAAAGCATAACACATGCCGGACAGCATCTGACGACAACAAAGCGACAGGACCGAAACAGGGTAAGCCGGCACGTCCCATTTCCCGTAGGAATAAGTGGACGAGGTTGGGTATTACCCTATTCAATACTTGTGACTGGATCAAGATCCCGGTAGGACAACAGGGGAAGCCCCCTCGTGAGCCCGCTCCGATGCTTGTTCAGCCTTTCTCTCTCTTCGCAAATGCCGCTTGCCCTTGCCGGTGAATGCCAGGGACAAGGACAAAACATCGGTGAGCACGGCGGAGCCCGCTAGACGATCTTCAGCTTGGCAAAATCCACGCCTTCCGGCGATGGAGGCGTCTTGAGCTTCATCTCCTCCAAGGCGTTGACGATGCAGTCGGCGACGAGCAAATTCCTGTACCACTTCCGATTCGCCGGAACCACATACCAGGGCGCATGCTCCGTGCTGGTCGCCGAGATGACATCCTCGAACGCCTTCATATAGTCACCCCAGAGTTTCCGCTCTTCCACATCACCGGAGTTCCACTTCCATCGCTTCTCGGGATCATGAATGCGGCTCTCAAGCCGCTCTTTCTGCTCGTCTTTCGAGATATGGAGAAAAAACTTCACGATAGTCGTCCCATTCTCGTACAAGAGCTCCTCAAATTCCTTGATCTGGTTGAACCGCTGCTTCGCGACCTTATCTGTGACCCATCCATGCACCCTCGTGATCAAGACATCTTCATAATGTGAGCGATTGAAGATGCCGATGTAGCCCTTCGGTGGAGCCTCGCGGTGCACTCGCCACAAAAAGTCATGCGCCAGCTCGTCCTTGGACGGGATCTTGAACGCTACGACTTTGCACCCTTGCGGATTGACCCCGGACATGACGTGTTTGATTGTCCCGTCCTTGCCGCTCGTATCCATCCCCTGCAGCACTACAAGCACCGACCGTTCGCCATTCGCATAGAGCCGTTCCTGGAGTTCGCCGAGCCTACCGATCAATCCTGTTGCGACGGCTTTGGCTTTCTCTTTTCCCTGATCGGTCTTCTTGTAGTCCCCGGTGTCATCAGGATCCATTTTACCCAGCTGAACCGCAGCACCCTGTTTGACCCGATATTGTTTCATGGCCAGTGCCTCCTGCTGATGTAGATTCCCTTCGCAACTCCACGGGTGCCAGGAATCTCTAAGACATTTCTCCCAAGCATGCAAGCACTGCTGGCCTCCTCGACATTTACCGGCAAAGCTACAGAACTCTTCGATGGTCATTTGACCCCTTGACTCATTTGCAAGAAAAGCCAAGAATATGAAAACTTCTGACTTGGAGGTGGGCGATGGCTGTCGATCAAGACAAGTTGAACTCGTTCATGGGCAAAGCGGTCGGTGACATCGGTGCAGCCATGAGTGCGAACATGGTGCTCCTAGGCGATAAACTTGGCTTGTACAAAGCCATGGCAAAGCTGGGAGCGATAACTCCGGCAGAACTCGCCAAGGCGACGAAGACGACTGAACGGTATGTTCGTGAGTGGCTCGGCAATCAGGCCGCGGGCGGTTACGTCACCTATGACCCGGGAACCGGCCGCTATACACTGCCCGAGGAACAAGCGATGGCGCTCGCCGATGAAGGCAGCCCTTGTTTTCTTCCCGGCGCGTTTCAAGTGATCGCCGCGACCTTCTCGGCCAACCCCAAAATTGAACAACGGTTCAAAACCGGCAAAGGCCTCGGCTGGGATCAACATGATCATCGGTTGTTTGAAGGAACTGAACGGTTCTTTCGCCCGAACTATCTCGGCAACCTCGTGTCCAACTGGATTCCGGCGTTGGATGGAGTGGCGGCAAAACTGAACAGAGGCTCGCTGGTCGCGGATGTCGGCTGTGGGTTCGGCGCCTCAACTATTCTGATGGCCAAGGCTTTCCCGAACTCGACCTTCAGGGGATTCGACTACCACAAACCGTCGATCAAAGCCGCGCGCAAACGGGCGAAGGACGCGGGAGTCAAGAATGTGACGTTTGAAGCGGCCAAGTCGACGAACTATCCCGGCAAAGGCTACGCGCTCGTGGCCCACTTCGACTGTCTGCATGATATGGGCGATCCGGTCGGCGCTGCGAAGCACGTGAAAAAAACGCTCGCCCCTGACGGCACCTGGATGATCGTGGAGCCGTTTGCCGGAGATCGGGTGGAGGACAATCTCAACCCCGTTGGCCGTGTCTTTTACGCCGCCTCGACCATGATCTGTGTCCCTGCCTCGCTGGCCTACAAGGGACCTGCGCTGGGCGCACAAGCAGGGGAAGCGCGGCTGCGGGATGTCGTCATGAAGGGCGGCTTTACCCGTTTCCGCCGCGCGACGCAGACACCTTTCAATCTCGTGTTGGAAGCCAGAGCCTAACAAGTCAGAACAGAGGTTCTAGCCACGGCCATCCGAACCCGTGGTCATTGTACTTCTTGCCTGGGCCATCATGCTTGTCACAGGCGAAACCTCTGGGATTCAAACTCTCTTTCGGCGCACGCTCACCTTCCCGTACTCTCAGGCGTGGCTACCGGCCTCTTGTAGTTCTGCTACTTCCAAGCCCTCCAGACCCGGGCTCGCGTTGATCTTTCTGGGAGAACCGCTCCAGGCTAAGGTCTTGGCGTGGTAGGGTGAAGAAGTTTCCTTCAGATAGATATTTCCCTCCATTGCTGTTGACCCGCTCGCCTAGACAACCTATCTTTATTGAAAATGTTCTCGATATTCATCCTCACCTATAGAAAGGACTCATGATGATCAAAGAAGTCACGGGAGACATCCTGCTCTCGAAAGCTGGGGCGATCGCCCATGGAATCGCCCCTCACGACGATTTCAAGCAAGGTTTAGCGCTTGCTCTACGAGAACAATGGCCCGCCATGTACAAAGACTTTCGCCATTATTGTCAGACCTACAATCCCAAGCCAGGAAGCCTGTGGAGCTGGAAAGGATCGGGCTCACCCGTCATCATCAACCTGTTCACACAAGAACCGCCGGACAGTCATCAGAGCAGACCGGGGAAGGCCACCGTGCCCAATATCAATCGCGTGCTTCAGGCCTTGAAGAAAGAAGCCCAAGAGCAACACGTCACGAGCCTCGCCTTGCCGCGGCTCGCCACAGGAGTTGGAGCATTAAGCTGGGATGAGGTGAAGCCCCTGATCCAAGATACCCTCAAGGATATCGGGATTCCGGTGTACGTGTATACGACCTACAAAAAAGGGGCACCCGCACAAGAAGGGTGAGTCGTCACAAAGCCCTTGATACACTGATGCCGCTCGGGACAGTACAGTCCTGAGCGGCATCAGTGTTTGGTGGAGGCGCCGGGAGTTGAACCCGGGTCCGAAGATCGTCAACGCACCGGATCTACATGTGTAGCCGACAGTTTAAGTTTCGCAGCCACCCACGCCCATCGGCTGGCTTAGAATGGCCACTAGCCCAGAATTGTCTCGTCCGCGGCCGCTGAGCACCAGCCTTGGACCAGCCCGCTGCATCGCGCGCTTCCACCCCCGCGGGCATCAGATGGAAGAACGTCGCAGTTAGTTAAGCTGCGAGTGCCAGTTCTTGATTGGCAGTTGCATTTTCCCAGAGTTTTACGAGTCCCTGAGAGCTCGACATGCACCGATGGTATCAGTATCCCCGTCGAAACCGGTCGCCCCCTTTCCTTAAGATCGTGAAGCGTCAACCGTCACTCGTGAAGCGCAAGCCTCCTTCGAGGGACGTTTTAATTAGATACTCATGATACAGCACAGATCAAGGGGATACCAGTGATCGTCGACTCTCTGAAGTCGCGATGGATCTCGCGAGAAAGTTACGCGCTTTTGAAGCGGGTGACTTTGGCGAAGAGTATCGCGGCGATCGGAAGCGCGAGCCCCAGAACCAACTGCACAATGAGGAGCGAGCCGAGCTGGCTGTAGTCAGCGGGCATTTGGATGGCGCCGGAGGCCTGGTCGTGCACTTCACGGGTGACGACATAGATTTCGTTCAAGTATTTGGTACCGAGTTGGCTCAGCGACAAGGCCAGATTCGTAAACGACGCCATCACGGCAAAGAACGTCGCTTTCAAGTTGGCGGGTGCGGAGTTCGCAATCCAGGCCAGCATGGGAATCATAGAAATCTGACCGAGCGGCGATTCCAACGCCGTATCGATCAAGGCAATGAACCGCGCATCCACAACCCCACCAGTCAGCTTAGCCGTCCATTCGTGTAGGCCGTAGAACATGCTCACAATCGGAAGGGAGAGAATGGTCCCGATCACCGTGAGAAATCCGACGACATAGGCGATGGACCGCTCGGCCATGAACCGGCGAAACACGAACATGCCAGCCAGGGTCAAGGTGCTGCCGATCAGCGAGAGGACGGAAAGAAACTGTTGATCGAACTTTAGCTGGTCGATCATCCACCAAGTCGTGCCTGGGCCGGTTCCGGGAATCGCGCGGAAGATGAAGACCACAACCGCTGTCCCGACCAGGGTGAATCGCTTATCTGGCTCCAACTCTCGCACCAGCCTCACCATGAGGAACAGCACGATCGACATCGAGCCGACAAAGACAATCTCCTCGCTATAGGGAAAGCCGCCGAACCCGACGGTCAGTGTGAACAACACAAAGGCGAGGCTCCCGCCCAAAATCCACCAATTGGGTGTCGTCGGTTCGCTTGATGCGTCACGCACATTCACCATCTGCTTAGCTTGTTCGCAAGAGAAGCCTTGCTGGAGGAGGCGACTCTTCTGTTGCCGTTGCAGCATCCACGCCACCCCGACACCGAGGACCGAGACGAACGGGATGATCAGCGCCATCAAATACACCTGTTCGTACAGTCGGACAATCTCGGTCTGCGGAAGCCCCTCCACCCCGGTGAAGACATACACGTTGATCATCGCGACCAGAATCCCGCCACCGACGATCGCCACGCGACCGAGCGTTTGCATCGTCGTATGCATGAGCTTGCGGGTCGGTTCGTCAAACGGCTGACCACGTTCATCCACACGCGGCACAGCCTCGACGGTCATTGCATCCGCCACGGCGTCCTGAATCACGTACCCGATTGGGGCGAGAAGCGCGCTCAACACAAACCAGACTTCGGCGGACAGAATAGCGGTCATCGCCTCGCGGTTGCCGATCAGCGCGGCCATGATGCCAAGACTCACCGCCAACAGGAGCGCGCCAAGGCCGACGAGCCAGCTTTTCCACCGCCACAAAAGATCGACCGTATGGCCGATCGGCATCTTCAGCGCCCAGGGAATACCGGCCCAGAATCCGAGCGCGGCAAGGAATGAGGCAGAGAGGCCTAAGTAGTCTTTGACGAAGAAGGTGCCGACGATGCCGGTGAGGCCGGAGATACCGTAGGCCATGTAGACCATGAGCGGCGGCAAATAGGACAGCCGCATCTCCCGGCCCAACGAGAGAATATTGCGATCGATCCAGTTAAAGAGATTACTAGGCATGCAGCTGATCATGGTCAGGCGGAAATGATGGCATCTGCTTCGATTTCGATCAGCATGTCCGGATCGATCAAGCGCTTCACTTCAACTATCGTCGTCGCAGGCCGGATGTTCCCGAAGATTTCACCATGTGCACGGCCGACTTCCTGCCACTGATCGATATTCACCATATAGATACGGGTCCTGACGACATCGTTGAGCGAAGCTCCGGCTTGCTTGAGGGCTGCTTCAATGGTCTTGAACGTTTGGATCGTCTGCGCATAGGGATCGTCCTTGCCGACGAGGCCGGACGGCGTCATCGCGGTCGACCCAGAGACGTGCACAGATTGACCGACTCTCACTGCCCTCGAGTACCCGATCTTAGCTTCCCACGGACCACCAGTTGAAACATTCTGCCGTGCCATTCGCTCCCTCCTACATCACTATGCCGCCGCCGGCGTGGATATTCTGTCCTGTCAGCCATCGCGCTTCGTCGCTCACGACAAATGCCACCACATCCGCAATATCTTTCGGCAAACCGAGTCGTTTGAAGGGCGACATCTGTATCCCAATCTGCCGATGCTGCTCCGTCAGCACTCCCGTGTCCGTAATACCCGGCGAGACCGTATTCACGGTGATGCCTCGTGCGGCCAACTCATGAGCCAGCCCCTTCGTATATTGTTCCAGCGCCGCCTTGCTACCCAAGTGGGCTGTCGCACCAGGAAAATTCTGATGGGTTCCGTCTGTGGAAATATTCACGATCCGACCGCCATCCTTGAGGACCTTCACAGCTTCTTGCATTGCGAAGTATGGTCCCTTGGCGTGGAGGGCGATCACTTGATCGAACTCCGCTTCGGTGGTATCCACCATCAGCTTGGGCATGAACTTGCCTGCGTTGTTCACGAGAATATCCAATCGACCGAATTGCTTCACCGTGTCGATTACGAGGCGGCGGGCATCGGCAATTTGGCTCATGTCGGCTTGTACGGCGACCGCTTTCCCGCCCTTGCCTTGAATGCCCGTCACGACCTGCTGCGCCTTCTCAGCACTTTTTGCATAGTTGACCACCACGATCGCCCCATCTTCAGCAAACCGCTCCGCAATGGCCCGACCGATTCCGCTTGATGCCCCGGTCACGATGGCTACTTTCCCACTGAGTGATGCCGTCATGATTCCTCCCTTTGTTTCTTTCTCTTTTTGACATTCGAGCTTTGTGCCTCTGCCTTTGACTGATCCGCCGCGCGCCAGAGATACCAGGCTGCGGCAGTTCGATGCGGCTTCCAGCGCTCACCGTACCGCATCACCGCTTTGGGCGTCGGCATCGTACGCCGATCGTAGGCAATGCGAAAGCCATTCCGAACGCCGAAGTCGTCAACCGGTAGCACATCGGGACGGCCCAATTGAAAGATCAACAGCATCTCGACCGTCCAACGCCCGATGCCTTTCACCACAATCAGCCGCTCAACTATCGCTTCATCATCGAGCGTCCTGACGATGCGGCTGGGCGGTACGGTTCCATCGATTGTCCTCGCAGCAAGGTCACGAAGGGCTTTGACCTTGGGCCGGGAGAAACCGGCCGATCTGATCGCCTCGGCGTTCAGCGACAGAAGCTCCTCAGGATTTGGAAATCGACGACCGGGGAACAGCGCGATGAAGCGCTTCAAAATGCTCTCAGCAGCCTTTTCGTGGAGCTGCTGGTAGGCAATGGCCCGCGCCAATGATTCAAACGGGGACCGTCCGACGCGCGGCGACAATGTGCATGGCCCGATCTCGCGGATAAGCCTCCGCATGACCGGATCGACCTGTGCCAGATGTCGGGTTGCTGAGGAGGATTGAGTCACCGGTTCACCGGACAAGAGGCAATGTTCGGCCCCACTGTGCCGAGAACAGAAAGTCGTTGACCGGCTGGCGCTCGCGAGGTTTGATTTCTCGCTCGCGCAGATAATCGGGAAGCACAGCGGGGTCGCCCGGGTACCCGACGGCGATCATCGCGACCGGATCGAAGCCCGGCGGGATCAGACAGTCCACACGAGCCTTCTCGACATCGAAGCCGGCCATCTGATGAGCTACGAGTCCCAACGCAGTGGCTTGCAGCACGAGATTTTCCACCGCCATCCCCGTGTCATGAAAGGCATGCCGGTTCGGTTTTCCATCCTCTTCAAAGTGCAGGCTCGCAACGGACAGGATCAGCACCGGCGCACGGTAGGCCCACTTGCGATTGCCTTCCAACAGGCACCCAAGGAGGCGGTCGAAATCCGCCTGGTTATTCTTGGTAGCGACGAGAAACCGCCAGGGCTGTTCATTGCTGGAAGAAGGCGCCCACCGTGCCGCCTCGAAGAGACTGCGGAGCATCGCGGCCTCGACCGGTTGTTCGGCAAACGCGCGCGGGCTCCAGCGTCGGGCGATCAGTTCGTGAATCGGGACATTCGTCGGAGCCGATTTTTCCATGCGCGTGGCTATCCTTTCCCGTCGGCCTTGGCGCGATCCATATCTGGGGTCCACCCCCCACCAAGCGCCTTGTAAAGCTGGACGACCGACACGAGATGAAGTCGGCGGGAACCGGTCATCGCCAATTCAGCCTCAAACAAATTACGGCGCGACACCAGCACATCCAGATAATTGGCGAGTCCGCCCTTATAGCGCAATTCGGCGAGGCGCAGCGCGGATTGCAACGCGTTGACTTGAGCCTGTTGGGCCTCATTCTGCGCACGAGCGGTTCGCACCGCAACTAGCGCATCATCCACTTCGCGAAACGCCGTAAGCACCGTCTGTTCATACTGCGCCACCGCTTGCTTCGCTTGCGCCTCCGCAGCTTCTTGTTGGAAGCCCAACACTTGACCGTTCAACAACGGACCGGCCAGTCCTGCTCCGGCCACCGCATACGAGGCCGGATCGGTAAAGAGCTTGGACAGCTGAGGACTGGCCACACCGAGCAGACCCGTCAGACTGATTTTCGGAAACCGGTCGGCCTTGGCCATTCCGATGCGGGCCGTGGCAGCGACCAGTTGCTGCTCCGCTTGGAGCAGATCCGGTCGGCGCTGTAGGAGGCCCGAGGGAAGACCCGCCGGAACCGCGGGAGGCACGAGTTGCTCATAGAGCGGCTTCCCCCGGGGAATAGCCTGAGGCCGCCGCCCTAGCAACACACTGAGCTGGTTCTCCGCCTGCACCATCTGTCGTTCCAATTCTGCAGCACGAGCCGCGGCATTCGCGCGCTCGGCTTCAAACTGATCCGTATCCAAACGCGAGGTCATTCCCTGCTTCAAGCGAGCTTGCGCGATACGAACGGATTCCTCCCACGATTGCAGTGTCCGTTTGGCGATATCCAGCTGAGTATCGAACTGTAGGAGATTGAAGTACGCTTCGCCGACACCGCTCACGAGTTGCAGCACCACCGCGCGGCGATTTTCTTCCTTGGACAATAGATCGGCCCGCGCGGCCTCGTTCGATCGGCGGATGCGTCCCCAGATATCCAGCTCCCACGAGAGCGTGCCCTGGAGATAGTAATTGAAGGGGTTGGCAAACCCGGGAAACAGAAAGATGGTCTTCCGCCCAAACGACGGCGCATTGCCGGAAGCGGTGAGCCCCGGAAGATAGTCCGACTTTGCGATCAAGGCACGCGCTTGAAATTCCTCGACCGTGGCCACCGCACGCTGAAGATCTTTGTTCTCCGCCAAGGCGATACGGATAAGCTGCTGAAGCTGTTCATCGCGCAGCAGTTCCCACCAAGGCAGATTGGCCAGTGAGGGCATATCCGGAGCGCCCTCCGTCATGCGGAAGCGATCCCCCGTATCGATCTTGGGACGCTCGTAATCCGGTCCCATCGTGCAGGAGAGCAGAACGAACGAGAGCCCGACGGCGAGTACCACCCGCATACTAGCGTTCCTCCTCTAAGGGGCTGTGCATCGGTGCCAGCTCGGTCTGTTGCGCGACAGGTCTGTGCCGCCCCTGAGTCAGCCGACGAATGACCACATAGAACAGCGGCACGAAAAAGATGGCGAGGAAGGTCGCCGCCAGCATCCCGCCCATGACACCGGTCCCGATCGACTGACGGCTTGAAGCCCCAGCCCCTGTGGCAACGACCAACGGGACCATGCCGAAAATGAATGCCATCGACGTCATGATGATTGGACGAAACCGCAAGCGCGCGGCTTCGATCGCCGCTTCGATGAGCGGGCGTCCCGTTTCATAGCGCGTGTTCGCGAACTCCACGATCAGAATGGCATTCTTGGCTGAGAGACCGATCAAAGTCACCAGGCCGATCTGAAAGTAGATGTCGTTCTCGAACCCTCGCATCCAGACGGCAGTGAGCGCACCGAAGATCGCAAAGGGCACGGCCAAGATCACCGCGAACGGGACCACCCAACTCTCGAACTGTGCGGCCAGCACCAGAAAGACCATGAGCAACCCGACCGCGAAGACCTGGCCGGACTGGCCGCCGACCCGCCGCTCCTGAAAGGAAATATTACTCCAGTCGATCGAATAGCCTTGCGGGAGCAGAATCTCCTTCGCAACCCGATCAAGCGCTTCGAGCGCCTGCCCCGAGCTATAGCCGGGGGTGGCCGCTCCCAACACCAGCGCGGTGTTGTATCCATTGAAGTGATTGACGGGATCCGGTCCACTCTGGAATTCCGGTGTCACGACGGTATCGAGCGTAATCATGTTGGTGCCCTGGGCGTTCTGGGCTCGCACATAGATCTTCGAAAGATCCTGAGGAGTGGACCGGTATTCCGCTTCAGCCTCCGTCTGCACGTGATACACGCGACCGAGTTTCACAAAATCGTTAATGTAGAAATTGCCGAAGTAGGCCTGCAACGTATCAAAGATGTCAGATATCGGTATCCCCAGCGCCTTCGCCCGCTCCCGGTTCACATGGACAAACAACCGCGGCGAGGAGACGCGGAAATTGGTCCCCACACGGCCGATCGCCGGTTCCTTCTGCACCCGCTCGACGAATTGCTGCGCGACCGCCGCAAACTTTTTGAAGTCTCCACCGCTCGGATCTTGAAGTTGTGCAGAGAATCCCCCAACCGCGCCCACGCCACGAATCGCCGGCGCATTGAACGCCAACAGCAGCGCCTCTGGAATTTTTGCGAACTCGCCATAGGCCGCACCCACGAGCGCCTTCGCATGGGACTGCGGCTCCTTGCGCTCGTCCCAGAGTACCAGTGGCACGAACATCGTCGCCGAGTTCGGCCCTCTGGTGCCGAATACGAAGTTCTGGCCGGACAAGGCGTCGGTTGAATGGACCGCCGGATTCGCTTGAAAATACCGTTCAACCCGTTCGAGTACCGCATCGGTCCGCTGCTTCGAAGCGCCGTCCGGCAACTGTGCCACCACGATGAAATAGCCCTGATCCTCTTCTGGCAAGAAACTCTTGGGGAGCCCCTGGAAGAGACCCAGCGACACCACGAGGAGACCACCGAACGCCAGCATCACCGCCACCGGCCTGGCCACGAGCCTGCTCACTGAATTGGTATAGCCTCGCTGCGTTCTGCCGAAGAGTCGATCGAACAGGGTCCAGAACCCGCGGCGCGCCCCATGCTGGGGAGTGAGCACCAACGCGCAGAGCGCCGGGCTGAGGGTGAGCGCCACAAAACCGGAGACGGTGACCGAGATGGCAATCGTCGCGGCAAACTGTTTATAGAGCGCGCCGGTAATCCCGCCCACGAACCCGACGGGCACGAAGACCGACACGAGCACCAGCACAATCGCGATGATCGGCGACGTCACTTCACTCATCGCGCGCTTCGCCGCCTCTTTGGCAGAGATGCGATCTTCGCGCATATGGCGCTCGACATTTTCCACGACCACGATGGCGTCGTCGACGACGATCCCGATAGCCAACACCATCCCAAACAGCGTGATGGTGTTGATCGAGAACCCTAATGCGTAGAGCCCGATGAACGTGCCGATCAGCGAGACCGGCACGGCGACCGCGGGAATGATGGTAGCGCGCCAGCTTTGGAGAAACACATACACCACAAGGACGACCAGGACCATGGCTTCTGCCAAGGTTTTGACCACCTCCTTGATTGAGACTTCGATGAAACGCGTCGTGTCGTAGGGAATGTCATACGACACACCGGGTGGAAAGTTTTTGGTCAACTCATCCATCTGCGCCCGCGTGCGGCGCACGGTATCGAGCGCATTCGCCCCGGGGGACAAGAACGTGAGAATGAAGGTCGTCGGCTTGCTGTTCCAGCGGCCCTCCAGTGCATATGACTGCGCGCCCAACTCGATGCGCGCCACGTCCTTGAGCCGAACCATGGAGCCGTCCGGCAGGGCACGGACAATCAGCTCCTCGAAGTCCTTCACATTGGTGAGCCGGCCCTTCGCAATGATCGGGATGGTCAACTCGGTGCCCTTTGGCGCCGGTTCCCGCCCAATGGTCCCGGATGGGAAATCCCGATTCTGTTCGCGGATGATCGCGGCGATATCGGTCGGCATCAGGCCCAGCTTCGCCATGTGCAACGGATTCAGGATGATCCGCATGCTGTAATTTTGTTGTCCAAATACCAGCGCATCCCCAATGCCTTTGACACGCTTCAGGTCATCGATCACTCGAAGCGTCGCATAGTTCGAGAGAAAGATGGCGTCGTGTCGGGGATCGGTCGACTTCAGCACAATGACCGCGACGAGGTCTGGAGACACCTTCTTTACGGACACACCTTGCCGGATGACTTCTGTCGGCAACTGCGGCTCCGCGAGCTTTTCACGGTTCTGGGTTTGGACTTGGGCAATGTCTGGATCGGTCCCGATCTCAAACGTCAGCTTGATCGTCACGTGCCCATCGTTACTGCTCGTGGAGTCGAAATAGAGCAGATTGTCGATGCCGGGCAGGGTCACTTCAATCGGGCGCGCAACCGACTCCGCAGCGACTTCCGCACTGGCGCCCGGATAGTCGGCGTCGATCTGCACGACCGGCGGTGTAATTTCTGGGAACTGGGCGACCGGCAAAAATTGCAACGCGAGCAGGCCCATCACGACAATGATGATGGAGACCACCGACGCGAGAATCGGCCGGTCGATGAACACGTGCGAGGTCACGAGTTATCCTTGCTTAGGGGTGGGAGGAGCAGGATCCGTCGGTGGCGTACCCGTCGCGCTCCACGGCACGGCCTTCACCGGCGCACCGGGGCCGATCTTCATCAGTCCGTTCACGACCACACGTTCGCCGGCCTTCAAGCCCGAATCGATGAGCCACTGATCGCCCAGCCAGATCGACGCGTCTACCGGCCGGATCTCGATCCGTTCTTCCGGGCCCACGACGTAGACGAACGGCCCTTGCGGACCTTGCAACACGGCCCGTTGAGGAATCAGGACCGCGTTCGGCTTCGCATCGCCTTTGAACTTCACCTTCACAAACTGGCCGGGCAACAGTGTCCGCGTCGGATTTTGAATCGTCATTCGGACCACGCGCGATCCCGTTTCGCTTCGCAGTCCCGGCTCCATGAGATCCAACACCCCTTCCTGCGGATAGGCCGTGCCATCCATAAGCGTCACCGCACCGCGCATCTGGTACACGCCCGGATGGGTGATCTTTTTCGTTTCGATATCGTGGCGCCGCTTGAGAATGAAGGTCTCCGGCACGCTGACCACAATGTACATCGGATCAACACGGTGGACGACGGTCAACAGATCCGTTTGCGCCGACACGAGGCGGCCTTCGTAGTGGCGGCTGCGTTCGATCAATCCGTCAATAGGGGCCGTGATGAGCGTGTTATCCAGATCAAACTGGGCCTTGATCAAATCTGCTTTGGCGCCTTGGACGGCAGCTTTCGCCGACAGGTCTTCGGCAATCGCATCGTCCACATCTTTTTGGCTCACGGCCTGTTCGGCAAGAAGAGGCTTCACACGCGCCAGGTCCTGTCTAGCCTGGACCACTTTGGCCTCGGCCTGTGCAATCTTGGCTTTCGCACTGGCGGCGACGGCTTGGAAGGGGACCGGATCGATTTGGTAGAGGCGATCCCCTTTCTTGACGTCGCGACCCTCTGCATATAGGAGAGCCTTCAACAGTCCAGTGACTTGCGAACGGATCTCAACCGGACGCGACGCCTCGGCTTGACCGATGAATTCCGGTTCGTCCGGAACCGTCTGCGTGGTGACGGTAATGATCTCGACTTGCGCAAGCTGCTGGGCCGGCGCCGAGCCGGCTTCCTGCTTGCAACCCACTGCAAGCGCGAGTGAAGCCCCCGCGAGGGCCATGCAAACATATCGATATGGCTTGAGCATGTTGATCACAACTGTAATCCTAAGAAATAGGCCTCAAGTCAGTCTACCTCTTTGCTCCGGTCTTTCTCTACACCAGATCCGTGGGGGAGAACTTACAGCACCAACGGTTTGATCGGTGACAACACGGTTCCTGGTTGGTTCTTCCAGAGCGACTCGTCTGCATCCACATAGAGTTCCACTTCGTTGCCGTCTGGATCCTGAAGATAGAGGCTCTGACTCACCGTATGGTCGCTCATGCCGTCGATCGTCACGCCGGCCTGTTCCAATTCTTTCTTCGCCGCGCGCAACTCGTCGAGGCTGTCTCCAACCTTGATCCCGATATGATAGAGCCCCCGACGCCTTCCTGATGGAGGACCCGGCGCATCGCCGACTTGGATCAACAACAGCTCGTGATGTGTGCGACCGGACGAGAGGGCTGCCGCCGCACCATTAAAGATCCGCCCGACCTCGTGGAATCCCAACAGATCCCGATAGAACGACAGCGATCGCTCGAGATCTTTCACATAGAACACGACATGGCCGAGATAATGCGCTTTCATGTTTTCACCTCCCAAACTTGATCCCGGCCTTTTGCACTTCCTGATAGGGGAGAAGCCAGACCAGCGACTCGTCGGACAGGTCGCCGACCTGAATCCGATTACCCCAGGGATCGCGGAAGTCGCAGCGGAATCCCGGACGCAACTTCAGTTTGTATTTCTTGATGAGCTTCTTCCGTACTTCTTTTATCTGTTTCGCATCCCGGACCATGAGGCCAAAATGCTTCACTCGGTCCGGCTGAAGCTTCTCCACCTCGAAGATGGCCATGAACTGATGCTCGCCGAGCTTGCACCATGCGGCGCCTTCTCCTCCCCGGAGCATTTTCAAGCCGAAGACATCCGAATAGAACTTCACGGCCTTCTTGGCATCCGTGACTTCGATCACCACATGATTGCATCCATAGACCTGCACGGCCATCTCAGTTCCTCCTCATCGCGTAACGTGTTCGATCGCGGAGACGAAGGTCTCCACCGGCTGCGCTTCCGACATACCGGTTTTCCCGTTCAACACGAAGTAAGGGATACCTCTGATCCCCAGCTGATGTCCGCGCACCTCTTCCAGCCGACGCTTCCCGACATAGCACCACGGGCACACGACGTCCGAATAAATATCGATACGGAGTCCCTGTTCGCTCATGACAAATGCCCCATCTTGCCAACCTGGTAGTCCTGTACGGCCTGGATCAGTTCGGCCTTCGTATTCATGACAAACGGGCCATGGCGGGCGATCGGTTCATCGATTGGCGCGCCGCTCATAACTAAGATTCGACTGTCTGCTTGCGCGTCGATCGTGACCTGCGAGCCATTCCGCTCGCACACGATGAGTTCTGCTTCACCAGCCTCGCGTGAACCGTTCACGGACGCACGACCCTGCAAAACAAAGATCGAGGTGTTGTCCCCCTCGGGCAACGTCAACGATGCGCGCTTTCCCACCTTCAACTGAAGGTCGTACAGTTGAATCGTCGTAACGGTGCGAGCAGGACCCTTGCGGCCGAGAAACGATCCGGCGATCACCCGCAACCGACCGGCCCCGCCATCGAGATCAATGGCCGGAATGGTCGCGTTGAGAATGGCCTGATACCCCGGCGCCGACATTTTCGATGCACGCGGCAGATTCACCCACAATTGAATCGCGTGCAACGTCCCGCCCTTCTTGGCAAACTCCTTTTCGTGAAACTCCTCGTGGACGATGCCGGAGGCCGCGGTCATCCATTGCACGTCGCCGGGACCGATGACACCAGAGTTTCCAGCTGAGTCCCGATGCGCCACGACGCCTTCATACACGATCGTGACGGTTTCAAACCCGCGATGGGGATGCTCGCCCACGCCGCGAGGATGCTCTGTCGGTGAGAAGTACTGCGGCCCCGCGTAGTCGAGCATGAGGAACGGACTTACCTGGCGATCGAGGTCGTTGCTCGGAAAGAGATTCCGGACCGGGAATCCGTCTCCGACCATATGGGTCGAGCCTGGCTGATAGATCCCTAAGACATCCTTTGTCGATGCGGTCGCGATTGTCGTATGATGGTTCATCGTGTTCTCCTTCCGTTCGTCACAGACTCGTGTCGCGAACGTTGAGCTTACAATCGTTTCTCCTTTTATCTTTCGACCTTCTCCGCAATGAGTCGATCCACCGACCATTTCCCGGCGCCCGTCATCAACAGCGCGAGGCCGAGGCCGATCACCAAGAGATGATACTCGTAACCTTCACCCTGTTGCTTGCCGAACCAGTTCATGAAGAATCCGTGGGAAATGTGAGTCGTCACGATGGCGCCGGCCATAATGACGGCCAGGCTGGCCGCTGAAAAGCGGGTGAGAAAACCGACCAGCAGCACGAGACTCCCGAAGAATTCACCAATGATGACCAGAAAGGCAATGATCCAGGGCAAGTGCATCATGTCCGTGAAGAATCCCATCGTGCCGCTGAACCCAAACCCCCCATACCAGCCCAACAGTTTCTGCGCGCCGTGCGGAAACATCACGAGTCCCAACGTCAGTCGAAGTATCAGGCCTGGCCAACTGTCATCCGTTTTGAACAATGCTTTCATACGGCACCTCCACTTGTAAGATCACCGCACCATGACCGCCTGCAAGATAGTTCTAGTTAGAACTAAAGTCAAGTGTCAAAATATGTAGCAGCGGTTACCGCGTGCTTTCGCTGTATAAACAGAGAGTTGGTGTTACCCGGGGAGGCCGAACTAGACGCCACCAATCACTGCGCCCGTCGAACGGGGCCCTACCGCAAGCAGAATGGGAGTAAGGATGAGGGAGATCGGCGACAGGACCCGACGGCTTTACTTTCGTTCTTTGATCGCTCGTTCGACTTCGCGGCCGGCTTCACGGGTTTTGATCGTTTCGCGCCGGTCGTACAGTTTCTTGCCCTTGGCAAGGCCGAGCTCGACCTTCGCCTGGCCGCGCTTGGAGAAGTAGATGCGGAGGGGAATGAGGGTGAGGCCTTTGAGCTGTGTCTTGCCGATGAGTTTGTTGATCTCTTTCTTATGCAGGAGCAGCTTGCGCACCCTGATTGGATCATGGTTCATCATGTTGCCGTGACTGTAAGGACTGATGTGGCAATGGTGGAGGAAGACTTCCCCGTCTCGAACTGCGGCATAGCTGTCTTGTAAGTTCACCCGTCCATGCCGCAGGGATTTCACTTCTGTCCCCAGCAGCACGATGCCGGCTTCGAACTTCTCTTCGATGAAATAGTCGTGGTACGCCTTGCGGTTGGTGACCACAACGGTGTCGGTGTCTTCCTTGCTCATCTCACTCCCATATCTCGGTGTCTTGACCCCCCAACAGCCGGAGCCTAAGATGCCGCGATGGCAACACGGAGTCCGCTCGATTCTTTAGGAACAATCCTGTCCGGATTGGCGAAACGTCTTGGCTTGGAACCCAGGCTCCTTGAGCTCCGCCTCCAGCATCAGTGGCGGGAGATGATCGGTGAGCCCATTGCCTCCCACACCTGGCCGGACCAGATTCGATTCAAAAAATTGTATCTCGTGGTGCGAAACTCCGTGTGGCTCCAGCAACTGACCTTCCTAAAACCGACCCTCCTGGCAAAAATCAATGCGGAAGCCGGGACGGAACTGGTCACCGAAATCGTCTTGCGCGTGGGCGAAATTCCTGCGCCCGACCGATCAGCTCACTCTACCACTCAGACCCCAGCTCACCCAGTGGTCAGCGAAGCCGCGTTGACAGAAGCTTCGGCTCATGCGGCGGTCGTGCAAGACCCCGATCTCCGAACTCGTTTGACCCAGATCATGGCCGAAGCATTATCCCGAACTACACGCTAAGGCTTCGTCGTGACCGCCTCTTTAAACAACTGTCGCGAGTAGGCGGCCGTCGCGGCAGAGTCCGGACCGTCGACCAGCGGACCGATGCGCCCCTCTTCTTCCGACTCCGTCAGTTGGTAGAACCCCCGCAGGGCCCTCCGGAACCCGTCACGAACCTCTCGATCCTCTCCCACCAAGTACTTGTGGAGCATCTCTGCCTCCGCCCAAGCGTCGTGGGCAAAGATATAGATGGTAATACGCCGGTACCGACGACGTGTGTCTTCGGGCGTCGTCGGCCTGATCTTCATAGGCCCGAAGTTCCCCGTCTCCTGACCGACTTTTCGAAATCGCTCAATCAACGTTTCGATTTCCGTGTCGCTGGTCCAGGCCGGTACATGGACCGACACAGCCGTCCCTTCCTGTGACCCGATGCTATATGGTGGGATCGATCGGTCCGGCCGACTGAGATACATCCCGCCCCAGATCAAGCCGAATGATCCAAACAGAACCATCAACGCCAGCTTGACGACGATATCAAGCGGCTTCTTCTTGGCAGAAACTGACGCCTGGGAGATTGGGTCGTCCATGGGCGGGAAAAGAAGGAATAGAAGATTGGATCATCTCGGTCGCTAGCTGCCGGCCTCCTCGCCAGCGCTCGGATCCTCGCGTTCGACTATTTCCGCCAGTCTGGCGACACCCACCACGCGGTCCTCTTCACCGTCGAGATCGAGCAGTCGGACGCCCTGCGTATTGCGGCCAATCTCTCGGATGTCGTCCACTTTGCAGCGAAGCACTTTGCCCTGAGCGGCCATGAGCACGATTTCATCGCCATCTCGCACTTGCAGAAATCCAACAGCTAGCCCATTCCGCTCATTGGTCTTCACGCTAATGATGCCTTTGCCGCCACGGCCTTGCACGCGATACGCGCCTACAGGCGTCCGCTTGCCGTATCCGCCTTCCGTGACGGTAAGAATCGCTGTGGTCGAATCGGGCGTAATCGTTTCCATGCCGATGACTTCATCGCCCTCTTCAAGTGTAATCCCTTTCACGCCGTACGCGGTACGACCCATCGACCTGGCTTCTTCTTCTTTGAATCGAATGGTAATGCCCTGTTTAGTTCCGAGCAGAATCTCGCGCTGGCCGTCGGTCAGGTGCACGCTGATCAGCTTGTCGCCATCTTCCAGTCCCAACGCAATGATGCCGCCCTGACGAGGATTACTGTAGGCCGCGAGTTCCGTCTTCTTGATGGTGCCTTTTTTTGTCGCCATCACCACGAATCGATCCTCACGGTACTCTTTGACCGGCAACGTCGCGGTGACCTTCTCATTGCTCGACAAGGCGAGCAGATTGACGAGCGCCTTCCCCTTGGCGGCCCGGCCGGCTTCCGGAATCTCGTGGACCTTGAGCCAGTAGACCTTCCCGGCGTCGGTGAAGAACAGGAGAGAATCGTGCGTGGAGGCGGTAAAGAGGGTTTCGACGAAGTCTTCTTCTTTAATCCCCATCCCGATCTTGCCTTTGCCCCCTCGTCGCTGGGCGCGATAGAGAGACACCGCGTTCCGCTTGATGTACCCGGCATGGGAAATAGAGACGATGACCTCTTCTTCCGCAATCATATCTTCGAGGCTGATCTCCGCCTCTTCCTTGACGATCTGTGTGCGCCGCTCGTCTTTGTAGGTTTCGCGGATCTCGGTCAACTCGTCCTTGATGATCATCCGCACCAACGCCTCGCTGGCCAGGACAGACTTGAGATATTCTATCTGCTTCAGAACTGCTTGGTATTCTTCGATCAGTTTCGTCCGCTCGAGTTGCGTCAAGCGCTGGAGCCGCATGTCAAGAATCGCCGTGGCCTGGATCTCGCTGAGTGCGAACTGTTGCATCAAACCGGCGCGGGCTTCGTCGGGCGATTGCGAGCGCCGGATCAATGCGATCACCGCATCGAGATTGTCGAGGGCGATCTTGAGGCCTTCGAGAATATGGGCCCGCTCTTCCGCCTTGCGGAGGTCGAACGCGGTACGCCGCACGACCACTTCGCGTCGATGCTCGAGGAAGTGATGCAGGATCTGCTTGAGATTCAGCACTTCGGGACGCTTGTTGACCAGGGCAAGCATGATCACACCGAACGTCGTCTCGAGCTGGGTATGCTTGTACAGATTGTTCAAGATCACCAAAGGGATTTCGTTCCGCTTCAGCTCGATCACAACCCGGACGCCCTCACGATCGGATGATTCGTCGCGGAGATCGGAAATGCCTTTTATCCGGTCGTCCTGGATCAGCTCGGCGATCTTCTCGATCAGCCGCGCCTTGTTGATCTGATACGGCATCTCCGTCACGATCAGGCGTGCGCGCTCTGTGCGTTCGTCCGTTTCGACGACGATCTTCGCTCGCAGCTTGAGAAGGCCGCGGCCGGTTTCATAGGCCTGCTTGATGCCGCCCATGCCGTAGATAAAGCCGGCTGTGGGAAAGTCTGGGCCGGGAATCTTCTTCATCAACTGCGCGATCGTGACCTCAGAGTTTTCCAACAGCAGGAGCAACCCATCGATCACTTCACCGATATTGTGCGGGGGAATATTCGTGGCGTAGCCGACCGCGATGCCGCCGGCCCCGTTGATGAGGAGATTCGGCACTTTCGTCGGCAGAACGAGTGGTTCCTGCCGTGATTCGTCGTAGTTCGGCCCGAAGTCGACCGTTTCCTTGTCGATATCGGCCAGCAACTCCTCGGCCAGCTTGGTCATGCGCGCTTCGGTGTACCGCATGGCCGCGGCCGAATCGCCATCCATCGATCCATAGTTCCCTTGGCCATCCACGAGCATGTAGCGCATGTTGAAGCTCTGCGCCATCCGCACGAGGGTGTCGTAGATCGCCGAATCGCCATGGGGGTGATAATTTCCCATGATCTCACCGACGATCTTGGCAGACTTGCGGTAGGACCGGTTGGAGGCCAGACCCATCTCATTCATGCCGAACAGAATACGGCGGTGCACCGGCTTGAGTCCGTCGCGGACGTCGGGAAGCGCTCGTCCCACGATCACGCTCATCGCGTAATCGAGGTAGGACGACTTCATCTCGTCTTCAATCGCGATATGGCCTAAACGTTCATCAGGGGGCATCGTGTCCTCGTGAAGCGTATCTCGTGAAACGTGAAACGTAGGACTTGTCTTCTATTCTCCGCCTGCGCTTCACGCTTCACGAACGACGTTAGACGTCTAGATTTCTCACTTCGAGCGCGTGCGTCTGAATAAAATTCCGTCGTGGTTCGACTTCGTCGCCCATGAGAATCGTAAAGATCTCGTCGACGCCGGCGAGGTCTTCGAGCGTGACTCTCAAGAGCGTGCGCATTTCCGGATTCATGGTAGTTTCCCACAGCTGTCCGGGATTCATTTCTCCAAGACCTTTGTAGCGCTGGATGCTGAGGCCTTGCTTGCCCATATCCAAGATGGCCTTCACCAGCTCATCGGTCGAGTGATACTGGCTCTCCTGGCCCTTGGCCTTGAGCTTGTAGGGAGCCCGGCCCAGCCCGATGGCGGAGGGAGTCAGCTTCTGGAGTTCACGGAAGTCGGCGGAGCCGACCAGGTCGTGTGTCACGTCCAAGCTATGAGTGATCCCATTCCCGTGCAGCCGACAGGCTACTTTGTTCGATTGATGTTCTTCGTCGTCGAGGATCTCGAACGTCGGCGTGACCTTGGGGAAGACTCCTGCCAGCGTCTTCTTGACGTTGGCGACCGCTTTCTTAAGAGCCGCCTGATCTTTTAAGAGCTCGCGATCCAATCCCGGCTCATCGACGAACGCACGCAGCATCGCGGCTTCGTGCAGCTTTTTGTTCAGCCGACCCAGCAACGTCTCGAACGAAATCATCTTCTTGAGAATCGGAAGTAGCCGCCGCCCGGTCACATACCCCTGCGTTCCTTCGAGATAGAGTTCGACATCCTCGACAGCCAGATCAGCGAGGTGTTCGTTCAAGAGCCCTTCATCCTTGAGATACCGCTCCGTCTTACCCTTCTTCACTTTGAAGAGCGGAGGCTGGGCGATATAGATGTATCCGCGCTCGAGCAACTCCGGCATCTGCCGGAAGAAGAAGGTCAGGAGCAACGTCCTGATGTGGCTGCCGTCCACATCGGCATCGGTCATGAGGATGATCTTGTGGTAGCGCGCCTTCGAGATATCGAAGGCGTCCTTGTCCGCCTTGTCACCGTCATCCCGTTTGCGTCCGATGCCGGTGCCGAGCGCCATGATCAAGGTGCGGATCTCATCGCTTGTGAGCATCTTGTCGAAGCGGGCTTTCTCGACGTTGAGGATCTTGCCTTTGAGCGGCAGGATGGCCTGGAACTTGCGGTCGCGTCCCTGCTTCGCGGAGCCTCCGGCTGAATCACCCTCGACAATATACAGCTCGCTCAACGCCGGATCTTTCTCCGAACAATCGGCCAACTTGCCCGGAAGCGAACCCCCATCGAGGGCACTCTTGCGGCGAATGAGTTCTTTCGCCTTGCGGGCGGCTTCGCGCGCACGAGCGGCGTCCACGGCTTTCCCAATAATCTTCCGAGCGACCGGTGGGTTCTCCTCAAAGTAGTTGCCCAACGCCTCGTTGACCGCAGCCTCAACCACGCCCTTCACTTCGCTGTTGCCGAGCTTCGCTTTGGTCTGTCCTTCGAACTGCGGATTGCGGATTTTGACGCTGACGACGGCGGTGAGTCCTTCGCGGACATCATCACCAGTGAGTGACTCGGTCTCTTTCTTAAGCAGATCGTTCGCGTTGGCGTAATTGTTGATGGTCCTGGTGAGCGCGGCTTTGAACCCCACCAAGTGCGTGCCACCTTCCTTGGTGTTGATGTTGTTCGCAAACGAGAAGAGGTTCTCCGCGTAGCTGTCGTTATACTGGAGAGCGACCTCCAGGATCATCTCCGGCTTCTCAACCTTGACATAAATCGGTTTGTGCAGCGGCGTCTTCGCCTCATTCAAATGTTCGACGAAGGAGACGATCCCGCCCTTGTAGAGAAAGATCTGCTCTTTGACCGGCTCTTTCCGCTCATCTTTGAGCGTGATCTCAAGACCTTTATTCAGGAAGGCGAGCTCTCGCAGGCGTTGGGCCAAGACATCAAAGCTGAATTCCAGCGTCTCGAAGATCTGGCTGTCCGCTTTGAACCGAACCTTGGTGCCGCGACGCTTGGTCTTGCCCGTGGCTTTGAGGGGCGCGCCCGGCTTCCCGCGCTCATACCGCTGCTCAAATACCTGGCCGTCCTGCCAGATTTCGAGTTCAAGCCACTCTGACAACGCGTTCACAACCGAAATGCCGACGCCGTGCAGACCGCCGGAGACCGTATAGGCGCCCTGCTCGAACTTGCCGCCCGCGTGGAGCACCGTCAGAGCCACTTCAGCGGCGGATTTCTTTTGGGTGGAATGCATCCCGGTGGGAATGCCACGCCCGTTATCGACGACCGTCACACTCCCGTCGATGTGGATCGTGACGTCGATCGCCTCGCCATACCCGGCCATGTGCTCGTCCACGCTGTTGTCGACGACTTCGTAGACGAGATGGTGGAGCCCGTCGACGCTGGTGCTCCCGATATACATGGCCGGCCGTTTCCGGACGGCATCAAGCCCCTCGAGGACTTTGATTTGATCTGCGCCGTAGCTGTCTGATTTCGGCTTAGAAATTGATTCGTCGGTGGCCATCCGTCTCCTACGATGAAGGCAAGAGGCTAGGGGCTAGGGGCGCGCGGCGGAGAACCCATCCTATTGCCCCTCGCCTCGTGCCCAGTGCCTCTTGCCTCATATTTTGATCGGCATCACCACACACTTGAATCCCGGACTCTCGGGCTCCTGAATCAAGCAGGGGCTCAGCGGGGTCTCCATCTGCAAGGTGATCGTCTCGCCATCCATGACACTGAACACATCCAGAAGATAGCGGGCGTTGAACCCGGTGTTGTGGGCTTCGCCCTCATAGCGTGCGGATAATTCTTCGGTGGCTTCTCCGTAATCCGGATTGCTGGAGAATAATGTCATCTTATCTGATGCGAATGAGACCTTCACGGCACTCGCCTTATCTTTGGACAACACCGAGACGCGACGCAACGCACTTTCCAACTCAACCCGATTCACGCTGATTTTCTTGCCGCCTTCTTTTGGAATGACCTGCTGGTAGTTGGGGTAGTTCCCTTCCATCAACCGCGAGGTCAACAGCAGGCCGCTCTTCCTGAAGATCATGAGATTCTTGGTAAACCCTATGAGCGGCTCCCCTTCGCCGCCCTCTTCTAAGAGGCGCCGCATTTCTTGCGCGGCCTTCTTGGGAATGATCGCCTTAATTTCCTGTGGACCGCCCTTGCTGTCTGCCTTGCCCACTTCCTGTTCCGCCACGGCCAGGCGATGGCCGTCGGTGCCGACTAATCGAAGCGCAGTTTTCTTGTCGGTGACCAGGAGGGTGACCAGGAGACCGTTCAGGATATACCGGGCATCATTGTCGCCCGCGGCAAAGAGCGTCTTGCGAATCAATTCCAGGAAACCGTCTCCTGAGAGCGGCGTCAACCCTTCGCGCTCGATCGCCGGCAACGCGGGGTAGTCCGCACTGGGCAACCCGACGACCTTGAATTGACTCTTCCCGGCTTGAATGGTCGTCCAATTGTTGTCGCCCGCCGTCAACTCGATTTCGCCCGACGGTAGTTCCTTGATGATCTCGAACAATTTTCTGGCGGACACCGTGACACCGCCGGTCTGAAGCACGGTCGCTTTATAGAGCCCGCGCATACCGATTTCGAGATCCGTTGCGACGATCTCTACGCCTTCTTGCTTGGCTTCGAGAAGGATGTTCGACAAAATGGGCATCGTATTCCGCTTTTCCACGACGCCTTGGACCCGTTGGAGTCCGGTCAGTAGCTCGTCTCGTCCGATCCGTACCTTCATGGCGCATTCTCCCTGGGGAAGCACTTAGCTCCGCAGAATCTGTTCTTTCAACGTTTCGAGCGTTGACTGCAACGTCGTGTCGGTCTCTTTAGCTTTCGCCACCTGGCGGCAGGCATGAATGATGGTCGTGTGGTCTTTGCCCCCAAACTGGCGCCCGATTTCAGGGTACGAGGCATCGGTAAGTTCTCGACACAGATACATCGCAATCTGCCGCGGATGCACGAGTGTTTTACTCCGACGTCGGGACTTCAGTTCGGTCATCTTGACATGGAACTGGGTACACACGGTTTCTTGAATATCATCCATTGCGACGATCTTCTTCTTGTCCCCAATGAGATCGCGGAGGACGTTCTTCGCCATCTCCAGGGTGATGACCTGGCCCGTCAGCGACGCATAGGCCCCCAATCGCACAAGACTGCCTTCCAGCTCACGGATGTTGCTCTTCATCGTCGTGGAGAGGAACTGAATCACATCTTCCGGGAGCTTGACTCCTTCATCCTCTGATTTCTTCCTCAAGATCGCGATGCGAGTTTCGACGTCCGGGGGTTGCAAATCTGCAATTAATCCGCACTCGAACCGTGATCGAAGCCGTTCTTCAATATCCGGCATATCTTTAGGGAACCGATCACTGGAGAGGACAATTTGCTTATGCCCTTCATACAACGCATTGAAGGTGTGGAAGAACTCCTCTTGCGTCCGCTCTTTCCCGGCCAGAAACTGAATGTCATCGATCATGAGCATGTCGATATGCCGGTAGCGCTTCCGGAGATCCATCATCTTGTCGTACCGGATGGAATTGATGACCTCGTTCGTAAACTGCTCGGTGGTCAGATAGGCGGTACGGAGGTCTGTCTGTTCCGCCACATGGTTTCCAATCGCATTTAACAAGTGAGTTTTACCCAAGCCCACGCCGCCATAAATAAAGAGGGGGTTATAGGTCTTTCCAGGCTGTTCGGCCACGGCCATGCAGGCAGCATGAGCAAACTGATTGCCTGCACCGACGACAAAGTTCTTGAATGTATACTTCGGGTTGAGTTGAATTCCTCGTCTGGCCTTAAGTTGGCTTCCCGCCCGAGTGGCGTTCAGGACGGCTTGGTTTTCAACCGGGCGGGCAGGGGCCTTTTGAAAGACGACAAAACTCACAGCCAGATCTCCCCCCCCTCGAGCCGTCGCAACCGCCTCCGCGAGGAGTGGACCATAGTGGGTATGCAGCCAATCGCCAAAGAATTTATTAGGGACTCCAATATGAGCAGTTGAGTTCTCAATCCGGTCCAAATGGACAGGGGTAAACCACGTGTCATAGACCTGTTTCGGGACCTTCCCTTGGATGTAATGAAGCGCCTCTTGCCAGACCGTATCTATACTCATAAACCACGAAAATTCCTATACACAGGCTTATTCACACCTGTGTATAACTTGGGTGCTTCTGACCTGGTTACGAATACGACGGGAGAAGGTGAATAGCATGTCGCGCTAGGTGTTGTCGAGTCGCGTTCAGTGACGTCTATCTGCTCAACAGTCTTTCCACAGCTCATAAGCTTATCGTCCAGAACAATTCCCCAATCTTTTCCTCACACACAGGCTGAATTTTTTCGCACAGAAACAATGACATCAACACTATCCCCACTATTCTCTTCACTACTCTTACTCCGACTCCGACTACTAATTTTCTCTTTAAGGTATGAAATTAAGAAGTCAGAGGGTAATCACCTTTCCAGCCTGGATGATCACATCAAGGAGCTGTCTGTATGTCAAACGCTGCCCTGTTTTAAGATTGAACATACTCCCTGAACCTAAGACTTCTATAGTTTGCGATGAAGAATCCGTACCGATTGCCTTTCTAATCCAAAAAACCATGACGCTGGGATCATGAGGGGGAAAGAGTGAGTGCGGCATCGTCTGCACTGGGTTGCGAACTAGGTAAACAAGGGAACGCATGGAAGTGATCTCCAGGACAGCCACTTAGAATACGAGTGTTCGATCCATCGATTGAATCAGTGAGCAAATACTCTCATCAGATTCGTAGCGAATAAGGAACTCAGTACGCACCCGAGATCGATCCGTTGCCATTTCAAGAACAAACGGCATCTCAAGATGTTCGATAGAGGGAAGATATTTTTCAAGAATATCCACATCAATAATATCGTCCGTGTCTTCAGAAAGCAGGCGAACAGCCTCACCTAACAGAACGACTGTGGTGATATGAGATCCCGCAACCAAACCAAGAGCAATGCGCAGCGCTTCAACAGGTCTGTGTATCTTTCGAGGATCTTCTTGAATAATAACGGCGACGTTCTTAGCCATTGGAAAATTCAGCGCTCTCAGGTGAACGATAAGAACGGTTCACAGGCGTCAATGATTCCAGAAAGAACGACAAGTCCACACAGTGAGATATGAGGATCGAGATTCTCAATCGAGACGTGATGCCGTTGACAACCATACGCACAAGCAAAGACCTTTACGCCTGATTGAGCCAGAGTTTGGTATTGAGAAGTGTGGATATTCTTCACCCCCTCATCAATGAGGTAGAGATAGACTTCATAACCTGCTAGTAGGGCTGCCTGAGCCAGTCCATGAACGGTGGTGACACTGGTATGTGCAGGAGGAAGAGAAAGGAGAAGCCCGAGTTTACGCTTCATCTGACGAGTCCACCGTATTTTATGTTAAACAATCATATACTTATGAGTTTTATCTTGTAAAAGATTAAGAGGTTTATTGAGGAAAGTCAATCTGAAAAACGGTGAATCAAGAGCCGCTAAGGAGAGGTAGAACATGGGGAATAAGTGAAAGGAGAGGGATGTCAAGTTGAACTTTTGTTTCCATATTACGGAGAACGCCCAGTCCTTTCACCACTTCATCGTCTCCTACGATTAACGTATACCGACACCCCAGTCGGTCAGCCTGACGCAAGTGGGCCTTCAATGTTCCCGACCGGAAATCAGAGACGGCTCGGATTCCCGCCTTGCGGAGTTCCTCCAGAGACAATAATCCCGCCGCCGATCCTTGGATGCCAAATCCGGCGACATAGACAGTCGTATATCCAGGAGTAGAGACAACAGCTGTGTCCGGCAACATCATCGCCATCCGCTCCAACCCGACAGCAAACCCGACAGCAGGAGTTGGCGGACCTCCAAGAGTCTCGACGAGCCCATCATAACGACCACCAGCCCCTACCGCATTTTGAGCGCCCAGGTTGGTGGTGGTGACTTCAAATGTCGTCAAGCCGTAGTAATCGAGACCGCGCACGAGCCGGTGGTTTAAGTGATAGGGGATCCTGATCGCGTCAAGACCGGCCAAGACTCCTGCGAAGTACGTGCGCGCCTTTTCGGAGAGGGTGTCAGCGAGATGGGGAGCCGCTTCCGTTGCCGTTCGACAGTCGGGAACCTTGCAGTCCAAGACACGGAGCGGGTTCGTCTCAATCCGGCGCTTGCAGTTTCCGCAGAGCTTTTCTTCATGCTGTTTTAAATACGCCACAAGCTGGGGCCGATAGGTTTCCCGATCAGCGGTGTCGCCAAGATTATTGATCTCCAGGGTCAGACCCGGGAGTGCCAGGGCTGACAGCACTCGCCAGAGCAAGGCAATTACTTCCACGTCGGCGCGCGGATCAGCTATACCGAAGGATTCAACCCCGAACTGGTGGAATTGGCGCAGGCGCCCGGCCTGAGGCCGCTCGTGACGAAACATCGGACCGAAGTAGAAATACTTTTGAGGGACAGGATCCGCCGCGCGGTTGTGTTCGATATAGGCACGCACGGTTCCCGCAGTCCCTTCGGGGCGAAGAGTCAGTGAGGTTCCATCCCGGTCCTGGAACGTATACATTTCCTTTTCAACGATGTCAGTCGAGGCGCCGATGCTCCGCGCAAACAGGGTGGTGACCTCGAAGATCGGGATGCGAATCTCCTGAAACCCGTACCCCGTGGCCCACCGCCTAGCGGTTTCTTCGATAAGACGCCAGCGTGGCGTCTCTTCCGGCAGCAAGTCTTTGACGCCTTTAATGCCCTTAATCATGGAGTCATTCCTTTGCGTAGAAAGCGTCGGGACTATAGCGGCGAGGTTATAATCAAGTCAACGCGAGCGCGGAGGTCCATGGCCTTGGCTGATTCGTTCAGCGAACGGAGAAGGATAGTCACACAACATCCGGCGCTTACCCCCATGACCTCTCTATAGTCTTGCTCCAAACTAAGGCAGAGGGTATAGTGCGCCCCCTACGGTTGTGTACTGCCCGTCGGGGGCAACCATTGGGTGTGGGCAACGCTCTATGAGTCATGATCAAACCGGTCGCCGCGTGGTCGCCATCGCTCCGATGCCGCCGGAGAAGTCCGCCTATGCCCTCGCCCGTTACAGCCGCTCGCCCGATTCCATCGAAAGCAGTATCAAGTGGGTCCACGGCCATTCGTCGGAAAAATTCTGGGACCAGTTCTATTTTGATTACGGTCACGCCTCTATTGCCGATCTTGGGCATGTGATCGTCTGTTTCGAAGACATCTCTGAACTGGCCGCCATTCGGTTGGAAGATGAGCCGCTCTGGGACGGCCAGGCCAAATCGAGCCGCTACCAGAATTTTGCGTCGAATCGCTGGTTCGTGCCCGGCCAGATTCAAGGCAGCGAAACCGAAGCCGTCTACGAAGGCATCCTCCGCAGCCTGTCGGAAATTTATCGCCTGTTGCATGACCCGCTGACGACATTTCTCTCTGAACGCGAGCCTCGACCGGAGTCGATGAAGCCAGCCGACTATCAACGAACGATTGCCGCCCGAGCCTTCGACGTCACGCGCTATCTGCTCCCGCTTGCGGCCAAGACCAACGTGGGCCAGGTCGTGAGCATCCGTACATTGGAAAAGCAGATCACCCGCTTGTTGTCCTCGCCATTACCGGAACTTCGGGCTATCGGCGACGATTTGAAAGAAGCCTGTCAGCGTCCGCCGGTCAATCTCTGGGGCGAACTCTGTGGGCAGACCGCCGGCCTGGCAGATCCTCTGGCCCCGACGCTCGCGCGTCATGCGAAACCAAACCCCTATCAAGAGACGGTCTATTCCGATCTCGCGCGCCATGCGAAGGACGTCTTGCGTGGGACTGACTTCGACCAGCCAAGCCAGTGGGGGAACGTGGAGTCCGTGGATCTGGTCGAGCCGCACCACCCGCTCGATGAAATCGTGACGACGCTCCTCTACCGGGTCTCGCATGCGCCGTACCGAAAAATTTTGGCGGTCGTGAAAGACTGGTCTGAAAAACAGAAGCAGGAGACAATCGAAGTAGCCACGCAACAGCGCGGTCCGTACGACGAACTGATCAAGGAATTTCGGAGCGGCTACGCCTTCAACTTCGACATCCTGATGGACATCGGCGCCTGGCGGGACATGCATCGCCACCGACGCTGCCAGCAAATCCAACAGAACTTCACGACCCTGCATGGCTACGATGTCCCGCCGCCACTCGTTGAAGCCGGATTGGACCGGGAGTACCGGCAGGCGATGGATGCCGTGCGGACCGATATCGAGCTGCTCAAGAAAAAAGACCAGGAGGCGTCACTCTACGCCATCCCCTTCGGGTTCAAGGTCCGCTGTCTTTTCAAAATGGATTATGCTGAAGCGGAGTACATCGCCAGGCTTCGATCAGGCGTCAAGGGCCACTGGTCCTACCGGACCGTCGCCTGGCAGATGAAGCAGCAACTTGCACAACGATATCCCTTCCTGGGCGAACGCATCCAAGCCACACCTCCAGATATCGAAGACACGTTGACGCGGTAGGAACAGCCCACGTCCCATGAGCACGCATCAACGACAGAGCGAAGCGGCCATCGTGGCGGGAGCGTGGGATACGCTCTTGGCCGAAGCGTCGGCCTGGATTAAGGAGCAAGCAGGCACCGAGAGGCAGGATCCGCGACCATACTTTGCCCAGAATGTCGTCTATCTGTTGCGCGGTCAGTTTGCCGATGCGTGGCAAACGCACGCGCGCTGCCTCGAAGCCCAAGAAGATATTGCGGCGGTCAAAACGTGGATGGAGGCCCTCGTCGTGGGTCAGCGAGGAAATGGCCACGTGCATCTGGTTATGGGCCTGTTCCTGGCGCAGTCCGGGCAATCCGAGCAGTCCATGCAATCATACAAAGAAGCCGTGCGGCTGCTTCCCCAGTCCGCCTACCCCCACTACTTTCTGGCACAAATTCATGAGCGGGCCAGCCATCTCGAAATGGCGATCAAGGAGTACCGCGAGGCAGTGCGGCTCGCCCCGGACTTTGTCCCGGCGCGGACGAATCTCGGTGTGGCCTATCAGGAACAGGGCCGGTTGGAGATGGCGATCAAGGAATATCGCGAGGTCATTAAGCTCCATCCTACCGATCCAGTCGCGTATGCCAATCTCGCCTGCGCCTTGGCGGAACAAGGCAAGATGGAGCCGGCCGTGCAGTCGTACAAAGCGGCGTTGAAACTGAATCCCCAAGACGCCGAGGTCCACTTCGCGCTGGGTGGGTTGTATGAAACGCGAGGGCGGTTAGATTTGGCGGATCGGTCCTATCGCGACGCGCTGGAGGCCAATCCGGATTTCGGTCCGGCGCACTCCGCCCTGGGCTGGCTCGCACTCAGGAAACAGCGCTTCCAGGACGCCCAGGAATTGTTTAGCCGGGCCTTGAAGTGCAATGAAGAGGATCCGCGTGCCTATCACGGCATCGCCGAACTCTATGCCATCCGCGGCAAGCGCCAGAGCGCCATGGAGAACTACTCGAAGGCGGTGAAATACTACCGTGACCCGGAAATGCGAAACGCGATCATGAACCAGCTCTTCCAGGAAGGGCAGGTCCCGGATTAACGACGCCGTGTGAAGCATCCTGCCTCTTCGTCTTATCATTGGCTCCTGGCCCCCTCCTTGCGGAATCATAGTTTCAGCAACGGCTCAGAACACAGTACAGGCTTGACCGTTTCGTGGTCATCCGGCTAGTATCCAGAACGGATTCATTATGGAACCAGCGGGGAGGACACGGAGATGGCGACATTAACCATTAAGAATATTCCAGAGCCGTTGGTGAAGCGACTCAAGCAGCAAGCGGCTGCGCATCGCCGAAGCCTGAATTTTGAGGTTATTTCCTATCTCGAGCAGATGACACACAGCGTACCGGTTGATGCTGAGGCTCTGCTGGCGAGGGCACGAGTTCTTCGCCGGATACCCAAAGGCATCCGACTGACCGATCGCCTGCTTCATGAACTCAAAGTGGTCGGGCGACCATGATCGTGGCCGATACGAATCTGTTGATCTATCTCTATGTCCAGGGCCAACGGACAGAAGAGAGTGAAGCCGTGCTTCAACGGGATGCGGTGTGGGCCGCTCCGTTGCTGTGGCGATCAGAGTTTCGTAACGCATTGATCGGACTCGTTCGCGCAGGCGCGCTTCAGATTGATGAGGCCCTGACCATGATTGACGAAGCCGAGCGCTGGTTGACCGGACACGAATATAGTATGCTGTCTCGCCATGTCATGGCGCTGGCCAGCCGGTCTGGCTGTTCAGCCTATGACTGTGAGTTCGTGGCTCTCGCCCAGGATTTGGAGGTGCCCCTAGTCACGACCGATCGGCAGATCCTGAAAGCATTTCCAAGCATCGCCATGTCGCCGTCGGCTTTCACGGCCTGAGCGTACATCACACCATCCGCGGCAAGCGCCAGAGCGCGATGGAGAACTACACCAAGGCAGTGAAGTATTACCGAGACCTGGAAATGAGGAACGCGATCATGAACCAGCTCTTCCAGGAAGGGCAGGTCCCGGATTGACGAGCACGGTTGCCCAAAAAGTTCATCCAACGAGGCCGCAGACGAGAGAAAACCGGAGGCGTAGCCTCTGGGCTACGTCGAGGATTTTTTCGAGCTGAGAACGACGTTGGGGAGCTTTTTCGGTAACCGGCTATAGTTCACGGATGGCGCCTTGAAGGACGGTGATCTGGGTGACCGTGTCGCCGGAAGATTTCAGTTCGGCCCGGATCTGATCTTTGAGGTAGGAGGAGTAGCCGATGCGATCGACGAGGAGATCAAGGAATCGTTCTGCCGGCAGCAGGCTCTGGGTCTTCAGTTCTTCGACCGTTTCATCGCCGACAGGAATGTACGTGCTGCCAATGTGGAAGACCACATTGTAGTGCCGCCCCTTCCCGATGCGTTCGAACCGTAAGCCCTTCACAGATTCCTCACCATATGGTGCCAAAGAAGGCACTCATTCTAGACAAACGAGCACTGGAAGACAAGGTCTGAACCCTTGTTCCCGCATTGGAGGGGATCAGGCTGAAGGATAGACGTAGGGAAAGAGGGCAA
>JAHFES010000129.1 GCA_023248355.1 Nitrospiraceae bacterium
ACATCGCCAAGAGCGTCTCGGGACGAAGAGGAAGCTCGTGGGGAACACCTTCAGGGTAGTTCAAGAGCCAAGGCTCTTTAGACATAAGACGATCCCTTCAGTACGGTTCGGTTCCATAAATACAAGTCTGTGCGGGCCTTTTCTTCAGCGATGCGGAGATCGACGTCGATGACGGGCACATCTCTCTTTAGTCGAAACATTCTCATCCCTGCCATGATCCATTGGAAAGGTCTGTACAGGGCTCAAAGCGTTTCCCATACTTGGCTGCGAGTGACGCCAGATCCTCGACTATTTGTCCGGGCGTCATGGTCTGCCGGGCCCACGTGAGAAGACCCCCGCGGAAGGCAGGGAACCCGATGCCGTAGGTCAGCGCAAAATCCACCTGCCACGCGTGGTCCACGATCTTGTCGTGCAGACAGCGCACCGCTTCGTCGATCATCGGGAGAAACAGGCGTTTCAGGATGATGTCATCGGAAGCCGGACCGGCTTCCTCGGAATAGGTCTGTCGATGGCGCCGGCTCTCTTCTACAGTCTGTGGATTCTCCTTCTCTGAATTCCAAAACGTCAGTGGCGGCTTCCCTTCGGGGAGCAAGGCCTGGAGAAAGGCATCGCGCGACTCAATGCGCGGTCCCAACACCGTCAAGGAAGTCAGGACGTGTCGCGCCACCGGAAGCCCGATGAGGTCAAGAAGTTCCAAGGGCCCCATGGGCCGCCCGCTGTCCACCGCCATCCCAAAGTTCTTGGCGACCGCATCGATGCGTCGAATCGGAACTCCCTCGCCCACTAGGATCACGGCCTCCGCCAAATAGCGAGACAGAATCCTGTTCACGAGAAACCCCGGCCCATCGTTCACCATCAGCGGAAACTTGCCCAGCAGCTTGGCGAGACCACAGGCGCGCGCGAGCGCGGTTTCGGAGGTAAACGGTGCTCGCACCACTTCGACCAACTGCATTTTGGCCACAGGATTGAAGAAGTGGAGTCCCACGCACCGTTCCCGGTGAACCGCTGATGCGGCAATCTCTGCAAGGGTGTAGGACGAGGTATTCGTGGCAAACACGGCATCTGGACGAGCAATCGTTTCGAACTCTGCGAGCACCGCTCGTTTCACCTCAAGTTTCTCCGACACGGCCTCAATGACAAGAGGAAGCGTGGCCACATCATCAGCACGGAGGGTCGGAGCAATCCGTAGCATCCGGAAGCGCAGGTCAGAAGGAAGGATGGTTCGTTTCCTCAGCTGGGCAGTTTGAGTCTCATGGATTCTTCCCATCGCCTTCGCGAGGATTTCAGAGGACACATCTCGCAACACCACCGTGCATCCTTTTTCGGCGAGCTGTCCGGCGATCTGTGAACCCATTAATCCAGCCCCTAGCACACCAACGCGCAAGGGGGAAATCGAAGCACTGGTGACCCCCCGCTTGAGCGCCTCACCGCTCAGGAACAAGCCAACGAGGTGAGTCGAAATCGGGCTGGCCATGAGCTCCAAAAGGAGGGGTTTCTCGATATTCAGGGACCCTCTCAGAACACTCCACCGCATCCCTCGCTGAATTGCATCAACAGCGCGGAGCGGAGCGGGATAGAACTGGCGCACTCGCTTGACCACCTTGTGGCGCGCGTAGCGGCACACGAGAGTCCTGATCCCAGGAAAGCTCCAGAATCGCTGTTTTGGTTGATGCCGCGCGGAGGTAGAGCAGAGAGCGCGGGCCTTCACGATGGCCGCTTGAACGAGAGCTTCTTTTTGAACAGCCTCCAGTGTCCGGGCGCTAGAGGGAACGGAAGTCACCATCCCGTCAACGAGCCCCATGCGCAGAGCCTGCCGGGGGAAAACCGTCTTCCCTGTCGTGATCATCTCCAATGCCGCCGGCAGGCCGATCAAACGCGGGAGACGCTGGGTGCCGCCGAACCCCGGAAGAATCCCGAGCCTGACCTCGGGCAGCGCGAGGCAGGTCCTCGGATGGGTGCTGGCGATGCGTGCATGGCAAGCCAGCGCCAGCTCAAGTCCCCCGCCGAGACAAGCCCCCTCTATGGCGGTGACAAAAGGCTTCGGTGAGCGCGTCATCGCGTCAAAGAGCCTGTGCACGGTCGTGACAAGTTGTTCGATTTCACCAAAGTTACGAGTTCGCTGTGCATCGTGTATCTGCTCCAGATCCGCGCCGGCACAGAAGTTTCCTATTTTCAAGCTCACAAGCGCCACGCCTTTGATGGCGGCGGTTTGCTCGGCAAGCTGCACGATCTCCTGCCACTCCGTCATGCTCTCCACGTTGAGAACATTGACCGACTTGCCGGAATAATCAAAACCTGCCAGCAAGATCCCGTCGTCAAGGACTGCAGTCTTGAAGTGCTTGAACTCGCCCTTCCAACGGGGAGAGATAGTGCGATCGCTCGGCATCCCTATCTCCTCTCCAATATCATCGCCACTCCCTGCCCGCCGCCAACACAGGCGCTGATCAGGGCCCGCTCGGCATTGCGTCGCTTCAATTCATAGAGTGAGGTCATGGCCAAGCGCAGACCGGAGACGCCGACCGGATGTCCGAGCGCGATGGCGCCGCCGTGCGGGTTGAGATCATCGGACGGGATCTCACCGAGGCGTCCAGTAAGTCCGTAACCGCCAAACTTGCGTTCCATGAGGGATGGAGAGTCAAGGACGCGGACGATCCCTAACACGATGGATGCAAAGGCTTCATTAATTTCGAATACCGCGAAGTCCTTCAGTGTCAGGCGAGTTTTGGACAGAACTTTGGCGATAGCCCCGACAGGCGCAAGCCCCATGCAGGAAGGCTCATATCCACAATCTGCATAGTCCCTGACGTATCCCATGATCGGCAAGCCGAGGGACTTGGCCTTGCCCTCCTCCATGAGCAGCATAGCCGCGGCTGCATCCGTTATCTGCGAGGAGTTGGCCGGCGTCACCGAACCGTGGTGCTTGTCGAACGCAGGTTTCACATCACGAAACGTCTCCTGACTGGCATCTTCGCGAATCCCATTGTCTCGCTCGACATAGGTACTCCGCTCGGGAACGTACATGGGCACGACCTCGTCCGCAAAGAGTCCGTTCTTCCATGCCTGCGCCGCGTTCCTGTGTGACCGAACAGAAAACGCGTCTTGGTCCTGGCGGGAGATGCCGAGAGCCGGATCCTTTGCAATATTCTCAGCCGTCTGTCCCATGATGAGGTCACACAGCGGATCTGTGAGACCCATCACCAAACCTACCCGCGGCTGATACTTTTTGAGGTTAAGGAGCTTGGGAATCAGGGCAAGCGTGCCAGCGGTTCGTTCCCGGAGGCTTCTGGTTTTGCCGTACTTCAGAACGAGGTCAGCAACAGTGTGGTTATATGCGATCGGTATACGGCTCATCGCCTCCATGCCAATGACAAGTACCGTATCGGCGTCACCGCTCCGGATGCGCAAGCTCGCATAGTAGATCGCCGTGACTCCGGACCCGCAATTTTTTCCCGCTACGGTATCGGCTGGGATCGTAGCGGGAAGGCCACCGGTGACGGCGGCGACTCGCGTCGGGTTAACCGCATGCATCGGTGTGGCAACATTGCTTCCCAACACACAATCGATCGCGTCGAGAGGAAGGTTCCAGCGAGCACAGCGCTTGACCATTTCGCGAACGACCCAGGCACCAAGCACCTCCACATCCGTATCGCGAAAGTCTGTTCCTTCTCTGCAAAGCGGGGTGCGAAACCCGTCAACAATGACCACATTGCGCATGTTGGGCTCCGTTATCAGGCTTCGATCAATGAAGCGCTCTTGCCCGTCACAGCACGATGAATCCGCGTTCAATCTCTTCCCGGTACCGGACCATACTACATCCTACCATCCACGCCGACGGTTGGCTGCGTATCCGGACTATACCGCCATCCCCACGCAGGAGGGGGCTGGCTGGACCCACTCATGAAACACATATCATAAAACACATACGGTAACGACAGTGATAAAGTGGTAAGTATGAAATGGGTCTCGGAGAGGTCACTCGTTCGTACGTAGGTCACGCTCATGGCAAAACCGGATATCTTTCAAGGATCTGTGGCGGTTGCTGAGGCCGCTCGTGACAAGGCTTCCTACTCTGGCTTTCTCGCGGGCTTGTTCGAGGCCGATGTCCGCTGGGACCTCCTGACGTCTATCGGCATTCCGGAGGTGAGTCAACCTGCCCTCGAATTCTTAAAACGATTCAAGACCGCGATCGCTCTTCTCGATCCCGAACGAGTTGACAGCGAGGGGGAACTGCCTGAGCCCCTCTTGAAAACACTAGCTGAGCTCGGGGCGTTTGGAATCAAGATTCCCAAACGTTTCGGCGGACAGGAGTTTACCCAATATGAGTATCAGAAGGTCGCCACCCTTTGCGGAAGCCTTGATGCCTCGCTCACGGTGTTGTTGTCGGCAGCTCAATCGATCGGCGTCCCTGAGCCTCTTCGCCTCTTTGGAACAGAGGAGCAGAAGGCCAAGTATCTCCCGCGGCTCGCGAGGGGAGAAATTTCAGGTTTTGCGCTCACGGAACCAAACGTAGGTTGCGATATCTCCAAAGTGGAAACGTGCGCGGTCCGTGTCATAGAGAACGGGAAGACCATCGCGTATCGCCTCACAGGAGAAAAATTCTTCATTACGAATTCCGCAAAGAGCGATGGCGAGTTTTTGTCTTCCATGCTGGTCGTCATCGCACGAATCGTTGATCGGCCTGAGGAACTGCAAGATCCCCACGCGCAAAAGCGGTACGGAGCCTTCATTGTCGAACCGCGGTGGCCAGGATGCTCCGTGACCCGCCTGCGGTTTGAGGGTGTGAGAGGGATTTACAATGGAGCCCCCAAGTTCGACCACGTCCACGTTCCAGTTGAAAACCGCCTGGGCAGCGAAGATGACGGGCTTCGAATCGCGCTGGCGACACTCACCGTCGGCCGCCTCACGCTCCCTGCAGCCTGTCTGGGGGGTCTGAAGCAGTGCCTGTCTATCATGCGCTGGTGGGGGAAGAAACGCATTCAGTGGAACAGGCCGATCGGCGAGCACAGTCTGATCGGAGAAAAAATCTGCCGTGCTGCGGCCTATACGCTGGCGCTCGAAGCGGTCATGGCCTTCTGTGGGGCCTGGGCGAACAAGAAGGGCGACCTGCGGCTGGAGTCGGCAGCAGCCAAGATCATTGGGAGCGAGTGGTACTGGGAGGTGGTCAACGATCTGTTCCAAATGCGCGGAGGCCGGGGGTTCATGACCGTTGAGTCACAGCGCAAATTCGGCGAATTCGGCATTCCAGCCATGCGCATGCTCCGTGACGCCCGCATTAATCTCGTCTGGGAAGGGACGAGTGAGATTCTACGCATCTGGATGGCGCGCGAGGCCCTCTCACCATACATCGAACAAGGCATCGAGTTTCTCCAAGGGACGCTTTCCAAGAAGATCGAAGCGCCGCTGTACTATGCCCGCATGGCACTCCGTTCCTGCCTGCCTTCCTTAAGACCCGGCCAAGCTTCTGCACGATTCGGAAAGGACTATGCGCCGTGGGTTCGTTTGATCGAGTCCTCCTCACGCCGTTTGACGCGGTCGACCCTCGTTGCGACGCTCCGGCACCGGCAGAGCCTCCACCATAAGCAGCTCCTGCTGCAACATTTGGTGAACGAGAGCCTCTGGCTCTTTCCCATGGCAGCCATGATCTGGTACGCCTCCCAACCTGAGATGCGAACGAAGCCAGGCATCCTCGATCTCGCCACCTATTTTTGTCAGGATATGGCGGAACATCTTGGCTCTGCCTCATCCCTGAGGCGGAGCATCCGCGGACACAAGAAAGACACCACAGTCAACAATCTGGCGAAGAAAATCATGCGCGGTGAGTACGCCTGGCTCGAGGAAGGGATTGTGCCTGTGCTTGAGAAATGACACTCTGGCGCCCAGCATGACTCTGCAAGTTTAGGCTCGACCCTCCGCCATTCTTCAGCGAGGTGGCAGCGTGCCCCCAACGGCAGGTGGGAGATAGTCGCGAAGGTTGCGGGAGATGATGCCATGGGAAAGCCACGCGTAGTCGCCTCCGACAGCCTGTTGACCGATCGTCGCAGGGACGTGATCCTTATTGCCCCCGCTGAGTTCGT
>JAHFES010000130.1 GCA_023248355.1 Nitrospiraceae bacterium
AGGCGCGATCAAAGCCATGCGCGGCGGCTCATGGTTGAAACCCGCCATCAGTTTGCGGACGACCGATCGAGATTGGGGAACGATGGACAGCCGCCCGAGTGGAACGGGATTTCGCTGTGCCAAAGATGCCCTGTGATTTTTGGCTTCATGCTGTGGCTTCCCGATTACGCTTGAGCTGCACATCGGGCTGCAAAGTCTTTGAGCGAACGCGCCGTTTCTATGACTTATTGTCTCGGGGGAATCAGATACATGATTTCTTCGACTCGCACCACCGGCATGATCAAACCAAGACCTTCCTGCTCATGTGAGAAGTCATATACGATGGACTCTCCAGGAATGAGCGTACCCACCATGACCACATCAATCTCGATCGATTGACCTTGCTCGATCTTTCTGATCAGGCTCTCTCGTTGAGCATGGGTTGGAACCGCGACCAGATTGCCAGGCAGATCGTCATACTTGAATCGGACTATGCCCCAGCTCGTAGGCGTGAACGTGGGGCCGAGCGCGACCGGGAACCCGCCGATCTCGGGATCGTATCTGGATAATTCTCCACTCCACAGAAACGCAATACGCCAGTGAAGCGCGTCACGCTCTTCACGCTTCACATCTCGCTCCCGATTCAGGTTGAACAGGCGGTCGTCATGTCCCGGATCGTGGTGTCCATGACCATAGACTGCCGCCCAATCCGGCGGTACACCGTCCAAACGGTGCAGGAACTGTTCGATGGCAGTCGCATCAATGAGTACATGCGTGTCCGGAGGAAGCTGCGAGTGGACATCGCTCAGACGTAGCGGGAGAAGAAATTTCACGCCGAGAGGTTCGTCGGCAAGGAGCGTGGCTGGAATAATAAGGAGAGAAACCAGGGCCAGCGAGGCGAAGAGAGGCGTGGAGTCTCTCGATTCACTCAGATACAGCTTGCGCCAATCTGTTTTCAAAGCTTGTTCGCAGGAATTGGCCTGCCTCGTTGGATGAATCAAGAACACCGGCTTCGATCAAGACATCAATCCGCGGTCGAGGATCGAGCCGCACTAGCGCGCTCCGGCTCAGCGGTGTCGTCTCGATCACTTTTCGATAGGTCTCGAGCCAGGCTTCAGTGATCGCTCTGATGGCCAGACTCGTGGCTTGGGATCGACCAAGTTTCACCTGCTGCAAGAGCTTGATCAGAGGATCGGTATTCGAGATGGTTGCGATCGCTCGACTCAGCGCTTCATGTCCATTCTCACTCATTGGGATTGCCTCAGCGCTTAGTTCGTCGAGCAGGAGCCAGGCCCACGGGGATCGCCGCAACTACCACAGGCCCCACCGCCACCAGACGGCGCCCATCCCCCGGTCGCACCGACCCCGAACGCTGAGATCTGTTTCTCCAGCTTGGTCGCCTTACATTGTGGGCAGGCCGCTTCGGCCGAGCCCTGGATCAGTAACTCGAAGCGATGATTGCATTCCCGACAGACATATTCGAAGATAGGCATGGGTAGCACTCCTTGTGATGGGCCATATTATAAGGTTGCACCGGCAGGATCGCAATGACAGGAGCCTCATGTACCAGGAAGAAAAAACGTTTACCCTTCGATTCTCCCTCGAAGCCTCATTCCCCGACGAATACGAGGACGAGGAAGACAACAAAACCTGGGCTCGAGAATGGGAAGCACACATCAAGCCGCAGATGCTGAAGCTGGTGTTTGAGTCGCTACGACAACATCCTGGATGGACCTCTCATATTCGCAACAGAGGCGCCTCTCCGACGGATGAAATCGAAATCGTCCTTGCCAGAGATTTTTCCAAACCGCTGCCTTTTTCTATTTGATCATGACACCATCTCGGGATATCGGGCTCTACATCCACATCCCCTTCTGTCGGCAGCGATGCCATTTCTGCGCCTTCTATCTCGAGATTGGCCGAGCCGAGCGGATCGACGCGTTCTGCGCAGCCCTCGCTGGAGAAATTGATCTCTATCGTACTCAAGACCTGCTCGCGGGACGCCCGCCCCAGAGCATCTACTTTGGAGGCGGCACACCGACGGCTGTTCCGGCCAAGCAACTAGTCACAATCCTTGAGCTGATTCACTCAGCGTGGCCGACGAACACCGATATCGAAATCACGGTCGAAGCCCATCCCTCTACCGTCACTGCCGAGGACCTGCGTATCTTGGCCGATGCCGGATTCAATCGCATCAGCTTTGGCGCTGAATCGATGGATAACCAGGACTTTGCACCCATTGGACGGCCAGGCACCGTTCAGGACACCGAAACCGCCGTCACAGCGGCACAAGCGGTCGGCTTCACGAATATCAATCTCGATCTCATGTATGGACTGCCCAGCCAAACGCTGACGTCATGGACGAAGACGCTGCAGTCGCTGCTCACCCTCAATCCATCACATGTGTCTTGCTATGCCCTGACGATTGAAGAAGGCACGAAGCTTGCCAACGACATCGTACGGAATCTCGTACCGAAGCCGGATGATGCGCTCCAAATCGAAATGGAATCGGCAGCCGAATCCATTCTCACAGCGGCGGGACTCCTCAGATATGAAATCTCCAACTACGCCAAGCCAGGATCGGCCTGCCGCCACAATCTGCTGTACTGGACAGACCAGGACTATCTGGGACTTGGGCCCAGCGCTCAGTCGTATGTCGATGGCGTCCGGTTTGGCAATATTGCAGACCTGACGGCCTACATGGGCTTGATAACCAAACACACCCCACCCATCGCGGAACGCACCGTGCTTTCCCCCGCCGAACAACAGCGTGACGCGCTCGTGTTCGGCCTCCGCCTGATCAACGGCGTGCCGCGAAAGACGGTTGATCAGAGTCTCGCAGCATCTGAGTCACGCCACATTCTCTCTCAACTGATGGCACAAGGATTGGTCGAATCGGATGCTGATCGGCTGCGGCTCACGCCGTTGGGACAGCGCTACGCGGATACCGTGGCAGGCGAACTCTTCTGATCACTCCAACAATGAACTGACCAATCAGCCTGGTTCCCGCATTGACAAGTGACTCAATACGGTAGGAAACTAGAAACTCGACTGAGCGAGGAGCACGTATGCCGATTAACATGGATCCATCCAAGAAGCGTCGGGCAGGCCAGTCTCAGGCAGCAGCGCCAGCCCCCGAACACATCGCGACGACGAGTGCCTCGATGACTCCACAGCCGCCGTTCGGAGAGGAGACGGAGGCAGATCGAGAAAAAGAGTTGGCCGACGCGGAATTGAAAAATCTGTGGGAGGCGACCGAAGTAATCGATATGGACAAGGTCTGAAGCGCGCCAGGTTACGCAGGAAGAAAGTAGAAGGCGATCGCCAACATCGCATAGACGCCGACCAGCATCACGCCCTCCATCCAGTGCGACTCCCCGTCCATCGCCACGAACCCGAGAATCAGCACCGAGACCGTGACCGCCGCCACTTCAAATGGCGTGAAAATCAAATCCAGTGGGGCACCGAAGAAATAGCTGGCGAATACCAGAAGTGGAGCGACCAACAACGCAATCTGCAGACTCGACCCGACGGCAATCCCGAACGCCAGGTCCATCTTGTTCCTCATGGCCATCATCACCGCCGTCGAATGTTCCGCGGCATTGCCGACCAGGGCCACCAGAATCACGCCGACAAACACTTGCGTGAGCCCCAGCTTCTGGGCCGTCGGCTCAATGGCCCCGACGAGCAGTTCGCTCATCACGCCGATGAGGATCGTCACAACGGCGAGCACGGAGAGAGACAAGCGGTAGCTCCAGGGCTTTTCGCCGATGTCATGCGCATCGGGTGCATCCCCTGCAAACAGATGCCGGTGGGTCTTAAGTGAAAAAGCCAGACTCAAGCCATAAATAATGAAGAGGACAATCGCAATGTCCAGGCTCAACTCATGCTCAATCTTGACGCCCCGATCCGCTGCGGTGAAATGAAAGAGGGCCGGAATAATGAGTCCGACGGCCGCCAGCAAGAGGAGGCTCGATCCCATCCCCGCCGCCGTCTGGTTGAACTTCTGCCGCTCGTACTTCATGCCGCCGGCGATCATCGACGCACCCAGCACCAGGAGGATGTTGCCCAGGATCGACCCGGTCAACGAGGCTTTCACCACATCATGGAGGCCTTCGCGCAGCGCAGCGAGCGCTATGATGAGCTCGGCCGCATTGCCCAACGAGGCATTCAGCAGACTGCCGACGCCGGCTCCGACATGAGTGGTAAGGTGTTCAGTGGCCCGGCCGAGCAAGCCGGCAAGTGGAATAATGGCCAGGGCAGAGGCCACAAAGACAAAGAGTGGATCGGCCTTCAGCACTTCGAAGGCGACCGTCACGGGGATGAACAATAGAAGTACATCCAGCCAGGATGAAAAGATTCGTCGCACGGAGGAAAGCTAGCATGACCACTAGAGTTTGTCGATGAATCTCACGCCCCTCACGGACGCTGTATTCTACCCATTTCACCTCTGCCACGCACGCACGCTGGAGCAACTGCTGACTCAGTTTACGCGGCTGCACTTCCGGGACTACATGGCCCTGCAACTGAGTCCGTTCTTTGGAACCACCGCGTATCCCGACCGCATGGAAGACTTCTTTCCAGACCTCGTCGTCTCTGGACACGTGGTGGAGAGATATAATGTCAGCGGCCCACTGTCCCTGGAAACCATTACGGCAGTAGATCGCGACTTATCAGACTTAACCTGGCGAGGGCTCTTCCATGCGGCCTTGACCACAGACCGTCGTTTTCAACGTGGGCTGTTCGATGGATCGTTCATCGCAAGCAATAGCAGTACGCAAACTGAAGGACCATGCACGCTGACTCGGCTGACGGATGACGCACTCCAGGCACAGTCCTTTACGGTGGCGGACATCTGCCAGCTCAGCCAACGGCGCCTCACAGGCGCGCAAGCCGATACCTTTGACTACGGCCTCGCCCTGCTGAAAACGTCAGCCGCACTGGTGTATACAGTACAACTTGCTGCAACGCACCGGATTGCTGTGGCGACAGATTCGCAGGCGCACTTCACGCTGCTATCGCGCATGGCCACACGCGACAGCATCAATCTCAAGAATCATTGGCTTGAGAGAATTGGGTATTAATCGTGAGCCACAGGTCTGCTAGAATTCCACGACCATGCCCGCACTAGCCATACCTCAGACTATCCCTGACATCACCGAAGACATTCAGACCGGTGCAGGCAACGGTCTCGAATTCCGAGTGGTCGTCTTCAATTGCGAGTGCCACACCTACCAGCAAGTCATCGACCTCTTCTGTCGATTCATTCCAGGCATGACATCGTCTAAGGCATTCGAGCTGGCCTATCGCATTGACAATGAAGGAGAAGCGGTGGTGTATTCCGGCGCGTCGGAGCAGGCCGAGGATATCGCGGCGAAGCTGGCAGGAGGCGGCCTCAGGGTCGCGGTGCAGTAGCCACAGAATTCAGCGAGTGGCAAACAGTTACTTTTGCTTTGCCTTGAGCTTTTTGGCCGCGCTGACTGTCGCAGATTTTTTGGCCGGAGCCTTCACCGGAACCTTGGCCGGCGTCTTCGCTGCAGCCTTTTTCGGTTTTGCCGGTTTCGATGGGGCCTGCTTCGCCCCTTTCGCCGATCCCTTGGCGACAGACTTGCCACCCTTCGTGGGCTTCACGGGAACCATGTAAGTCGATGTCCGATTCACTTTCACCAGCTGCTCACCGCTGAGCACACGGACTTGGTACAACTCGAAGAGTTTCCCGATCGCCTTGCTGTCACCTCTTCGTGCCGCACTCAGAAGCTTGCGGCGTGTGTTCATTTCCTCTTCTTCGGTATGGGAAGCAGCTCGTCGTTCCATGCCAGTCCTTTCTCAACACCAATGATTTGCCGACCGCGTAGGCGTCAATCAGCTGTCACAGTCAGAAAAATTCCCCGAACTATATCAGAATCCAGAAAAATTTTGGAATATTCTGCTCGCATGGCCTCTGATGCACTGAAAATAGTCTAGAAAGCATCCGTTCGCATCTCCCACACCTCGTGCGCAGGGGATTCCGCCATTGAGCGCCATCAAGACAGGCATGTATAATCCCCCAACAGATTCACCACATTCACAGGAGACCTCATT
>JAHFES010000047.1:0-14288 GCA_023248355.1 Nitrospiraceae bacterium
GGTGGTCCTCGAAAGCACTAGCCGCCGCACGATACCTCAACTGCATCATTAATATCCATACCTCTTTATAAGGGTAGCCTAGGAAATACTTCCATGACCAGCCTGCGGTTTGGCCGGAACGTAGGCGAGAGGCGCGGGGCTAGGCTGATAAGGTCTGTGGAATTTGGAGAGGGTTCCAGGAGGCTGATCAGGCTGAGAGCCCAAGACGCTGCTCAATAATCTGGACCCGGTGCTCCAGGTTCTCAACCCGCTGCTGGAGCTGCTCGTAGGAGAGCTGAAGCAACGCTCGTGTTTCTCGGGCCTGTATCTCGATTTCACCGCGGACGTCGGTAATGCGTTCGCTCTGCAGTTGAACGGCTTCTGCCACCAACTGGAGCTCGTGTCGGAGCCCTTCAGTGAGCACACCCATGTGTCGCTTGGTGTCAGTGATCTCTGACCGGAGATCCGTCCCCAGGACGGCCATCTCCTCGCGCACGCCTTGCGCCACTTCCATGACGATTTGGCGAATCTGAGCCAGGGATTCAATGTCCATGCTATCTCCTGTTGGTTGCGGCGTAGTCTAGGGAATCCCGGCCAAGAACTCAACTGAATCTTGCGCAAAGAATGCCGGTTTCGTAGTTTGATGAAGCCCGGCATCGCATGACCATCCGCCACGTACGGCCACTCACTCGTAGCGTAGCGCTTCGATGGGATTCAGCCTGGCGGCTTTGTTGGCGGGATACAATCCGCAACAGACTCCGATGATGACCGAACAGAGGCAAGCGACCAGGATCGCGTCCGATGAAATCAGTGTCGGCCATCCAACGAGAACCGTTGTCGCGCGCGCACCGAGGATTCCAAGGAGAATTCCCAGGACGCCTCCAAGCAGGCTGAGGGTCAGCGATTCGATCAGAATTTGGATCAGGATCTGCCGCCGTGTGGCGCCGACGGCCATGCGAATCCCGATTTCCCTGGTCCGCTCGGTGACCGACACCAACACCATGTTGGTCACACCCACCCCGCCTGCAAGCAACGAGATCGATGCCACTGCCAGCAACAATGTGGTGAGTGTCTGGCTTGCCCCCTCATAAAACCGTTCGATCTCCAGCTGGGTCTTGATCATAAAATCGTCCGACTGCTCCGGCTCAAGCCGATGCCGAGCGCGCAAAACCTCGCGCATCTCCTGGGCAGCCTGAGGAAGATCTTCCGACCCATAGGTGGACGCCGCAATGACCTCCACCAAACCCGGAAGCGCAGCGCCATGAACTTTCCGCTGGCCTGTCGAGAAGGGAATGAACACGATGTCATCCTGATCGTAGCCTCCAGGAGCGTGCCCCTTCGGGGCCAGCCGGCCCGTCACTTGGAACGGAACGTTCTTGATTCGAATCGTCGTGCCGACCGGCTCTTCATCCTCATCGAACAGATTCTGGATGACGGTCTGTCCGAGCAGGGCGACGGAGGCGATCGAGTCCGCATCTCCCTGTGTGATCGCTCCGCCACTGACAAAAGACCAATTCTTAATCGAGATACAGCTTGGAGCAATGGAATAGACCGGCGAGAACACGTTTCGATTGCGATACACAATCCGCGTCGGATCGCGCCGCCACCAACAGATATCGCGCAGGAGCGGGACCGCCTCCTTGAGATCCTGTGCATCGTTTAGAGTCAGACGGCCTAATTCTCCCTGCGCCTTTCGAACCCCGCTCAGCGCCGGGGGAGCCGGCAGCACGTAGATGATGTTGACGCCTTCCGTCGCCACGTGCGCCTGGATGGCTGCGCGAGCGCCTTGGCCAATGCCGACCATGATGATGACGGAGGCGATGCCGATGATGATACCGAGGAGTGTCAGTCCGGTTCGTAGCTTGTATCTATTGAAAATGCGGAATGTGGCGAGGATCGTATGGAAGATGAAGCCCTGCATATCATCACTATCCGCGTGCGATCGAGATCAGGAAATCAGCCAATGCCTGTGCGTGCGCTCACTCATAGCGTAGCGCCTCGATGGGATTCAGCCGAGAGGCTTTGTTCGCCGGATAGAGTCCAAAGAAGAGCCCGACGGCCACGGAAAAGAAAAACGCTGCGGCCACCGTATTTCCAGAAATGATGGTCGGCCAGCCCGCAATGACGGTCGTCAAGCGGGCCCCGAGAATCCCGAACAGAATGCCGAGGCAGCCTCCCATGAGGCTCAGTGTCATCGCTTCGATCAAGAACTGCATGAGAATGTGTCGCCGTTTGGCGCCGACCGCCATGCGGACGCCGATTTCTCTGGTCCGCTCGGTCACCGACACCAGCAAGATGTTCATGATCCCGATACCGCCGACCAGGAGAGACACGGACGCGATGGCGAACAACATGACCGTCAACGTCTCGCTCGTGCCGGCCTGAACCTTCCCGATATCGACCTGGGTACGGATCGTAAAATCGTCATCTTGATCAGCCTGCAAGCGATGCCGGAGCCGAAGGGCCTCACGAATCTGCTCCACAGCGGGAACTAAGTCCTCTAATCGTTCGGTCGAAGCAAAGACCGCCCCGACGGAGCCCAGGAACTGCGTGCCGAATACTTTTCGCTCCGCGGTGCTGAAGGGAATGAAAATGATGTCGTCTTGGTCCGACCCCTGCGCCGACTGTCCCTTCGGAGCCAGGACACCGATGACACGGAACGGAACATTCTTAATACGAATCACTGCCCCCACGGGCTCTTCCCCAACATCAAACAAATTCTCAATGACCGTCTGGCCGACCAAGGCCACACGAGCAGCGGTGTCCACATCTAACTGAGTGAACGGACCACCGCTGGCGAATGACCAGTCGCGGATCGTCAGATAGCTCGGGGAGATGCCATTCACCGGCCCATTCCAATTCTTGTTCCCGTTGACGATCTGCATCACATCCCGTTTGGCCCAACCCGTATCGCCCAACAGTGGGACGCGTTTCTTCAGATCCACACCATCCGACACCGTCAACGTGACAGCCCCCCCTTGTCCCCCGCGTACCCCGCCGGCCGTCGTCGCCCCAGGCAGGATGATGATGACATTGGTGCCCATGCTGGCCACGCGCTGAGCCACCGCGGCCTTAGCCCCCTCTCCGATGCTGACCATCGCAATCACCGCGCCGACACCAATGACAATCCCGAGCATGGTCAGGCCGGCGCGGAGCCGATTGCGCCCGAGGATCCGAATCGCCGTGAGGACAGTGAGAAGAATAAACGCGGGCATCAGGCCTCTGTAGGTAACAAGGTTGCGCGGCGTTTCGTATTGCGATCGGTCAAGACGCGGCCATCCTTGATCACCACTTCCCGCTCGGCATAGGCTGCGATGTCAGGTTCATGCGTGACGAGAATAATCGTGATGCCCTGTTCTTTGTTCAATCGGTCAAGGATGGTCATGATTTCTCGACTCGACACGGTATCCAGATTGCCGGTGGGTTCATCGGCCAAGAGCAAGGACGGCGAGGTCACCAATGCCCGGGCAATCGCCACGCGTTGCTGCTGCCCCCCCGACAATTGCGTGGGATAGTGTTGCTCCCGTCCTTGGAGCCCCACGCGACCCAACGCCGCCGTGGCGAGGGCACGTTGCTCCCGCAAGGGCAATCCGCGATAGAACAGCGGCAACTGTGCATTTTCCAAAGCGCTGGTCCGGGGAATCAGATTGAAACTCTGAAAAACAAAACCGATCTGCTGGTTTCTGATATCGGCCAGTTGGTCCGCCCGCAGCCCTGCCACGTCGGTTCCATTGAGCCGATAGCGTCCTCTGGTCGGCTGATCCAAACATCCCAGGATATTCATGAGCGTCGACTTTCCCGAACCCGACGACCCCATGATTGCAACGAACTCGCCCTGCTCGATTGTGAGATCCAGCCCGCGAAGCGCCTGAACTTCGACATCACCGAGACGATAGACCTTCCAGAGGTCTTCGCAATGGATGAGCGGGGCCATCAGACCTGTCCCTGCATGGAGGACTCCTTCACGCCTTAAAACAAAAATGGACAGAGAAAGGAGGCCGTGATCGCTGCCACCTGCCCCTGCCCTAGAAAATCCCTACAACCCGCGGTCTCGCGACGAGCGGCGTTGACCGCTGCCGAATCCAGGAGGCAAATCACCCGTCCGTCGCTCGCCCCGTGGCGTCTCGATCCCCACCACCACCTGGTCACCCTCTGACACCGGACCGGCCACCACTTCGGTTGACACCCCGTCGGAAATGCCTGTTTGGATGGCCATCGGCTCAAGATCGCCAGAGGTCCCCAGCTTCCAGATCTTTCTCGTCTGTCCGCTGGACTCGCCAGAGACGGTGGCTGGCCGGCCACTGCCCGGGCGTCCCTCAGCCTTCACCGGTTTTCCTTCGCCACTGCGGCTCTCCGCTCGATCACTCTGTGGCGGACTAAACCGCAATGCCGCATTCGGTACTTTGAGCACTTGGTCCCGCTGTGCCACCACGATAGATACATTCGCCGTCATGCCGGGCTTGAGCCTGAGATCCTGATTGTCCACCGCGACCACCACATTGTAGGTCACCACGTTTTGAACGTTGATCGGCGCCAATCTGACCTGTCGAATCGCCCCGGCGAATCGCACGCCGGGGTACGCATCCACCGTGAAGGTCGCCTCTTTCCCTTCGGTCATGCCGCCGATATCTGACTCGCTCACGTTGGTATCCACTTGCATTTTCGTCAGATCGAGGGCAATCAGAAACAAATTCGGCGTAGCAAAACTCGATGCGACCGTCTGCCCGACTTCCACGTTGCGCGCGACGACAATGCCGTCAACTGGCGATCGAATCACCGTGTACTTCATTTCAAGATCGGCTGAATTTAAGGCCGCCTCCGCTTGCTTCACCTGCGCTTCAGCCACCTTCACTTGCGCCTCTGCACTTTGGAAATTAGTGAGCGCCACATCTACGTCGTTCTGGGAGACAAACTGCTGCGCCACCAGTGACTGCACGCGGTCGAGTTCACGCTTACGCTGAGCCAGATCCGTTTTGGCTCGGGCCACGTTCGACCGCGCCATTTCAAGATTGCTGGCGGATTGGTCGCGGCGGGCTTTGAACGGTTCCGGATCAATGACCGCCACCGTGTCCCCTGCCTTGACCCGCGAATTGAAATCCGCATGAAGACTTTTGATCATGCCGGATACCTGCGTACCCACCTGCACCGACACGACAGGATTGATCGTCCCGGTCGCGCTCACGATTGAGACGACCGCACCGCGATCGACGTCAGCCGTCCGGTACCGGATCGGCGCCTTGCGCTCTCCATTGAAGAACACATAGCCGCCAATAGCCAGTCCAATTGCCGCCATTCCAAGGATTAATCCAACACGCCGCATGCGCTTATCCTACAAGATGTGTGAGAAAGAGGTCTATTCTATCAGGAAGCGCTCAACGAAGCATCCCTGCCCAATACTCCCACGACACCGCTCAGAATACGAAAGGGCCGTTCTCCAGCGGAGAACGGCCCTTTCAAACAGCCACACGAACGATCAGACAGGATCTATGGGCTAACGGAGATGCGATCCTTAATCATGTCAAACGTTTCCTTCGGGACGACATTCTTCGCGACCAGTTCGCCCTTCACCCGATAGGGACGATTACTCACGATGCGATCCGCCTCGTCCTTTTTCAATCCTAAGAAGAGCACCAGATCGCTGGCTGACACCTTATTGATATTCATGGCCGTCGATGCTGCCGCCGGCGCGGATGGTGCGGCGACGGACGGAGCGCGTAAGGGAGACAGCGCAGCCGAAGGCGTCAATGTCCCGACCGCAGAATGCGACCGATCTTTCAATTCTTTCTGATATCGAGCCACAAGAGACTTGAGCGTCTCATTGTGACGTTTCACGTCTTCAAATTCCTGGCGCACATTGCGATTCTGCGCCGACAAACCCTTCACCTTATCTTCTAATTCTTTGGTCCGCCCCTCGATCGTCCCCCGCTCCTTGTCTCGTCCATGCTCGATACGCTGGAGTTCGTCACGAGCCGCCTGCGCTTCACTGCCAAACTTCACGTTGAGGTCTTTCAGGGTCCGGACCTGTTGTTCCATGGCGCTCTTCTGCTGACGGGTTTTTTCCAGCTCCATCTTGGCGTTCTCCGACTCTGCCAACGCCTCTTCATATTTCTTGCTGGACACACACCCCGCCGTCAGCACTGCCCCAACCAAGATCACCGCCATCCACTCACGTCTCATACGAACCTCCCCCTCTTACAATGACCGCGTATTAGTGAACTCGACCGTCGCTCTGCCCTCAGAGCACAACCCTTGCCTTCTATTCATGCTGTACTCTTTCAATTTGTGTGTATGCCAACAGTCCCTCTTTGTCAACACATTTGCAGCTGTCCCCACGGATCACCGTTCACCCAAAAAACGACCCGCAGGAAGTGTCTGCGAACTTGACGACAGCGGATAGCTCTGTGATGATCGCACGACACACGCAATCACCACGAACACACTTGTCGACACAGGAACGTCATGACTGAATGGGGCCCCGCCTTAGCGATTATCCTTGGCATCGTGGAAGGGCTGACTGAATTCCTTCCGGTCTCTTCGACCGGACATTTGATTCTCGTGGGCCACGCACTCGGATTCACCGGAGATGCCGCGGCGAACGCAGAAATCTCGATTCAACTCGGCGCCATCCTCGCCGTGATCGTATTTGAACGGGAAAAAATCAGCCGCCTGCTCACCGGCGCATGGCAGGAACAAGCCGCGTTGCTGACATTGCAGCGTGCCGGCCAGCATCCCACGTGGAGCGCACTGATCCGGGCGTCCATGAAGGCTCATCCTCACCTGTGGTTTGTGATCGGCTTGGGGCTCGCCTTCCTCCCCGCCGCGAGCGTCGGCTTCCTCGCCCACGGGTGGATCAAATCCGTGCTCTTTACCCCGCAGACCGTCGCCGCAACCTCGATCATCGGCGGGATCATCATTCTGTTGGTCGAAGCCCAACAGCCACGAATTCAGACCACTCAACTCGACCAGGTCTCTATCAAATCCGCCTTCTGGGTTGGCGTGGCACAGTGTGCATCCCTGATTCCCGGCATGTCTCGATCCGGCTCGACGATCATCGGCGGCTTACTCGCCGGGCTCGACCGCAAAGTGGCGACCGAATATTCGTTTTTTCTCGCGTTGCCCACGATCATCGCCGCCACCGCCTATCAAATGCTCAAGGCAAAGGCGACGTTCAGCCAGCAGGATTATGTCGCGCTCGGGATCGGGATGATCGTCTCGTTCCTTGTCGCCTGGGCGGTCATCGCGGCATTCCTGACCTACGTCCAGCGACACTCCTTGCGCGTTTTTGCCTATTACCGTATCGTCCTCGGAATCGTCGTCTTTGGGGTCTTTCGCTGAAAAAGTATTTCGCGTGTTTTGGGGAGCCGGAGGTACCGGCCTAAGCGGCAGACGGAGAAGAGGAAGAATCTTCAGACGTCGCAGGTGGATCTTCTTTCTTCTCGAAGGCAAAGTGAATGATGAGGAAGATCACGCCGACGGTAATCGCGGAATCCGCCACATTGAACGCCGGCCAATGATAGTTCTCGACATAGACATCGAGAAAGTCGACCACTTCCCCATAGCGTAGCCGATCGATCAAGTTCCCGACTGCTCCGCCAAGAATCCCCGCAACACTCAAGCGTCCCACCCAGTCACGCTCCGGCATACGAGACAAGATCGTTCCCAACAAACCCAGCGCAAAGATCGACGTCAATCCGAAGAACACCATCCGGAAGGCGTTGCTGCTCCCGGCGAGCAAACCAAAGGCGGCGCCTGGATTGCGAATATAGGTCAAGCTGAACAAATTGGGCACGATCGGGATAGACTCATGCAACCGCATCGTCTGCATGATGTGCAGCTTCGTCAGCTGATCCGCGACAATGACCACGCCCGTAACAGACGCCAGCAAGAGATTGCGCAACAGGCTGCCGTTCAACGGATGGCCTCCAGGCAACGCTCGCAGAGCGTCGGATGGTCGGGGAAGGTGCCGACTGCAGGCCGGTAGTTCCAGCACCGCTCGCACTTGGCGTGCGTCGACTTGGTTACGGAGATTGTGAGGTCGGTCGTCGCATCGGACCGTTGTTCCACCGTTACCTGCGACACAATGAACAGCGTGCCTAAGTCCACGCGCGAGGCATTTATCCAGTGACCGGTCCTCACATCCGTCGTAAGATGGACATGCGCCTCAAGCGAAGACCCAATCACCTTGTCGCGCCGGCTGACCTCAAGCACACCCTGCACCTGGCTGCGATAGGCCAGCAGCTTCTCCCAGCTTGCCGCCAGTTTCGCGTCTTGCCACAGAGGATCAACTTCAGGGAACGGCGCCAAATGCACACTCTGCGCGCCGAGCCCTCCTGGAATTTGCGCAGACACCACACGCCAGATTTCCTCCGCGGTGAAGCTCAAGATCGGCGCCATGAGTTTCGTCATGCCCATCACGATGTCGAACAACACCGTTTGCGAGCCACGGCGCAAGAGGGAGTCCGCCCGAAAAGTATAGAGACGATCCTTCAGAATGTCGAGATACACAGCGCTCAGATCCACCGAACAGAAATTATTCAGCGCATGGAAGATCGCGTGAAACTCACAGTCTTCGTAAGACGTCCGTACGCGCGGGATGAGGTCACCCAATCGCATCAAGGCCCAGCGATCTAATTCCGGCAGCTGCTCATACGGCACCCGATGCTTCGCCGGATCGAAATCGTAGAGGTTGCTCAGCAAGAACCGGCAGGTATTGCGGATCTTGCGATAGGCCTCGATCAGGTGATTCAGAATCTCCGGTGAGATGCGCAGATCTTCCCGGTAGTCTTGAGCCGAGACCCAGAGCCGAAGAATCTCGGCGCCCGATTGTTTGATTACGTCCTGCGGCGCGACGACATTGCCGGCCGACTTGGACATCTTCTTGCCTTGTCCATCGACCACAAATCCATGCGTCAGCACAGCCTTGTAGGGCGCGCGACGATCGGTCGTCACCCCGGCAAGCAGCGCACTGTGGAACCAGCCCCGGTGCTGGTCAGATCCTTCGAGATAGAGATCGGCCGGCCACCACTTTCTGGGCTTGAGCACAGCGGCATAGCTCACGCCGGACTCAAACCAGACATCGAGAATGTCCCGCTCTTTTTCAAACGTCGTCCCGCCACACTTGGAGCATGCGGTTCCAGCCGGAAGCAACTCTGCCGCCGATCGCTCAAACCAGACATCCGCCCCCTTGGACTCCATGAGACCGGCGATGTGATCAATGATCTTCGGATCGGCCACGACCGTGCGACAGTCCGTACAAGTAAAACCTGGAATCGGCACGCCCCAGACGCGCTGACGCGAAAGACACCAGTCCGGCCGGTTTTTGATCATGCCGTTAATCCGGTCGCGACCATAGGCCGGAATCCACTGGACCCGTTCGATCTCTGCCAGCGCTTCCTTCCGAAGATCGTTCGTCTCCATGGACACGAACCACTGTTCAGTCGCGCGGAAGATGACCGGACTCTTGCAGCGCCAGCAGTGCGGATACGAGTGGTTCAACGACCCATGGCCCAACAGACGTCCGTTGGCCTGCAAGTATTCCACAATTTTTGGGTTGGCTTTGAACACATGTTGTCCGGCAAATTCTTGCACCACGTCCGTAAACCGCCCGCCGTTGTCGACCGGCGCCAGGATCTCCAGCTTTTCTCCAGCTGACGCCTGCGCGTTATGGTTCAAGACCAGGATATAGTCTTCCATGCCGTGCCCTGGCGCGATATGCACGCAGCCGGTCCCTTGTTCCAACGTCACAAAGTCGCCGAGCAGAATCGGTGACAAGCCGGTCGTCAGCGGACGCTGCGTCTCCAGTCCTTCGAAGCCTTCTCCGCCCTTCTTCACCCCCACCACACGATACCCTTCAAACTTGCACTCCCTCGCCACGCTCTCAAGGAGCTTCTCGGCGACGATCAGCAGCTCCTCGCCGACCTGGACGAACGCATAGTCAAAATCTCGATGGAGACAGACCGCTTGATTGGCTGGGAGCGTCCAGGGGGTGGTGGTCCAGATGACGACAGACACCAACTTAATCCCATCGGGGAAGGAGATGCCCGGGAACGTGGCACTCAGCACCGCGGGCGACGTCACCACCGGGAATTTCACATAGATGGAGGGCGAGGTATGGTTGTCGTACTCGACTTCCGCCTCTGCCAGCGCGGTTTGGTCCTGCGTGCACCACAACACCGGCTTCAGGCCTTTATAGACGCCACCGCGCTCGACGAATTTCCCAAACTCGCGAATGATCGCCGCCTCATAGGCCGGCGTCATCGTGAGGTAGGGCTGCTGCCACTCGCCTAACACACCGAGTCGTTGGAATTCCTCGCGCTGAATCTTGACGTACTTCTCCGCGTATTCACGACAGAGGCGCCGGATCGCCGACGCATCCAGCTCTCTCTTCTTGTCTCCCAACTCCTTCATCACTTGATGCTCGATCGGGAGTCCATGACAGTCCCATCCCGGCACATACGGGGCCTGGAACCCGGCCATCGTCTTGGACTTCACAATAATGTCTTTGAGAATCTTGTTCAGCGCGTGGCCGATGTGAATACGACCATTGGCGTAGGGAGGGCCGTCGTGCAAAACATACCGAGGCCGACCTTTGCCGGCTTCCTGGATCTGCTCATAGAGCTTTTCTTGCTCCCACCAGGCGAGCATCTCCGGCTCGCGTTGAGGGAGATTGGCCTTCATCGGGAAATCGGTCTTGGGAAGATTGAGTGTAACCTTATAGTCCATGGACGTGCAGCGCCCTCACGACAGAAATGAATTGACGGGTGAATATACCGGAATGACTGGGGATGGCACCAGTCTAATCTAACCACAACTGCATGGCAGGATGGTCAAAAAGATTCCCGGCAAGGCCGCAGCGAGCGAAAGCCCGAAGCGTACGGTTCGTAGGTACGTTGAGGGTTTGAGCGAAGTGAGAACGAAGCCGGGGAGCTTTTTCACCATCCTGAGACTAACTGACGGACATCATGCGGTCGAGTGCGATCCTGGCCCAACGCTTGTCTTCGTCGGGCACCACAATATGATTCACCACATGGCCGTCGGCGAGGTTCTCCAGGGCCCAGCAGAGATGCGGCGCATCGATGCGGAACATCGTGGCGCACTGGCAGACGGTGGACGAGAGAAAGAACACTTTTTTATCGGTCAGCTCATGCTTGAGCCGATTGACCAAATTCAATTCGGTCCCCACCGCCCAGGTTGTTCCAGCAGGCGCAGCCGTGACGGTCCGAATGATGAACTCGGTCGACCCAATGAGGTCCGCTTTATTGACGACATCTTCATGGCACTCAGGATGGACGATGACCTTGCCATCCGGATACTGTTTGCGAAAGTTATCGACGTGCAAAGGCTGAAACATCTGGTGCACGCTGCAATGGCCCTTCCACAAAATAAGCGTGGCCCGCGTGATCGCTTCTTTGGTATTCCCACCGTTAGGCTGATACGGATCCCAGACGATCATCTGCTCACGCGGGATGCCCATCTTATTCGCCGTATTGCGTCCGAGGTGCTCGTCCGGGAAGAACAGAATTTTCTCACGCCTGGCCCACGACCATTCGATGACGGCCTTCGCATTGGACGACGTACAGGTGATCCCGCCATGTTCACCGCAAAACGCTTTCAGGACGGCGGCAGAATTCACATACACCGCCGGCATCACGGTCTCTTCGACCGGAATCACCCGGCCAAGCGATTCCCAGCATTGATCAACCTGTTCGATCGCCGCCATATCCGCCATCGAGCAGCCGGCGGCCATGTCGGGAAGGATGACGGTTTGATTCGACCGGCTCAGGATATCCGCCGTCTCGGCCATGAAATGGACACCGCAAAAGACGATATACGGCCGCTCAGATCGTTCGGCAGCCAGCTTGGCGAGCAGCAGCGAATCCCCGCGAAAGTCGGCATGCTGAATCACTTCGTCCCGTTGATAGTTGTGGCCCAGGATCATCACACGCTCGCCGAGCGCCTGTTTGGCAGCCACCGTCCGCCGGAACAGTTCCTCTGTAGACAATGCCTGGTAATCGGTGATCGGCCTTGGTAACGTCGCGACAGCTTTCACAGTTCCCTCAAGAAGATAGAAAAACATTCTACGATAGCCCCCCTGCACAATCAATGAAGTGCCTTACGGGAAGAAGTCCTAGTCTTGCGTGAGGCCCAATGGATTGCCGTGCGATAGGTCCAATAGCCAATTGACTTCGCTCCGTCATGAAGCATACGATTTCAACAGTAGCTAGGGGAGCCCCGTGGCTGAGAGTCCGAACGATCGGACGACCCTCACAACCTGACCTGGGTAATACCAGCGTAGGGAAGCCGGAATACCGCGGACATTGTGAGCACTCAGCCGCGCCTCTCGCTTCAGGGGTGCGGCTTTTTTATTTGAGGACAGAGATTGCCGTCGGCCATCAGGTTTCAGCTCTCAGCGTGAGGATAAACGCAACGGCTGACCGCTAAACGCTGATGACTTCATCCGCAAGAAAGGATCTCCTCATGAGCGACCATACAGACACCAACGGATCGGCCAACGGGAACGAACACGGCGGCCCTTCTTCCCCGCTGACAACGACACCCCTCCCTGCGTCGCGAAAAGTGTACGTCGAAGGGACTCAGGCAGGCGTCCTAGTGCCGATGCGCGAGATCAGCCTCACGCCGACCAAGTCCATGAACGGCGGCGCGACGACACCCAACGAACCAATCACCATCTACGATACCTCAGGTCCTTACACAGACCCTTCCGTCAAGATTGATATCAGATCGGGACTCGCCGCTGCGCGGCATGAATGGATTCTGTCTCGTGGGGATGTCGAGCAGCTCCCTGATGTCACCTCCCAGTATGGCCGGATGCGTGCCAGCGATCCGAGGCTCGACGAGCTGCGCTTCCAGCATATCCGTAAGCCTCTCCGTGCCAAGGCCGGGGAAAACGTCACTCAGATTCACTATGCCCGCAAAGGCATCATCACGCCTGAGATGGAATTCATCGCGATCCGAGAAAACCAGTCCCGCGAGGTGGCGCGGGAACTCGCCTCCCGAAACGGACATGGCGCCGGCGTGGCGCAGCATCCTGGGCAGTCGTGGGGCGCCAGTATTCCGAAGACCATCACTCCTGAATTTGTGCGAGATGAAGTCGCGCGGGGCCGGGCGATCATTCCCGCCAACATCAACCATCCAGAGACCGAGCCGATGATCATCGGCCGCAATTTCCTGGTGAAGATCAACTCGAACATCGGCAACTCCGCCGTCGCCTCCTCAATCGAAGAAGAAGTTGAAAAGATGATCTGGTCGATCCGCTGGGGCGCCGACACGGTGATGGACCTCTCCACCGGCAAGAACATCCACGAGACTCGCGAATGGATCATTCGCAATTCCCCTGTGCCGATCGGCACCGTGCCGATCTATCAGGCGCTCGAAAAGGTCGGCGGCAAGGCGGAAGACCTGACCTGGGAGATTTTCCGCGACACGCTCATCGAGCAGGCTGAGCAAGGCGTCGACTATTTCACCATTCACGCCGGCGTGCGTCTGGCGTATGTGCCGATGACGGCGAAGCGGATGACCGGTATTGTCTCGCGCGGCGGATCGATCCACGCCAAGTGGTGTCTGGCTCATCATCAAGAGAACTTCGCCTATGCCCACTTCGAAGAGATCTGCGAGATCATGAAGGCGTACGACGTCTCGTTCAGCCTGGGCGACGGATTGCGACCCGGCTCCATTGCCGACGCGAACGACGAAGGCCAGTTTGCCGAACTCGAAACGTTGGGCGAGCTCACGAAGATCGCCTGGAAGCACGACGTCCAAGTCATGATCGAAGGCCCCGGTCACGTGCCGATGCACATGATCCAGGTCAATATGGAAAAGCAGCTGAAGGAGTGTCACGAAGCGCCGTTCTACACGCTCGGTCCGCTGACGACCGACATTGCGCCGGGCTACGACCACATTACGTCAGGCATCGGGGCTGCGATGATCGGCTGGTATGGGTGTGCGATGCTCTGTTACGTCACGCCGAAAGAACATTTAGGGTTACCCGACCGTAACGATGTCAAAGTCGGCGTCATCACCTACAAGATCGCCGCACACGCCGCCGACCTCGCGAAGGGTCATCCAGGCGCGCAGATTCGCGACAATGCCCTCTCGAAGGCCCGGTTTGAATTCCGGTGGGAAGACCAGTTCCATCTGTCGCTCGATCCGGATACCGCCAAGAAGTTCCACGACGCAACGCTGCCGGACAACGCCGCAAAGGTCTCCCATTTCTGCAGCATGTGCGGGCCGCATTTCTGCTCGATGAAGATCACGCAAGACGTGCGGGACTATGCCGCGCAGCTACAAGT
>JAHFES010000047.1:14388-19035 GCA_023248355.1 Nitrospiraceae bacterium
ACGACGCAACGCTGCCGGACAACGCCGCAAAGGTCTCCCATTTCTGCAGCATGTGCGGGCCGCATTTCTGCTCGATGAAGATCACGCAAGACGTGCGGGACTATGCCGCGCAGCTACAAGTAAACGAACAGCAAGCGATTCGAATCGGCATGATGGAAAAGGCGGAAGAGTTCAAGAAATCTGGTTCGGAAATCTACAGATAAGGCTGCTCAAAATGGTCCTCCGGCAAGGCCGCAGGCGAAGCCAAACCGGAGGCGTACCTGTTCTCACCCACCCACCCCAAGCTGCCAAGACAGCTTGTTCTCCAGGTGGGGTACGGTGAGGATTTGGGTGAGCCGAGAACGAAGCAGGGGGCCATTTTCAGCAGCCGCCGAGGGAGAACACAGTATGGGAAAGCCAATACCAGCCCCGTTAAGAGAACGAGACATCACAAGACAGATCGCGCGGGAATATTATAAAGAATTCGATCAGCTCATCGAGAGCGACGTCATTATTGTCGGCGCGGGACCATCCGGTTTGATCTGTGCCCACGACCTGGCCAAGATGGGTTTCCGCACGCTGATCGTCGAGCAAAGCTTGGCCCTCGGCGGTGGGTTCTGGTCCGGCGGCTATCTCATGAACAAGGCGACGATCTGCGAACCAGCCAACGAGATCCTGGAAGAAATCGGCGTCCCCTGCAAAAAGATCACGGAGTGCGAGGGCATGTTCATGGTCGATCCCCCGCATGCGACCGGCGCCCTGGTCGCCGCGGCGTACAAAGCCGGCGCCAAGGTCATGAATCTCACCCGAGTAGTCGATTTGATTCTACGAAGAGACGGCATCCTGGAAGGCGTCGTGGTCAACAGCACGACGGCTGAGATGGCAGGCCACGACATCATCCATGTGGACCCGATCGGGCTTGAAAGCAAGATCGTCGTTGATGCCACAGGGCACGACGCGGTCGTCGTCGAGCTGCTACACAAGCGAAGTCTCTATAAAGCGGTCCCTGGAAACGGCGCGATGTGGGTTTCACGCTCCGAACAAGAAGTCATGGACCGGACGGGCGAAGTCTATCCGAATTGCTTTGTGATCGGCCTGGCCGTGGCGGCTGTCTATGGCACGCCGAGAATGGGTCCAGCGTTCGGGTCCATGCTCCTGTCCGGGCGATATGGGGCAGAATTAATCAAGAAGAAGCTCAAGAACGAGTAGTGGATCTCTTTTCCCTGCGGCTGCTCAAAAACGGCAACCAGCAAGGCCGCAGGAAGCGAGAGCCCCGAGGCGTACCATTGTGGTACGTTGAGGGGATTGAGCGACCGAGAACGAAGCTGGGGCCGTTTTTCAGAAGCCGCACCATGGATGTTCAAGATTTTCTGATACAAGGCGAAGGGCGCGAAGAAGATAAGCGCGAGGCATGGACCCTCTTTCAGCAGGCCTATGAACGGCAGATGAAGGGCGAGCTGGAAGAGGCCGTCACCCTCTACCAGCAATCGCTCGACACGCATCCGACCGCCGAAGCCCATACGTTTCTCGGCTGGACCTATAGCTTCATGGGCCAGCTCGACGACGCGATCGAGGAATGCCACAAAGCGATCGCGCTCGACCCGGACTTCGGAAATCCCTATAACGACATCGGCGCCTATCTCATTGAGAAGGGCGAGTTCGACGAGGCCATTCCGTGGTTTGAGAAGGCCATGCAGGCGCGACGCTATGAAAGCCCGGCATTTCCCCATTTGAATCTCGGCCGCGTCTACGAACGGAAGGGGCGCTGGACGGAAGCCATTGATGCCTACAAGAAGGCGCTCGCGCTCAATCCCAATTACGCACTCGCCAAGAAAGCACTGGGACGACTCATCAGTTCGCTGAATTGAGAAGGTTTGTTTGGTTTATCTCGTTGATCTGGTTTCTTTTGTTGGAGGAGCAGAACCTGGCATGACGAACAAGGCGCACCAGACAATACAAATCAACCAGATAAACCAGACAAACTAGATAAACCAAATGAACCAAACAGACCAAACAAACCAGAAAACCATCCTCGTTGCGATCACGGACATCTTCTTCTGCACAAAGGTGCGCGACGCACTGCTGTCCAAAGGCTATCGGCTTGAAAAGGCCCGACAACAGCAGGACATCGCAGACAAAGCCTCATCAGTAAACCCAAGCGCCGTGATCCTCGATATGAACGACCTGTCGCTAGACGCGTTTCAAGCGCTGGAAACGCTCAAGGCCGACCCACGCTTCAAGACCATTCCCACTCTGGCGTTTGCCAATCATGAAGAAGTCGATACGTGGAACCGCGCCAAAGCGCTTGGGGTGACGAAGATCGTCTCTCGCAATGAGTTTTCGTCGAGGACGCGTGAGTTAGTCGAAGAGCTCACGCGGTTGAAAGCTTGAAAGTGGAAAAGTTCGGCGGGCTCCTATTACTTGCAACTTTCAACTTGCCAACTTTGTAACATTCTATGAACCAATCACGGCTCCACAACCAACATGTTCAACTCGGCGCATCGTTTGAAGAGGTCACCGGCTGGGAAATGCCGGCGCACTACGGCGACGTCGCAGCAGAGCATCGTGCGGTCCGTCAGGCCGTGGGCATCGCCGATCTGTCGCATCGCGGCAAGATCCGAGTCACGGGCGACGACCGAGTGAAATGGCTCCAAAGCGTGATCAGCAACGATATTCTCCCGCTTCAGCCGGGACAGGGCCGCTACTCCGGCTTCCTGACACACAAAGGAAAGATGCTCACCTACTTCCGCGTGTACATGCAGACCGACGCGGTCATGCTGGAAGACGTGGGCGAGATCGGTGACGCCACTTACCTGGCCTTGCGAAAATTTCTGCTGTACGGGACCAAAGCCAAGATGGAGAACTGCGCCGAGAGTTGGGGACTTCTATTGGTCAGCGGGCCGAAGGCCTCGACAGTGATCCAGTCTGCCTTTGGCGTCAACGTCGCCGACCTCACGCCGGTGAATTTCGTCACCGCGCAGATCGGCGGACACACCGCTCTTGTCCTACGGACAGAAGAGACCGGTGAAGTCGATCTTGAGATCCTGCTCCCGGTGGATGGACTGCCCCCGGCATGGAAGGCTCTCATGGAGGCCGGCGCTCAGTATGGAATCACGGCAATCGGTAGCCACGCCCGCGAAGCGTTGCGCATGGAAGCCGGCATCCCAAAAGCAGGGCCGGAGCTGAATGAGGAAATTGTCCCGCCGGAAGCCAACCTGGAAGGAAAGGCCTTCAGCTTGAGCAAAGGCTGCTATCCTGGGCAAGAAGTCGTGGCGCGGATGGATACCTACGGCAACGTCCGTCGGCACCTCGTCGGTCTCGTCCTAAAGGATGCAACCATCCCCCCGAAAGGTGCGAAACTCTTCAGCGGAGATCGGGAAATCGGATGGGTGAGCAGTGCAACGTTCTCCCCCCAACTCAACGCCCCCATCGCCTTCGGCTTCCCGTTGCGGGATTTCAGCAAGGCGGGCACCGCACTCTCAATCGAGATCGAGGGCGTACGCCATGACGCCACCGTACACTCGCTTCCCTTCTATCAACGCTAAAGTTTAGTACTCGAGAGAAAACGACATCGCGTCCGGCTTCACCGGCCGACGCTTTTCTTGCAACGCACTCCGCGTGAACTCCTGATCCAACAGCGACTCTCCAAGATCTTTCATCGCTTCTTTGAGATTGAGCCAGAGCCGCACTTCCTTCCGCTTCCGATCTTCTTCGGACACCTCCTCCAGCCGTTTCCAGATCAAGAGCGTGACGGCCTCGTCAGCCCAGCGCTCTCCTCCGGTTACGCCATCCTGCGCCCATGCGTCTACACGAACCGGACTGAACGCCACGCCGAATAAGTAGCCGCCGCCGAACCAGACCGGTGTGCTGGTCAACAATTCGAACCCGATGTTCCCGAAGATCGCTCCCGGATGCCAACTCGTTGCAAGGCCGAGCGCCACGCTTTCCCAGGTCATATCGGCCAGCATCCCTCCCGCCAACCACTGCCAGCGCACCTTGCCAAAATCCTGCACGATGCCCCCGATGACCAGGTCACAGTCCAGGCCTGTACGTAATGTTGCGACCTGGTCACGAGTGAGCGAATCCTGGAAATCCAGCCCCGTTCCTTCGATCGCACGATCCACATCTTCAAGCGGGATCACCGTCACCCGTGGGGCCACCGCAAGCTGGTAATAGAGCAGCCGTCTCGCCTTGTCTTTGATACCAGCAACCGCATCCGCGACCATCTGCGGCTCGTCTTCAGGAGGCAGGGAATCTGTGATCGTCTGCACAGACGACAATCGGGTGATTTCAACACCCATGCCGAATGGAAGGATCGCGATCCGTGGCCGCTCTTCGTAGGGCAATGGGATTGGCTTTGAACCGAACAGGCTGCAGCCGGCGAGTGCGAAACTCAGGAGGAGAAAGAGCGGTAAGGAAGAAAAGAAGGAGCCGAATGCCGATGAGGAGGCCGGCGACCTCAGCACGTCACCGGCCCCCGGCCTCGGATAACACACTGCAACATCCACTGCTCGTCCGACTACCGTTCCGGATTTCTCGCGGCCGCGACGGCGCCGGCAAACTTGAGCAGACTCGCCCGCTCTTCCTCTTCAAGCGCCAGCAACAGATGGGCCTCCTCGCCATGCATCAGGCGAAGGCTCAGGAAGGGTTCTTCACGACGCTTTTCTT
>JAHFES010000048.1:0-10127 GCA_023248355.1 Nitrospiraceae bacterium
TTACAGCGCCACTTCCAGCGGTTCCTTCTTCAACGCGCTGACCTTCAACACGGAAAAGCCAAGCACGTTGCCTTCCTCATCGACCTTTTCCATGACCTGGTCATTGGTCGTTTCACGGAAGTAGCCGGGCCTCTGATCAAAGATGACCTCAAGGAAGTCCCCTTCCGGGTCATACCACAATTTCACTTTTCGCTCGGCCATAGCTTCACTCCTCTCTTCACCTTGTCGGTGAGATACGCCGTGACCACGAAGGCGTCTTCGCTCTTCATCCTCACCACAACGCACAAAAACTTATCACCAACTCGCGTGCCCAGGTAGAAACGGTAATACAGTTTGCTTTGCGGATCACTGAACGACTGGACCACCCGTTCAGGGTGAAGCAACGTCTCCGCAATAGCACTCTCCAGTCCCTGCATTTCCGGATGCTCAAGCACATGGTACAGTCGTTCATCCGTCAGCCGAATAGCGAGCCCTTGATAGTCATGGAGAATCTTCACGATCGTCGTTATCGCGCCGAGCCAACCGACTGCGGCCTTGCCTTCTTCAACCCCTCCACCATCGACGCCAGAATCAATCGTCCGTCTTCGTTACCCAACACCGATTCGGCGCAACGTTCCGGATGCGGCATCATGCCCAACACGTTTCCCTCGGCATTGCGAATTCCGGCGATGTTATCCAGCGAGCCATTCGGATTCGCCTCGGCTGTGACATGCCCCTCTGACGTGCAATAGCGGAAGATCACCTGCGCGTTCGCCTTGATCGCCGCCAGCGTGACCGGGTCGGTGTAGTAATTGCCGTCGGCGTGGGCCACAGGAATTTTTAGCACCTGCCCTGACTTACATAGGCTGGTAAAAGGCGTGGCGGCATTTTCGACCTTCACATGCACGTCTTTGCAAATGAAATGCAGCGAACGGTTCCGCAGCATCACACCGGGCAGCAGGCCCGCTTCGAGCAGAATCTGAAACCCGTTGCAGATCCCGAGCACCATCCCGCCGTCGGACGCAAACTGCTTCACCGCATTCATCACCGGCGAGAACCGCGCAATCGCGCCGGTTCGGAGATAGTCGCCATAGGAAAATCCGCCTGGCAGGATCACGCCATCGAGGCCGGCCAAGGACGTTTCCTTGTGCCACACCATCGTGACGTCCTGACCCAACACGTCCCGAAAGACGTGCTGACAATCGTGATCGCAGTTTGAACCTGGAAAGACAACCACGCCAATGTTCACTTCAGCTCCTTAGTGATGCGTGATGAGTGATCGGTGACGAGCAAGCACTGAGGAGATCGCTGGAACCGCTCTGCCGCTTACTCTCTCATCATGAACTCATCACACTTCACACATCACCCCTCACTGTAGTTCGTACCGGTATTCTTCAACAATCGTATTCGCCAACAGCTTTTCGCACATCTGCTTCACTTCCGCCTCCGCCTTCGCCTGATCCGATTCTTTAAGGTCCAGCTCCATATACTTGCCCACCCGCACATTGGCGGTGTTCTTAAATCCAAGGCTGTCGAGCGCATGCTCGATCGCCTTCCCTTGCGGATCGAGAATGCCCGATTTAAGCGTGACATGAATTTTCGCTTTCACGATCGCTTCTCCATTTGAGGTGTCTTGGTCAAATTATCGACGTACTTGCGAATCCAGAAAACGCCTCCGATGGTCGCAAACCCTCCCGCTGAGAGCGCGATGAATGCCCAGCGCCACGGCGACTCATCGAGGTGGTAGGCCATCAACGCCACGACGGCTGCCCAGACTGAGATCGCCGCAATCAGGCCATACTCCATCAGGCGTTGCGCATTGGTCTTCTTGGGCGCAGCCGGTTCACCCACAGACACGACGGAGCACCTCGTGATAGGCCTCTTCGATCTTCCCCATATCTTTTCTGAACCGGTCCTTGTCCATCGATTCACCAGTGGACACATCCCAGAACCGGCAGGTGTCGGGAGAAATCTCGTCAGCCAGGATGATCTTGTTGTGGAACACCCCGAATTCGAGCTTGAAGTCCACGAGCGTCATCTTCCGCTCGGCGAAAAACGGCTTCAAAATCGTATTGATCGAATGGCCGAGTTCCCGCAGCTCCCGCAAGACCGCCGGCGTCGCCACGTTCATCAGGCGAAGATGGTCATCATTCACGAGCGGGTCACCGAGCGCATCATTCTTATAATAGAACTCGATAATGGCCGGCTCGATCACATCGCCTTCTTTCAACCCCAACCGCTTGCCCAGGCTCCCCGCCACAATATTCCGCACGACCACTTCCACCGGCACGATCGTGACCTTCTTGGTCAGCATCTCGCGGTCGCTCAATCGCTCGATGAAATGGGTCGGAATACCTGCCTGCTCAAGAAGTTTGAAGAGCCGCTCGGAAACCTTGTTGTTGATGACGCCTTTCTCGACGATCGTCCCGCGCTTCTGCGCGTTGAACGCGGTGGCGTCGTCCTTGAAATACTGGACGACCTGATCCGGTCGCGCCGTGGCGAAAATCTTCTTTGCTTTCCCTTCGTAGAGCATTTCGCCAATGCCACCCATACTTGCCTCGCTCATTTCATCCCTATTGCGCCAAGACTTCGATCAGCTGGTCCAACGACCGCACCGTGCCCACGAGCGTCGGATTCCCGAACCGCCGGTTATGACGCGCCTCTTTCACCTTGTTCAATGAGAGAATCAGGCTCTGAAATTCATCCAACTTCGCCGTCTCGAAATAGGTGATGAAGTCGAAATCCTCGAGCCCGGTCGCATGGTAGAGCTTCCGCTTCACCGTCTTGTGATAGGGCAACGCCGCCTCGGTGTGTTCCTGCATCATGGCCGCGCGCTTCTCTTGCGGAAGGGCCCACCAGTCCGCGTCCTTGCGAATCGGAATCACAATGGCATAGGGCCCTGATTCGCTCGCCGCTTTGAGATCGTTCTTGAGATTGTCGGGGAAGCCCGGCACGTAGTTAGCCTTCTTCGTGAGCCCATGGAAGACGACGACCGTGGTCAGATGCTTGCCAAATGGACTGGCCTGGAGATCGACAAGAAACTGCTGCGTGTCCTTCAATTCGGTGGCATGGACCCGCACCAACAGATCCGCGTGCTCCGAGAGACCCCGTAGCAGATAGGTGTCAATCGCCAGCTTCTCTCGATACTGCTCAACCACGCCCTTGAGGACCGTCAGATGCGCGATGCGGGTCGGATGGTCCAACTTACCCCAATCCGCATCAATGCGAAACGCGACGAAGGTCCCGTAGACGCCAGGCTCACTCAGGAGTTTGTCGCGATCGGCCGCAGGAGCCGTCGACGCCGTCACACAGCCGAGCACAAAGAGCACACAGGCGATCCCGCCACGCAAGCTGTTCATGATCATCAACGTCCTCCTCGTGTTCCGCTGCCTGCAGCGCGCCCCGTACTCCGTCCAAACACCCGGCGATAAATCTGATCGAGATGCCGCAGATAATATTTCGGATTGAAGCAGGCCGCAATCTCACTCTTCTTGAGGTGCTGTGAGATGAAGGGATCCTGGTTGACCAATTTCTGTAAGCCGCCGGCGCCTTTCCAGGAGGCCATCGCGTTCCGCTGGACCGCTTCGTAGGATTCCTTGCGCTGCGCGCCCTTTTCGACGAGCGTCAGCAACAACCGTTGCGAGTAGACCAGCCCGCCGGTGAGATCAAGATTACGCTTCATATTCGCCGGATAGACCATGAGATGCGTGATGAGATCGGTGACTTTTGCCAGCATGTAATCCATGAGGATGGTGCTGTCGGGCATGATGACCCGCTCAACCGATGAATGGCTGATATCCCGCTCATGCCAGAGCGCCACGTTTTCCATGGCTGCGAGACTGTTGGCCCGCACAAGCCGCGCCAAGCCACACAAATTTTCCGACACGATGGGATTGCGCTTGTGCGGCATCGCCGACGAGCCCTTTTGTCCTTCGGAAAAGAATTCTTCCGCTTCGAGGACTTCGGTTCGCTGGAGGTGGCGAATCTCCGTGGCGATTTTCTCGATGCTCGCCGCCAGCAGAGCCAGCGCCGTGGCATAGGACGCATGACGATCGCGTTGGACCACTTGATTCGAGACAGGATCAGGCGTCAATCCCATCTTCGCGCAGACATACTCTTCGACTTCCGGCCCTTGATGCGCAAACGTGCCCATCGCACCGGACAACTTGCCAACGGCAATCTCTTGCCGGACGGCCTGGAGTCGCGCTCGATGCCGGCCCATTTCCTCGTACCAGATGGCCAGCTTGAACCCGAATGAGATCGGCTCGCCATGAATCCCGTGCGATCGCCCGACCATCACGGTCATCTTGTGCCGCATCGCCTGCCGCTTGAGAACGTCGATCAGGCCATCGAGTCCCTCCAGGATCATGTCGAGCGCCTCGGTCATCTGCACCGCCAGCGACGTATCGACAATGTCCGACGACGTGAGCCCCATGTGCAGGAAGCGATGTTCCGGCCCGACGGTATCCAGAAGCGATTCGAGGAACGCGATCACGTCATGCTTGGTCACTTTTTCGATTTTGGCAATCCGCGCGACGTTGATCTTGGCCTTCTTACGAATCTTCGCCGACGTCCCACGCGGCGCTTGGCCGGCCCGTTCGAACGCGGCACAAGCTTGCAACTCCACTTCCAGCCAGATTTCGTACTTGTGCTTGAGGTCCCAGATGGCTTTCATCCGAGGTCTGGTGTACCGCTCGATCACGCGCCTGCCCTCCTCCAGACCGGCTTCTCGGGAGTCGCCCGCTTCTCCGCCAACCCCGGCTCCGTCGCCAGCACCTTGTCCAGGATGCCGTTCACAAACTTCGACGCTTCGTCGTCGCCGAAACTCTTGGCCAGCTCGATCGCCTCATCCATCGTCACCTTCGCCGGCACATCATTCATCCAGAGAAACTCATACAGCCCCGCTCGCAAAATGTTCCGATCCACAATCGGCATGCGACTCACGGCCCAATTCGTCGCATACTTGCCGATCAGGGCATCGAGATCCTTCCTATGCTCGAGCACGCCCTTCACCAATTGCTCGGCGAAGGCTTTCGCCTCATCCGTGGCGGTGAATTCTTTCCAGAACTCATCCAGCTTGACGCCGGCCTTGCCGTGGATGTCATGCTGAAACAGAATCTGTAACGCTCGCTCCCGAGCTTGATGGCGTGTTCCCATGGTTATCGAGCTGACAAGTTGACAGGGTTGCAGGCTGACAGGAAACCGGTCATCGCTTCCTCCTAGCTCTCTTTATACTTGTCAGCTTGGTACCTGCGGGCTTGTCAGCGCTTTCTTTCAACATCTTCAATACTGAGGCCATCTCAATAGCGGACTTTGCGGCTTCGCCCCCCCGATTGAACTTCACCGGATCGGCCCGCTCGATCGCCTGCGCCACTGTCTCCGTCGTCAGCACACCGAAGATGATGGGAATCCCGGTGTCCAACGACGCCTGCCCGATCCCCCGGCTGGCTTCAGTGCTGATGTACTCGAAATGCGGCGTATCGCCACGGATGACCGCACCCAGGCAGATAACGGCGTCGAACCGCGCCGACTGGGCCAACACCTTCGCCACAAGCGGAATCTCAAACGCCCCCGGAACCCGCACCACTTCGATATCGGCATCCTTTACGCCATGCTTCGTGAGCCCGTCGAGGCAGGACGAGAGCAACTTGCTGGTGACAAACTTATTAAACTTCGCGACGACAATCCCGAACCGCAGCCCCGTCGCATCGTGAGAACCTTTGCGCAGTTTCATGACTCAGTTAGAAAGTGCAAAAGTTTCAAAGTTCGAAAGTTATCCGAGCGGGACCCGAAACTTTCAAACTTTTCCACTTTCAAACCTTCACACCTTCACACTTTCTTCAGAATATGCCCCATCTTATTCTTCTTCGTCCGCAAATACCGCACGTTCGCCGCGTGGGGGGCGATTTCAATCGGGACCCGCTCCACCACTTTCAATCCATAGCCTTCGATCCCGACGATCTTCCGCGGATTGTTCGTGATCAGCTTGATCTGGTGCAAGCCGAGGTTGACGAGAATTTGCGCGCCGACCCCGTAATCCCGCAAGTCCGCCTTGAATCCGAGCTTAAAATTCGCCTCAACGGTATCGCTACCTTCATCCTGGAATCCATAGGCCTTGAGTTTGTTCAAGAGGCCGATCCCTCGTCCCTCTTGATTGAGATAGAGCAGCACACCGCGCCCTTCGGCGTCGATGATTTGCATCGCGCGATGGAGCTGATCCCGGCAATCGCACCGGAGTGAACCGAGGGCATCGCCCGTGAGACAGCCGGAGTGCACACGCACCAATGTCGGCGCGCCGCCGTCCACCTGGCCTTTCACAAGAGCGAGGTGCGTAGCCCCGTCGACTTCGTTTTCAAAGGCCACCGCTTCGAAGCCGCCAAAGATCGTCGGCAGGTGTGCCGTCGCCGCCCGCTTCACAAACGTCTCGCGCTGCATGCGGTATTCGATGAGCGCCTTGATCGTCACCATTTTGAGCTTGTGAAGTTTGGCAAACTTGGCCAGCTCGGGCACGCGGGCCATCGTGCCGTCTTCGTTCATGATCTCGCAGATGACGCCGGCAGGCGTGAGTTCCGCCAAGCGCGCCAGATCGACGGACCCTTCGGTCTGCCCGGCGCGCTTGAGCACGCCGCCCTTTTGCGCTTTCAGTGGGAAGATGTGCCCCGGCCGCGCGAGGTCCGCTGACTTCGTTTTGGGGTCGATGGCGACTTGAATCGTGGCAGCCCGATCCGCAGCGGAAATGCCAGTGGTAATCCCTTTTCGAGCATCGACCGACACAGTGAAGGCCGTCCCAAACGTCGCCGTGTTTTCGATGGCCTGTGGTGAGAGCTGAAGTTCTTCGACCCGCTCAGGCGTCAGCGCGAGGCAGATCAGGCCTCGAGCATGCTTGGCCATGAAGTTGACGGCATGGGGCGTAATCTTCTCCGCCGCGATGACAAGATCGCCTTCATTCTCCCGGTCTTCGTCATCGACAAGAATGATGAACTTGCCCTTCCGAATGTCCTTAATCGCCTCTTGGATGCTATTGAACGGTGTGGTCATGTTCCCAATGCGAAAATCTTGAAATTTCAATTGAATATTGAGGGGCTAGGAAGCCCCACAGATAACCCTGTTTGCCACCCGACTGTCAACGGGAAAAACTGTCTCGCGAAGAGGACTCGATCGTTGACGCGGTTCGTGTCCGTAACGCTACTATCACCGTCCCCCAGGCACAGACCCCCAAGCCGGCAAAGAACCAGAGACCGAGCTCGTAGCTACCCGTCATGCCCTTCAGCAGTCCAACTGCCAACGGCAGAAAAAACCCGCCCAATCCACCGGCCGCTCCAACAACTCCGGATGCCAGTCCAATGTCTTTTGGAAACCATTCGGCCACCAACTGGAATACCACGCCGTTGCCGAACCCCATCGCGCCAGTGGCCACCATCATCATCGCCACTGCCATCGACAGCGACGGACTTGTCACGGCCACCACGGCCCCCACAATGACAGGGAACACATAGTGCAACGTGCGCAGACCGCCCTGCCGATCGGCCGTATACCCGCCCAATGGACGAATGAGGCTCCCGATAAGTCCGCTGAGGGCGGCAAGTGACCCGGCCAACACGGCATCCAGCTGATAGAGATCATGCAGGAGAAACGGCAGCAGACTGCACAATCCCACAAAGCCGCCGAATGTCACGGCATACAGAAAGCACAACCAGTAGGCCGCGCGTTGCTGGACCAGTACCGCGACGTTGTGCCACCACCTTGCGGATCCTCTGTCTTGTACGGCAGGCTCACTCGGCACCAGCATGACGAAAGCTGCCAAGGTGACCAGGACGATTCCCGCCATCACGGCATAGACTCCATGCCACGTCAGAGCCTCCGCCCATCGAGGCGCGAGAAAGAGCACAAGCACGGTCCCCACGTTTCCAGAACCGGCAAGCCCCAAGACCAAGCCTTGCGCAGCCGGCGGATAGGCACGCCCCGCAATCGGCAATCCTACAGCGAAGCTCGCCCCGGCCACGCCGAGACAGGCAGACATGACCAGCGCTTCCCCATATCCAGCAACGCCGAGCCACCCCCACAGCAACACCCCCAACTCGCCGACTAGGATCACGACGGCGGTTGTCTTGGCGCCGATCCAATCACAACTCCACCCCGCGATGATGCGCAGGACTGCGCCACCCAAGAGAGGGAGTGCGACGAGCAGCGCAATCTGCTGATCGCTCAATCCAAGCTCTTGCGCAAGCGGAATACTCAGTGCCGCGACCAGGAGCCACACCATGAAGCTCACCGTCAGGTGCAGCCATGCCCCAACCAGACTCGGCCAGCCTCCGGCTCTCAATATTGCTAACACGTCCATTCCTCGTGCTCCGAACAGAGTGTGCATCATAGGGGACGCCCGTTTGTTCCCGCAACCCGCCACTGTTTTCTGTCCCATCCATTGCTGTGATATTCCGTTCGCCCTGAGCCTGTCAAAGGGCCAACGCGTCAGAGAAGTCTCGTTCATGGTTCGACACGCTCACCACGAACGAACGTCAGGGACCCAGCGCCAGGCAATTCTGAATCTTTGTGCCTATGAGCGGTTCTGTTATAGTCACCATTCCGATGGGCAAACACGATCACGAAAAAGACACGACCGAAGAATCCGTCGAGGCGGAAATTCTCGAACCTTCCGAGGATGATCTCGCGCTGGAGTTCTCTGCCGCGCCTCCCGTCATCGACGTCAGCACCGACGGCCACGGAAAGCCCGACACGACGGCCGTCGCCCCCATCACCGGTCTCCAACAGTATCTCGCCGAAGTCCGCCGGTATCCCTATCTCTCCAAAGAAGAGGAGCTGCTGCTGTTCCACGAGTACCATGCGCAAGGGAGCCGCGAGGCAGCGGTGAAACTCATCATGGCCAACTTGCGCGTCTCCGTGGCCATCGCGAGCGAATATCTGCATACGGGCGCCGACCACATGGATCTGATTCAGGAAGGCAACGTCGGCCTGATGCAGGCGATTAAAAAATTCGACCCAGCCAAGAACGTGCGGTTCTATGCCTACGCGGCCTGGTGGTCGCGCGCCTACATTCTCCGCTACCTCTTGAATAACTTCCGTCTGGTCAAAATCGGCACCACGCAGGATCAACGGAAGCTCTTCTACAATCTCAAAAAAGAAAAGGCCAAACTCGAGCGAGAAGGGTTTGCCCCAGACACAAAACTCCTGGCGGACCGGCTGAACGTCCGTGAACGGGACGTGGTCGAGATGGACCAGCGGCTCGGGAATTGGGAGCTGTCGCTCGATCAACCCATCGGGCCAGAGCAAGAGATCACGCTCCTGGATGTCCTCCCCTCCCAGCAGGTTCCAGCCGATGAACTTATCGCGGACAATCAATTGCGGGTCCTGTTCAGAAAGAAACTCGGAGAGTTCTCAAAAACCCTCGATGAGCGGGAAGAGGACATTCTGCGAAATCGGCTACTGTCTGAAACTCCGCTCACCCTGGATGATTTAGGGGCCAAGTACGGCATCACCAAGGAGCGAACCCGCCAATTGGAGGCGAGAATCATCAAGCGATTACGAGACTATATGAAGAAAGAGGTGAAGGACTTCGACCGCCTGAGGGTTTAGTATAGCTCCCCTCCAAGTTCATTCCCCACTAACTACTAGAATTCCGGAATATCAATAGGTTATTATGCTTTCCGTTTGAGCCGTGGGGGCTGAAAAAGTTTTTCGTGCCAACCCTCTTGACTTAGATGGGTTTGAGGCTATCTCTCCCTCCAGGTTTGACAGATCAGGGCTTCTACTCGTTCTGGGGTATCCGCTTACGCCATCGAGTGCGAACCCGTTCTAAATCGTAGACATTCCCTGAGTTCACTTCATCAGCACGAGGAGGTTCTGTTATGAGCACAGCAGCGAAGGAAAAGAAGAACGTCGCCAAGGGCTTCCAGCCCCTGGGTGATCGGGTGTTCGTCACCTACACCGAGGAATTGGAGCGCACCGCAGGGGGCATTTACGTGCCGGACTCGGCCAAGGAAAAGCCGCAACGGGGTATCGTCCAGGCCATCGGTAAGAAGGTCGAGAACGTCAAGGTCGGCGACCAGGTTCTCTTTGACAAGTACTCCGGCAGCAAGCTCCGCATCGAGGACGAGGAATGCTTGATCCTCAAGGAAGAAGACATCCTCGGC
>JAHFES010000048.1:10227-12914 GCA_023248355.1 Nitrospiraceae bacterium
GGAGGAACCACATGGCAAAGCAACTTATGTACGGTGACTCGGCACGAGCGGCCATCCTGAGAGGGGTGAACCAGCTCGCGGACGCCGTGAAGGCGACCCTCGGTCCCAAGGGCCGGAACGCCATTCTCGATAAGAAGTTCGGCGCCCCGACCATCACCAAGGACGGCGTGACCGTCGCGAAAGAAGTCGAACTCAAGAACCCCTACGAAAACATGGGCGCCCAGCTCGTGCGCGAAGTCGCCAGCAAAACCAGCGACATCGCAGGCGACGGCACCACCACCGCCACGGTGTTGGCCCAAGCCATCTATCGCGAAGGCGTCAAGAACATCACTGCCGGTGCCAACCCGATGGAAATCCAGCGGGGCATCAACAAGGCCGTGGAAATCGTCGTCGCCGAGTTGAAGAAGCTGAGCAAGCCCTGCCAGAACAAGACCGAAATCTCCCAGGTCGGGACCATCTCAGCGAACAACGACAAGACCATCGGCGACCTCATCGCGGAAGCGATGGAGAAAGTCGGCAAGGATGGCGTGATCACGGTCGAGGAAGCCAAGTCGATGTCCACCTCATTGGATGTCGTCGAAGGCATGCAGTTCGATCGCGGCTACATCTCCCCCTACTTCGTCACCAACGCCGAGCGGATGGAATGCTCCGTCGAAGAACCGCTCATCCTCATCAATGAAAAGAAAATCAGCAGCATGAAGGACCTCCTCCCGATCCTCGAGCAGGTGGCCAAGATGGGCAAGCCCCTCGTCATCATCGCCGAGGAAGTGGAAGGCGAAGCCCTCGCAACCCTCGTGGTCAACAAGCTGCGTGGCACGCTCAACGTGGCGGCCATCAAAGCCCCGGGCTTCGGCGATCGCCGCAAAGCCATGCTGGAGGACATCGCGATCCTGACCGGCGGCCAGGTGATCTCGGAAGACATCGGCCTCAAGCTTGAGAACGTGAAGCTCACCGACCTCGGACGCGCCAAGCGCGTCACGATCGACAAGGATAACACCACGATCGTGGAAGGCTTCGGCGACCCGAAGAAGATCGAAGGCCGCGTGAAGCAGATCAAGGCCCAGATCGAAGAGACGACCTCAGACTACGATCGCGAGAAGCTCCAGGAGCGTCTGGCCAAGATCGTCGGTGGCGTGGCCGTCATCAACGTCGGCGCCGCGACCGAGACCGAAATGAAGGAAAAGAAAGCCCGCGTTGAGGACGCGCTCCATGCGACCAAGGCAGCCGTGGAAGAAGGGGTTGTCCCTGGCGGCGGAACGGCTTTTCTCCGTTGTATCGGCGCGCTGGATTCGCTCAAGCTGATCCCGGAACAGCAGGTGGGTGTCAATATCATCCGCCGCGCGCTCGAAGAGCCGATTCGTCAAATCGTGGTGAACGCCGGAATGGAAGGTTCTGTCGTCGTTGAGAAAGTGCGCAATGACAAGAACCTCAGCTTCGGCTACAACGCGGCGACGGAAGAATATGTGGACATGATCAAGGCCGGCATCATCGACCCGACCAAGGTGTCGCGCTGCGCGTTGCAGAACGCCGCCAGCGTCGCGGGCTTGATGCTCACGACCGAAGTCATGATCACCGACATTCCTGAAGAGAAGAAGGAAGCAGCCGGGGGCCCAGGTGGACATAGCCACGGCGGCATGGAAGGGATGTACTAACCCTTCGACAGGCTCAGGGCAGGCCCTTCGAGGGCAGGCCGATAGCTCGGATTCAGCGAAGGGCTCGGTGGGAAACCACCGGGCCCTTCGTGCTTTCAGAGGCGCCAAGATTCTTTTCCCCAAGAACTGCATGCCGTTGAGTTGCAGTTGCGACAACCCTCCTTGTCGAGGTACATCACAAGTGCTACACTTGCTGCATTTCACTCTCAGGAGGTCCCATGCCAGCAACAAATCCTCGTGTGAATGTCGTCCTCGATGAGCCGGTGTATCAAGGGCTCCGTCGATGGGCCAAACGAGAGGGAGTTTCGCTCTCGTTGAAAGTCCGCGATCTGGTGAAGGAGGCGTTAGACACTGAAGAAGATCGCGCACTCAGCCGACTTGCCGACAGACGAATGGCGACGTTTGACAGGAAAAAATCAAAAACCCATGCGCAGACATGGGACCTTCCCAAGCGATCGAGGCACTGAGTGCCATTCACGCTCCGTTACCACCCCGCTGTCGGCGACGAAGATATTCCTGAAATCCCACGCAACCTTCGCCGTCGGATCGCCGACGCCATTGAATCGCGCCTCGCACATGCGCCGCAGCAATATGGGGCACCGCTTCGAAAAACCCTGAAGGGGTATTGGAAGCTCCGCGTCGGCGATTACCGGGTGGTCTACAAGATGGCCGAGGACGAAGTCTGGATCTTAGCGATCCGGCATCGAAAAACGGTCTATGAAGACATCCTTCGCAGGGTCGGCCCAGAAAACACTTAACCCCCTGACACCACTGAAGTTACTCAATATTGTGGATGGAATATGAAATGCGAATACAACTTTTCGAGAGCCGTTCGGGGGAAGTTTTTTCGCAACGGAGCAGAGTTGAATCTACCAGTCTACGTTGATAGCTCGACGCACAGGCGTCTGGAGCGTATTGAGAAGAAAAACGGGAAACCGGTGACAGAGCTGGTCAATCAGCTCCTCAAGAAAGATGTAGAGCTGCTCGAAAGTTTGGCGTGACCCCACTTACAAAGAACGGCAAGAGCTAATAGCT
>JAHFES010000048.1:13014-14911 GCA_023248355.1 Nitrospiraceae bacterium
GCTAATAGCTGATAGCTTGGAGCAACGAACAAGCAGCTCAACGATGGAGGTTGATGGCCCGAAGCATCGTCTTCAGAAGAGGCGAGGTCTTAGGCTCATAGAAGAGCGAACGGAAAATTCGATTCACGATTTCAGTATGATGTTCGTGGTCGGCGCGGAATCGCGCGGCGCCCTTAGTACGGTCATCGGAGTCATACCCTACCCTGATCGCACAACGTTCCAATTCCTCGCCGCTTTCCGGCAGCGCATGCGTTTGCAAATCATGCACCATCTGCAGCTTGTGTTCGACATCACGCAAGAAGAGATACGCCGCTGTCAGATCATCCCGGTCCTTTGCCGAGATCAATTTCCGACGGACGAACCGATCCAACGCACCGAGCGTGCTTCGATCTAAGAGCGCCGGCACTCGCTTGCCAACCAGCACTTGTACCGTTTGCACCAGAAACTCAATTTCCCTGATGCCGCCGGTGCCCAGCTTCACATTCCGCCGTTCGTGGCCGCGATCGGCCATTTTCGCATCGATCATTTCCTTCACCGCCCGCACGTCTTGCACGACTGCCAACGCGCCGGCAAGATCGGTCTTCTTCCCCGCAGAGGCGAAAATAAACGGCTTCACCATCGTGAGAAAGGATTTTCCGACAGCCATGGAACCGGCAACTGGCCAGGCCTTGAGCAACGCCAACCGTTCCCAGGCCTGCCCGCGCGTGGCGTAATACTTCTTATAGTCGTCGAGCGAGCGAGCCAACTGTCCCACCGAGCCCTCGGCCCGCAAACGAAGATCCACGCGAAAGACGTAGCCTTCCTTGGTCTGTTCGCCCAGCGCCTTCGTCAGTTCACGAGAGAGGATTTCGAAATATTCTTCATTGGAGATGCCGACAGCGGCAGGTCTGCCTGCGGACTTGCCTCGCGGCGGCCTGGTTTCACCCTCATGCGATTCGTAGACATAAATCAAATCCACATCTGAGCTGTAATTCAGTTCATGCCCGCCCAGCTTGCCCATCCCCATCACGGCGAACCCGGTCTCCACCCATCGCCCCTGCCGATTCTTGTGCATGGGCACGCCATATTGCTGCCGCAAGTCGGCATCGACAATGTCGTAGGCCGCATGAATGAGGAGACTGGCCAAATCCGACAACGATGCCGTAGTCTCAGGCACCGCCGCAAGCCGTAACAGATCACGCACCCCGATGCGCAACATCTCCCGCCTGCGAAACCGCCGCAACACTTCCAGCTTCAGCTCCTTGACCGTGAGATGCCCCAGGTTCTTGCTGAGTGCCGCCTCGATCCCCTTCCACGTCGGCGGCTTCGAGAGCACCCCCTCCTCCGCCAACCAATAGACCAGCATCGGATCGCGAATCACGGCAAAGGCCAAGGCATCGCTGTTGCCAAAGATGGTGCAGAGCATGTCGAGCATGCGCGGCGAGCTGTGCAGATAGTCGAGGAAAGACGAACGGGTCACGTTGTCCAGCAACTGTTCCCAGTGGTTCAGCGCTTGGTCGGGATTGGCCGTCCGGAAGACGGACTCCAGGAGGATCGGCAGAACCTCGGCAAGTTGGCGGCGCTGGTGGGGATCGCCCGCCATGGTTTGGAGATTTCGATCGGCCTGTTCGATGTCACGCAGGCCATAGGCCGACAAGATCGCCCGCACCTGCTCGGCACTGCGTTCGGTCGCAAGCAGCACGGGGGTGGGATCAGGTTTGAGTGAAACAGGCAGCACGCGCTCCTGATTCTGTCGAGGTCGAGGTGGCGTTGGTCGGCGGCCCATGGCGCGGCATTATACTGGCGTGCTCCGCTACGCACAATGAAGCCGTTCCGGTATACTGGCGGCCAGTGAGCACTCAGCTCTCAGCGTCTGAATGATTGGTTTTCCGGCTGAAAGCTGAGTGCTGATTGCTGA
>JAHFES010000048.1:15011-18523 GCA_023248355.1 Nitrospiraceae bacterium
GCTGATTGCTGACTGCAAGAGGTTTTCCATCTCCATGACCGCCGAAGAGCAGCTGAAGACACTCCACCCGCTCTGTCAGGATGTCGCCCCCGATGTCCTGCACGATTTCCTCAGCCGGATGGACCCGGAGTACTTTCGCCGCTTCGAGCCCTCGACAATCGCTCGGCACATCACCCTGGCCGCGCTACTGACCCCCGATCATCCTTGCGAAGTCGCGATAGCGGAACACCCGAATCAACGATTCGATGTGACCCTCGTCGCCTACGATTATTTTTCGGAGTTCGCCACGATCTGCGGCCTCCTCTCGGCCTTCGGGCTGAACATTGAAGAAGGCCAGATCTACACCTTCGTCGAAGGGCCCGCGCCCGCTGCCGCTCGCACCACGTGGACCGGCGGCCCGCGCGCCCGCCCGAAAGGCCGCCCGGGCCTGAACCGCAAAAAGATCGTCGACGTCTTTCGCGTGCAACCGGGACGCGGCATTTCATTCGGACCCGAGGACCACCGCCGGCTCATCGCCGAACTCACCGCGATGATTGCACTCCTGGATGCAGGCAAGTTCGACGAAGCGCGCCAGACCCTGAATCGGCAACTCGTCGAGTACCTGGGACAACGCCGTGGCTCATTCAGCGGGCTCCTCCACACCGTCCAGATCACATTCGACAACAGCCAATCACCCACCAATACCGTGATGGATATCCAGTCGGATGATACCCCCGCCTTTCTCTATGCCTTTGCCAACGCCTTGGCGATGCGCAACATCTACATTGCAAAAGCGCAATTCGCGATCGAGGGCGGCAAGCTGCACGATCGGTTCTACGTCCGCAATCGCCACGGCCAGAAGATCACCAATCCCATCGATCAACAGCAGCTGCGCCTGACCGCGGTGCTCATCAAACAATTCACGCATGCGTTGACCTGGGCGCCGGACCCCGCCAAGGCCTTGGAAGCCTTCGACCAATTTCTCGATTTGACGGTGCAAGAGACGAAAGGCAAAGCGCAGCCACAGGCCCTCGCCTTTCTCAGCGACAAGAAAACCTTCCCACTCCTGGCCCGCCTGCTCGGAACCAGCGACTTCCTGTGGGAGGATTTTCTCCGCCGCCAGCATGGCAATCTGTTGCCATTGTTACAGGGCTACCGCGACGCCCCGCTCATCAAGCCGCAAGCATCGCTCAAGAAAGAACTCGACAAGCTCGTCGACAAGGCCAAGACCGACGAGGCCCGCAAAGAAGCGTTGAATCGTTTCAAAGACCAGGAACTCTTCCGGATCGACATGAAGCACATGGTCGAATCCTCCGGTCTCGCCGACTTCTCCCAGGCCCTGACGGAACTGGCCGAGGTCATCGTGAGCCGCAGCCTGCGCGACTGCCAGGCCAAGCAGGAGAAACAGTACGGCGCACCGCGCCTGGCCAATAAAAAATCCTGCCCCTTCACCATCCTGGGCCAGGGCAAATTCGGCGGGCGCGAACTCGGCTATGCCTCCGATATCGAAGTCCTCTTCGTCTACGGCGGCGCAGGGCGAACCAGCGGAAAACGAGGGATCGAAAACAGCGAATACTTCGAACGGCTCGCTCAGGAACTGCTGCAAGGCATCGAGGCGAAGCAGGAAGGCATCTTCCACCTCGACGTGCGCCTGCGCCCTCATGGCGGCAAGGGTTCCCTCACCAATCCGCTTGAGGAAATCATCAGCTACTACAGCCCCACCGGCTTGGCCGCTCCCTTCGAACGACAGGCCATGATCAAACTCCGCGCCGTGGCCGGGGACGCCGCGCTGGGGAAACAGGTCGAAGCCCATCGGGATCGTTACGTCTACAGCGGTGCGCCCTGGGATCTCGCAACAGCGTTAGACCTGCGACGGCAGCAATTGAAGCAACTCGTCGAGGCCGGAACAGTCAATGTGAAACACAGCGCCGGAGGGCTCGTCGATATCGAGTATGCCATCCAGTATCTCCAAGTCATGCACGGCCACCGGCATCCGATCTTGCGGACACCGAATACGATGCAGGCACTAGCGGGATTAGTGGAGTGCGGGATTGTGACCAGGCAGGATGGGGAGAATCTTCGAAAGGCCTATCTGTTCATACGCATGCTGATCGACGGCCTGCGCATGGTGCGAGGCAACGCCAAGGATCTCGTGCTTCCACCGAGTGATTCAGACGAGTTCATCTTCCTCGCCCGCCGCGTCGGCTACACGACAGATGATTGGCAGGCAGGCGCCCGCCACCTCCAGACGGATATCGAGTACCATATGAAACAGACCCAAGCCTTCTTCGAACGGACATTCGGGGCGCTGTAGGCCCGCAAAGCGACCCCCCGCTTCTTCCATGAGCAATAGGAAATCCTTCTATAACTCATTCAAACGGGCTATTATGAGCCATACAAAAAGACGGTGTCGCTCATGACATGGAATTGGCAACAAGAGGGGTGGCCAGCCTTTACCTACGAGAGGGAGGCCGTGGCTCAGTATGAAACCAGATTTCTGCATGAAGCGGGAGTGGTCCATGGCACCGTCAAGCATCTTTCGGAAGAGAACAAAACCAGTCTGACGATCGATCTCATCAGCAATGAAGCGGTGACGACCTCGGAGATCGAGGGCGCGATACTGAATCGGGACTCCGTGCAGTCGTCGCTTCGTCGGAACTTCGGGCTCCAAACGGACAATCGCAAAATCCCTGCCGCCGAGCAAGGCATCGCAGCGATGATGACCGATCTGTACCGTCACTACGACAGCCCCCTTTCCGAGAAACAATTGTTCGCCTGGCATGCGATGCTTGCACAAGGTCGAAAGGATCTGAAGTGCATCGGCGCCTACAGAACGGGTGCGGACCCAATGCAGGTTGTCTCAGGTCCCATCGGAAAACCAAAGGTCCATTTCGAAGCACCGCCGTCGAAAGCCATGAAGGCGGAGATGAACCGGTTCTTCACCTGGTTCAATCAGACTGCGCCGAACAGACAGCAGCCGCTCCCCGCCCTGACGCGGGCAGGGATCGCTCACTTGTACTTTGTCTCCGTTCATCCATTCGAAGACGGCAACGGGCGAATTGGACGGGCACTATCGGAAAAGGCCCTCTCCCAATGTCTCGGCCAGCCGACGCTGATCGCACTCTCGCACACGATCTGCAAAAATCGAAAGGCGTACTACACAGCCCTCGAAGACAACAACAAGCACCTGGAGATCACCGAGTGGCTGGCCTACTTCGCACAGACGGTATTGGACGCGCAGCGGTACACACAGCGATTCATCGACTTCCTTATCGAGAAAACCAAGCTCTATGACCGCCTGCGGGGCCAACTCAATCCTCGACAAGAGAAAGTGCTCGCACGCATGTTTCGGGAAGGGTTAGAAGGGTTTAAAGGCGGACTCAGCGCGGACAACTACCTAAAAATCACGAACACATCCAGAGCCACCGCCACCAGAGACTTGCTAGACCTTGTGGAGAAGGGCGCCTTCCGCAGAACCGGCGAACTCAAACACACCCGGTACTGGCTGAGCATTCTCAAAGACTCGAGCGAGC
>JAHFES010000005.1 GCA_023248355.1 Nitrospiraceae bacterium
GTTCCTTTGGCCCCTTGTCCGACTCGAATAAGATCAAGACGCATGCCGCTCACCCTTCTTCGACGGCTCCTTCCGCTCAGGGCTCGTCCATCCACATCCACAGACCCACGGCGCGGACGCTTCTTCTTTAATCAGGATTCGTCCGCAGGCATAACAGCGCCGTTGCCATACCATCGCTCAAGTTCCACCCATATTATCCCAGCTCGGCACGACAGGAACGGACGACCGCCAGCGGAAGGCCAGCAGTTCTTTTGGTGTCGTCGTCATCACATAACCGGGAGTCGGATCGCCCAAGTCTCCGCGATTCAGCCGGTAGGTGCGCGAGCCGTCGCATTTCGCCCCGCCCCAATAGATCTGTAGACGCCAGAACCAGAGTGACCAGAACGAGGTTGGCGAACCATCGCGTGTCGTGAGGTGTGTCCATCGAGTCAGACGCATGACGATCCCCAGATTGATCGGCATGCGCCAGAGCGGTTCTTCCGTTTGCAGATGGAACTGCTCGTCCGGTCTCGCATCTTTCATCAGATCCATCATGGGTGCCGATCCCTCGCTTCGATTCGTTCATACGCCTGTTCAAACTTTTTGGCAATCTCTCTGCAATTCGTAAAGATCACGTCGCTATTGTCCTGCCGTTGGGCGTTACCGCTCCAATTCCATGATCCCATCACCACGGTCTTCCCATCGACTACCACAAACTTGTTATGTTCTAGGACGCCAATCGGCTTAATCGTCACGTCTGCGCCTGCCCTGGTGAGTTTCCGATGCAGGTCGCTATCCAATGACGATTGTTTGAGATCGAGCGCGACCTTGACCTCGACCCCCACTTTCGCCTTTTCCACGAGCACATCGGCCAATCGTTCGTTGCTGATGCCGAAGAGTGACGCATGAATGCTGGTCTGGGACGACCAAAGCGTGTCGTAGATCGACTGCTCAATGTCGTCGTAGGGGGAAAAGATCGCGTCTGTGGTACAGGCCCAGGAGGAGACAGGGAGACTGCACAGCAAGATCAGCAACCATCGCATCGGGCTACCTTTTCTCAACGTGTCCCCATTCAATCGGGGCGGACTCGGACTCAATGTGTGCCATCTTCGACCCCCAGTGATACAGCACCCGACGGCGGCGCTGATCCGGCGGAATGAGAATCCGCACCCACATGGTCGGAGAATACAGCACCAGCGACGCGCCATCAGGATCATGGTGGACGCCTTGACACGAATCAATCCGAGTAAAGACGACCGCATCGCGCTCGTGGACCCGAACAGCATACCCTTGGACCGAACAGGAACTCACATCGTAAAACCCGAAGGCCAGGACCCACGCCATCACGAGAATCATCGTCCGGCCTCCGCGTAGCACGCCTTTTGCCTGGCGTTCATCGACTTGTAGCAGTCCCGCGCGACACGGTAACTGCGAGGATCGACGGTGCCCGTGGCATCATAGGCTGTCTCCACAGGGCAGAAGAACTCTTTACTGCTTGTGCAGCCCGTCAAGAGCAGTATCAACCCGAGCCATACTCGCGTCAGTGTCCTTCGATTCTGCTTTCGCCAGTGCATCGGTGATTCTCCTGGTTGCCGTCGTCCGCGCCTCAATCATCGTGAGGATCTGCGGCAACGCCGCAATCAATGCCGCCACGAGGCCAAGGACCACTTCCACCATTAGCTCACCGGCGCAGCCGTCGTGGGATTCGGCGCATTGCTCACATTGGCATCCTTCTGCATCCTGCCCCAGGCATAGATCCCCGCGCCAATGAGCGCCTGCTTCCACTCTTCCATCGTCGTCGGCAGCACGATCCCTGCGGTGGAAAAGTAATAGACGAACGCGCCCACGAATCCGATCAGGCTCGTTTTCCAGCTCGCACCGAACACCTGCGTCAAGAACATTGTCATGTGATCCTCCTTGTGGTAGTTGCGACGTAGACACTGCTCACTTTCGATACAACAAAGCTCCCACCAGTTTGAATAATTTGCGTCGAGAGAGAGATTCACGAAGCTGACTTGCCGCGAACAGGCGAACACCAAGCCCCACACCCATGAGAGACCGCATGGGTGTAGCGGTTGCCCCCGCCACCGGCTTCAGTGGCACCGCGTAGATTCCCCATTGTGGGGCGAAGGCACCCGAACCTGACCAGGACATTGTGGTGGAGGTCCCTGTCGCTGTTTCCGTGGACATCCCCCAGGCGTCATCCAGAAACGGACTCCCCTCAATCTCTAGCCGCGAGGTTTGGCCTGCTCCAACGGTGAGCAGCGGGGTGGTACCATCGGACCAGTACCCGACCATATCGATCACGAAATCATCCGCGACCGTCGTGGCATTGACCGTCGGCGTCTGTGACGCTCCCGTGGCCGACGCAATCGTGCCGGTGGGCGTCGATTGATTGACGCCTGTCGCACTGACGCCCATCAGCGCAGTATTATCCTGATTGGACGGCCAGAGGCAGTACAGCGTACTGGATTGAGCGGTAGGAGCCAGCAGCGTCCAGCAGGACATACGCCGAATAGCACTGTTATAGGTGAGCGAGGCCCCCTGTTTGCTCATGGCGGTGCCGCCTGATCCGCCCCATCGCACGGCAGTTGGATCGACTGTCGTACCAGCCGCGCTATTGGCCGAGGCCACGAGATAGCGATTCGACCCCGCAATCGTCCAGGACGCCGAGGTCAGGCTGGCCACATTGGAGGCCGAACTGACCTTGACGGAACTGTTGTAGACCGGAGCCGCCATTTAGACTGGCCTTTCTTTCGCAATTCTTCGCGTCTCGATGAGAAGATCCGCCATTGTAGGCTTCGAGATCATCATAGTGGAGCGGAGCAACCGATTTTTCGCAGAGCCACCGTAGCGTACTACGATGTTAGAGAAGGCCGCTTCTGTTCCGTCCCTGCGCACATGAATCCCACCCCAACAACCAAATCCTCCGGCATGGACCCAGGTGACGCCGCCATCGAAACTCGCCTCGGTGTCTACTTGTATCCACGTGTTAGGATCTGTGAAGATCATTTTATTTCCCGACGTACAACGTGGGACCTTCACTATGATTTCCAGATCCTCGTTCACTTGCGAATCCGGCAGCAACACCGGCGCAAACACTTCCAGCCCATTACGCTGTTGAAGTGCCATCTATTTCTTCCTCCATTTAATAGATAGCATAAGCCAACCTTCCAGAAAGTTGTGTCGCTGCGCTTGTGATGACACATACCGAGTCACCTGTCGCGTTGGTTTGATTGATTGTCCCGAACCCGCTGCCTTGTGCGACGCCCCCGTTTGCCGCGAAGTTGTAGCCCGTAGCGGCTGTGGTGCCGCCCGTCATGCCTGTGGTGCCTGTGGCACAGGTTGCTCCTGTGCCAGACACTAGCGCCACATTATTTGCCGCAGCGGTCACGAGGCTGATGCCGCATATTCTAACGTGTCTCCCGCTGACGCCGGTGACAAGTAGCGTGGTGGTAGCTGAGGACACCGTGACATTCACGAAGGAGTCACAGACCGCGATACCTGTGAGAAACCCACCAGTTGCCCCGCTCCCTAATCCTCCTACATAATTTGCTCGCGCTGGTGGAGCCGCTGCTGTTGCCCCACTGTTGTCAGGGCGCACATTGAGATTCGCCGCCGTCGCTTGGGTGGCAATCGTGGTGCCGGTGGAATCACTCGCGACCGTCACACGCTGGACACCAGTCCCAGCAATCCCATTGCCCATTGTTGCCGCAACGCCGTTGATTTGGGCGACGTTCACGGATTGATTGGCTGATAAGGACCACGCTCCAGACTGCGTAGCAGCGATCGTGTTATTGGGACTGACCGCCACCACGAGCGCAGTATCCGTGGCCACGGCTGCTGTACTGGCGGCTTTAATAGTGCCTGCATTGGTGCCATCATGAGGTCTTACCAACCATGGTGTCGTATTGGCTGTGTTCCCAGGCTGCACGGTCCAGGTGCCGGATTGCGCGGCTTGTGTGGCGAACGTGCCTACGTTCGTCACGGCATGGGAACCGACTGTGACTGTATTATCCACACTGACAGTGAGCTGATTGCTGGCATTGACGTTCGCCCCACGTTCGTTGCCTGCCGCGTCTCGCAGTTGAGCATAGGGGACGCGATTCGCGGACATACGTGGCGCGGCGGCACTATTTTCTGTCGCGGCATTGGGCGCAACATCATCAAAGACATGACCATTGATCGAGATGGCCGTCGTCCCGAATGTAAAAGCGGCGTTGTCAGCAAAGGACCCACCAGCCGTACATCCAGCCGCGCACTCCACCACGAGTTGTCGAGAACTGTTCATTCTCGGTGCGCCAATATTGCCATCAGTAATGGTTGGCGGTGTGGTGTCATAGAGGGCTCCCATCGGGGTGATGGCTGTCGATCCGCCGGTAAAGGTCGAATTGTCTGTTGCGCTGGTCCCGCCTGCGCCGCCATTCGTGACGGCCACACGCACCGAACCGTCTGTTTGCAGCGATAATGGACTGGTCTGACCAGTTGTATAGGTGGGAGCCGCCGTGGTCACAGCTCCTTGCGCGAGTACGCCGCTTTGTCCGCTCGTGGTCGCGCCTTGCGTCAGAGGCAGATTGTCGATCAGTTGCAAGGCCGTCGTTTGGGTTTGCTGTTCAGCTAAGGTCGAGGCTCCGGTGGGAAGCGAGATCGTCCCGCTGACGTTGGTGATGTTCCAGGTGCCGGATTGCGACGCTGGGACGACATCGTTGGTCGCAATCGTGACGCGCTGCGTACCAGTGTCACGGACGCCGGTATTCATGGATGTTGCCACGCCACCCATTTGACTCACATTCACGCTTTGGTTGGCGGGAAGCGCCACGGAATCCGGCGTCACCAGCACTTTTGCTAAACTCTGCGCGGCAATCGTGATTTTTAGATTTCCGGTGTTGTCGCATTGCTTCGGCGAGATATTTCCGCTCGTGATCGTGGTCGGTGCTGTATTGAATTGGCAAGCATCTAACAGTTCATTCGCGGGCGACGTGGCATTCTGACCGACCGCATCCATCACGCCACCGGCGTTCCCGACAATACGAGAAGTCCAGGTGCCGGATTGCGTGGCGGCGACTGTGCCGCTATCCACAATGACATTCAACGCCCCCGCTCCATCGGTGACGGTCACAGTTCCGCTGACCGGCTGGGTGACGCCGGACCCATCCACATTGAGGCGGCCACTGGTCACGTTGGCTTGCGTGGTATCACCAGTCCCGTCCTTGATAATTCCGTCCTGGTTGGCCGCTGTTGCGGCACCGGTTGGTAAAGGAAGTGAGGCAGCTGAAACCGGTTGAGTATCAGCAGGCGTGGTGGCTTTATAGAAGGCCGTTCCGTCTGACAAGCGCGTGCTAAAAGGAGCTGCCGCTGTGGTTCTGTCTGTTGACGGACTTGCGGGAATCTTGGTATTGAGTGCGGAGAGAGTGGTTTCTGTTGCGGCCCCGGTCGGCAAGGCTGAAGAGTCCACGATGACATTGAGCGCTCCAGCGCCATCAGTGACCGTGACGGTCCCTGATACCACATCGACCTGTAGCCGCCCTGAAGTATTGGTCGAAAGGGGCCGGAGATTGGTGCCATCTGAGCCGTAGACCAGCACAGAGGTATTCACAGCCGTAGTGCGAAGATTAGCCGTGGTAGTGCCGGTAGTGTAGGCGCTCACGCGCACGCGAGCATGCGAGATCGAGCCGGGCCACATGATCGTATAGCTGCCGCTCGTTGGACTGGAGAGCGACGTGGCAATGGTGCCATTCGTCGGATCAGCAAAAACAGCGGATACCCAGGTGGTCCCACCGTCGGTGGAGACTTCAGCCACGACCGTGCCACTCAGTGACCCGCCAGAGGTAAAGTTGAGGTCGGCTCCATTGTAGGTCGAGAGCGCAATGGACACAGCTGCATTGAGCACTCCTAACGATCCAGTAGCGGTGCCATCTCCTGCCGCACCAGCACAGCCAGATATGCAATTGACGTGCAGGTTGCGGTTGCTATCCATCCGAGGCGCACCGATATTGCCATCGGTGATCGTCGGCGGGGTTGTGTCGTAGAGGGCCCCGATTGGCGTGACGCCGGTAGTACTGCCCGTAAACGCGCTGTTGTCGGTGGTCGAGGTGCCGCCTGATCCAGCGCCGCCGACAATGTTCACGTCAAGTCCGGTATGGTTGGTGTCCGTCGGGGTGGCTGTCACGGGTTGAGCGGTTGACGTGCCTTTGACGGCTCCGCGTACCGTGGTTGTCTGTGCCCACACGGGACCGCAGACAAGCAGCAGCAACAGACTGCTAATTGTAATAGATAATGTGCGCTTCACCATTGGTTGCTCCTTCACGGGTCATTCGCATCGCTTGCAACTCACCAAGCGTGAACCATTCCTCATAGCCGTCATAGAACGGCACCCCCACCGTCGAGGACGGGTTTACGCCATGAAAGGTGACACGCACATTGGCTCCACGGAAAAAGATCTTCGCAATCCGTGAACCAACTGGCGGAGTGGGTGTTTTGATCGTCCCATCAATCGACAGATCTTCGTAGGCGGTCGTACCCTGGCATGGTTTGTAGTAGCCAGCCGGATCGTTGTGATACCGTGGTTGAAAATTCATAGCCGGTTCTGTCTCCGTAAGGCATAGAGACTCAGCCCTTTCAGAATGTGCCGATGGTCATAGAGTTTCAATTTCAGCGCGTAGCCGGTGACAATGATGGAGAGGATCGCCACGATCACCAGAGCCATATAGTGCGCGAAGGCCGAGGCTGCGAGCAGGGTCACACTGGCCGCCAGCCACAGCAGGAGCGCCAGATAGGAGGTATCGGTCAACCCTTGCTTCGGCCACTCTTCCAGCACGCTCAAGACCGTCGCAGCTATATAGGTGAAAATCCCTACGGTGAATAACCATTCTATCATGGCAAAGCCTCCGTGGTGAGATACCAGTCGATAGACCCGGCGGTGAGCGCATTGGTATTGCACAGCGTTGTGGTCACCCGTGCAGAAAGATTCGTGGTGGCGGTAAACGACGGCAGGTCTCCCCCTTGCACGGCAGTCGCTCGATTGATGGACGTGCCGAGGTCAGCATCCGCCAGCCCGCGCCGAATCGTGGCGGTTTTCGCGTCAAAGGCGATGAGGTATTCCACTCCGCCAGCAGATTTGCCGAGCTGGGCGGTAATGGCTGTGCATGCGGTTCCGGTCCAGGCCACAGTGGAATCGGCCAGGACGCTGACGAGACGTGTCTTCGCTGGGAGCGTGGCAATCGTCAGGTCAAAGGTCGTACCCGCTCCTGAAAAGGACGAATAGGGAGTGGTGATCTTGTAGGTGAAACGGCTGTAGGCGGGGTTCGCCGCAATCGTCAGTGCGCCAGCGGCCCACGCCTGCGTGACACACAACAGGAGTCCGAGGACTGCGCCGAGTAGTCTCCATCGTGACATTGCATGCCTCCTAGTAGACTGCTACCACATCGCCCATTGCTGCGGTCCCTGACGTGTTCGTGGTGATGACGTAATAGAACGGGAATACCGCGGTGACGACCGGACACGCATCCTGTGCGCGAGTCGTGCCGGAGAGCGTTAGGGTACAGAGGAGAATCCCGTTGGCTGCCGTCGCATTCATCGCCCCATAGATGGCTTGCGTTTGCGTACAGGCCCCGGATGAGCAGACAACTTGCCCAAAGAACGTGCGTGGATTCGGCGGAATACTCCCTGCGACGGCGCTGGTGGTGTTGGTCGTCACGCCACTGACGACGGTGACGATGTTCGGGAGCCGTTCGGCGTCCACGGTGGATGCCAGTAGGAGCAGTAGGCCGGTCAGCCAGGAGGTCAGGCGAGGTCTCATCATGTGGATCTCCTTTTCCTTAGCGCGTCATCATCGCGTGTACGAACACCGTCATCAGACGGCCTCACGCGATGTCCTACTGTTTAATCATATAATTCAGGCCCATGTAGGGCGGTAAAATCGAAAACGGTGTCGCAGCCCCCGTGGTATCCGTGGTGCCACTATGCGTATGGCCCACAGAGATTCCTGATGTCGTGCCTCCATACGGATGAGTGTGACCCGTTGATACACCACCACTATTCACACCACCTAACGGACCACCACCGTCATTACCTACCAATCCGCTTGCTGCCCCACCTCCCCCGTTGCCTGGAACAAAATGTGAATGATCTGCCGATTGTCCGCCAGTATTACCACTAAAACTGTGAGTATGGTCAGCACTCGCACCCCCACTTGTAAAGGTGTGTGTATGACCAGCCAGATTATTCGCATTCAAAGCAACCGTGGTCGTACCACCAGTATTGCCAACGGCATACGTTAACCCTGCTCCAATTATTGTACGATTCCGGAGATCAGGCACATTGAAAGTTGTCGAACCATCCCCTGCGCCATAGATGGTTCCAATAGTCGTAAAGAGTGCGGCGTAGGTGGTGCGTGAGACTGCCGACCCATCGCAAAACAACCACCCAGTGGGCGCACTGGACCCCGCAAACTCGACGATGGTTCCGCTCGGCGGAAACCCGATGATCGTTTTGTTCGTCAGCGTTTCTGCGCCAGCCAATGTCGCCAGTGTCCCTGTCGTTGGCAATGTCAGTGTCGTAGTACCTGTGACTGTCAGGGTCGTGGCAAACGCCCCGGAGATGGCAAGGTTTCCACCAAGGGAGAGTGTGCCTCCTGCAACCGTCAATCCTGTTTCGGCCCCATTGATAAGGACTGGCTTATTTGCATTGCCGCCAAACGTCGGGAGCTTGCCGAATCCTGCCGCAATCAGATCCAGTTCGGCACGCATGGAGGCTGAGGTCGCGGGAGAACCAGGAGACGGAAAAGATCCGTGAGTGTAGAAGTCGTTGCTCCTAGCAACCGAGACCATTCCACCGACGAACAGGAGAGATAGCAGCACACGTTGCACAACTTTCATCGTAATGCCCTCCGTATAGAATAGTGCAGAATCAGCGAATTCAGCGTGTACGGATAGAGATAATCCGTCGTTGAACGAAGCGTGATCTGGACATTCTCCGCCGTCCCCGTCATTTCTACTTCGGTCGGCGCGAGTGTCATCCCATCCCACACAAACGCATCCCAGACAGCAGGATCCCAATAGGCTCCACCAGAAAATGAGGATTCGTACGTGAGGGGAATGAGCTGGTCGATCTCGGACGAGAGATAGCCAAACGCATAGCCGAACGAAATGGCGACATAGAAATTCCCTTGTATTTCAAGACTGGCGCGACGATAGCGCTTACGTAGCCGGGGAGATTGTCCAGTGTTCCAATTCAGCGTGCAATAGGCATCGATGTTGGCCCCATCGAAGGACGAGCCTTTTTCCATCTGATAGACGTAGCCACCGGAGGCGGACCCGAAATACAGCGTTTCATCTCCACCAGCCGTTTCGCCAATCGTGGCGCAGTATGGAGCGTTGGCCAACTGGACTTGCGTACAGCCGAGAAACTTGCCTGACGCGAATGAACAATAGAGACCGCTGCCATCGGTGAAGAACAATCGGTACTGTCCGCGATCCTTTGAGACTTGCGAACAGGACAGGATGGCGCGTTTCGACTTGATGAACGGCTGAATGGCTTGCGTCAAGGTCGATTGGAGAAAATTGCCGAATTCCTGAGCGGTTTGCAAATCAATCACGCCGCGATCATCGAGCAGATAGGTCCGATCAATGTTTTGTACCGTGTAATCGTATGCTCCCCCACCTTGTAAGTAGGGCACCAAATTCCACGGATTACTGCCTGACGCAGCCGTGCCGTACATGATGTTGAGCGTATTTTGACAGGCAAGGAGGAGTGCAGCAGTGGTTTGATTGCCGGGGAGTCCCTTAAAGCCAGTGATGGTATCACCGACGGCGATTTCACTTGCGCCTGCTGTCGAGGTATAGTTAAACGGAAGGCCGGGACCAGAATGAATCGCTGAGTTTCCGATTGAGAAAAAGAGATGATTGCGATGAATGGAGACATGCTTCGGGCTATCCGTTGAAGCGCCTGTGGCAATGGGAGCGAAGGTGGTCCCATCAAACTCAAACCCACGGTTGACCCCATCGCATCCGTAGATCCGGCGTGTCGAGAGTTGCCCAGAGAAATTCCCGATCTCATATTCCACTTTCCCGCCAGTCGCTAACGTGACCGATGTTTGGACTCCGCTCAACGTCACGGTGATTGCGCCGATGGTGGCCACACCCGCCGCAAAGTTCCCAGGCGTCGGAGTCGTCACAATGAATCGTCCTGCCGCTGTATTGGCCGCCCAACTCCCAGATTGGTGCATCACGCGCTGAATCGTCGCGGTATTGGCTCCTTGTGTCAGCGTGGCTCCATCGGCAGGAGCCGTGGTGCCGCCCACGGTAAAACTGACTTCGTTGAACATGGTCACAGCGGCCCATCCAGAACCGGATTTCTGGTGGAGGATACAGGCTGTGGCTCCCGCATTGTCGCGGAAGGCATAGACCTTCTCTGCTCCACTGACCACCAGACTCATCACGCCGCGCACCGGCCCTGATCCAGGGACCGCGCCGATCAAGGCGCGATACACGTCAGCCGCCGCATTGAGATATTGCGCGTTGAGTAAAGAGGAAATCGTGACGGCCAAGATGGTGGCTGTGCCAATCGTTGTGGTGCCCACTTTCACCACTTCCGTTGAGGTAAAGGTGCCTGAAACTAGGGTCAGGACGAGATAATTCGATCCCAGCGCAATGATTTGCCCAGTCGCACCAGATGTATTGCCAGTGAGTATTTGACCCAGTGTCGGCGTATTGGTAAATGAGGTAATCTGGACGATAGTGTAGGTGGCTGCCGAGGGCGCAACCTGTCCGTCAAAGCGTTCATACCCGCCGATCCGGGTATAGCCTCCCGTCGGCTCACACTCGAAGTTTTGCACATCACGAAGAAATCCAGGCGGCAGGTCCAAGGTGGGAGTCAGTTGATTCCACCCGCCTTTGAACTTCACCACGTCGTACAACACCCGTGGCATGGGCATCGTGTCTCGCATCAGCAGAGCGCCCCTCCGAGTGTATATTCCGGGAGTTGATCCGCTTCTAATCTCCGTAACAGCTTCGTGAACTCTGTGAGTCCGCGCTGATAGACTTCGGGAGCGGCCTCAAACGCGCCGTAACTCTCCATGGCGTGGTAGACAATGAGCATCGGGTTATGTTTTGCGGGGAGTGTCGGCACGTCCGCGTCAGCACTGAGCAAGACGGGGGCGCTGAAATAATCACCCAAGATCGTGTAGCCTGAGAGGGGAACAGGACCGAGGCCGATGCCGTCGTCTGGGGTCACGGTCATCTCAATGGGACGTGAATAGGTCGTGCGATAGGCCCCGAACTGGTACTGATTCCGCCAGTACGTATAAGGCAGATAGGGCATGAAGATTTCCCCGCTCTGTCCGGTTGCTGTGGGATAGTTGCGAAAGGAGTCCCGCACCCAGGCTGAGAAGGTCCCTGCGGGAATCCCGCATTGTGCCGTGGTGTAGGTCGCTTGGGCTTGGACCGTGGCCCAGGATGCGGTCGTGCGGAGAAAGCGCCAGTCCTGGTGCATGGCTTGGATGTCAAACCACGCGGAAGCCGTCCAATCGACCAACCGCTTGAGTTCCCCAGTCTGACCCACCACGGTCAGAGGACCAGTTCCGGCCATTCCGCACTCCTGCCTGAGCCGCTGACAGAGTTGCAGAAAGGTCATCGCTTAGAACCCTTGGCGCATAATGCGCTTGGCCCATTCACGGCCCAGCGGATGCTTGTCCTCAATAATCGAGATGGAATGTCCGTTTGAGACGGTGCGCCGGAGTATGTTTCTTGGCTCACTCCCATCCGCCTTGTCCTCGACGGTATGCACCCCCATCGTCTTGCTGCGGAGCCAGACTTCGAGGTATTTGCGCTTGACGATCACATCTTCACCTACGGGGATGAACTTCACTTCCACCCAGCCGATTCCATCGAACCATCGTTCCACGCCCTTCCCGTTGACCCAGGCTTCGATGTAGAGCGCTGCGTTCGGGTCTGCGGATGGATTCGCCAGAATGGTGACGGGGTTTTCGTTGAAGGCGAGTTGCGTGGCAAAATCATGTTCCAGCGGCTTGTCCGACACCTGAACCTCTGGGGGCGTGGGTCTGGTAAACGGCGTGTTGCCCATGCCGAGGTCGAGAGCTGAGGGCTGATCGGGCGGCTCCATATTAGGATGGAGTTCCCGCCGTCCGTGCTTCGATGCTTTGCTGACATTCACAGTCGTGTCCATACGCTCCTCCTCTGTGTGAAGGGGGAGGGGGTCAACCCCCTCCCCGACGAACACTAGCTGACCTGCGGACGATCCGGCAGAGTCATGCAATCCACGTAGGCAATCCCTACGTTGGACGGTGGACCTGTCAGATTGGATGTACCGAAGGTCCAGGCCGAACCGCTGGTGCCCACCTTCACGATGATGTACCCAATCGGGCACAACGTGTCTGGAATGGGAGGGAACTGCGGAGCGACAACGAACGATGAATTCGCGCCTGATGCGACCAGATCGGTCGCTTGGAGCGGACCTTGCACGGCTTTGAGCGCCCCTGAGCTGTTCCGACAGATCACGAACACGCACCCGTAGGCGGCGGTCGCTGATCCGGCAGGAATGGCGACGAAGGCGGCTCCTGTGAGACCGTCTGTCGTGGGTGTGGCCTCATTGGACGTGGCGGCTTTGGTGTACCCCTTCCCCTTAATCGAAAAGAGTTGGACGTTCGCCGTGGTCAGCGTGCTGGTGGTGCCTGCTGACATGCCAGCCACGGTGGTGCAGAGCGTGAGAGGGATCTGCTGTAGAGTATCCATAGGTATCTCCTCGTCAAAAAAAGTGAACGGTTACGGACGCACGGAGGGGTCGAACATGCCGACCACACTCACATGCACGTCGTTTGGAACGACCGTTGCATCGTCCAGGGCAGTTGTGCCCCCAACGAAATTGCCGGTGCCTGTCGGATTGATGATCGTGAAGCCGATCACCGCTTTGCCGACAGGTGTGACTGGAAAGAGCACTGCGGCCAATGTTGCGCCCGCCGTGCCCATTGCCGAAGTCAGCGCCCCCGCTGAATCGACATAGAACACGTAGACGTTGAACGTGGCGTTGACAACTGTGCCTGACAGCGCCGCCATATCGATTGATCCGCCAATGCTCCGCAGGATGCCCTGACAGATGGCATGACAGGCCGTTGTCCCAGTTTTCACCGTGGGACTCGCGCCCGCTTTACGCACCAGGCCAGCGGAGTTGAGTTGCTTCGTCGCATACCGATCCGCCATCGGCGCGAGAATGTTGTAGAGGGCGAGGCGTGCGGCCCCGTCCACTACCCCAGAGAGATATCGTGTCACGGTGTCAATCATGATGCACTCCTCTCTCTTGGGTTATGCCAAGACCTTGACGCCCACGTTGCCAATCGCCATCCAGCCTTCGTTCTGCCGGACCACGGCCTTCCACCACAGCGTGCCTGCATAACCACGCTGACCGAACACGTCCGCCTTGTCCTTCTGCCCAGTCGGGAGGAAGGTGGGCTTCAGTGCGGACTCGCCGCGCAGCGACACCTGGCCGAACGCATCGAGCGCCAGCACGATGAACGGGTACACGTCGATCAAGCTGCCTGACGTGCTCTGCAACCCTGTTGCCCCGACCGCAGCCCCCGCGTTCTGCAACGGTGGCATGTCTGGATGCTTGATGAACCGGAAGTCTTCGACTTTGCCGAGTTCACCGGGAAACGGCGTCCCCGACGCATACTTCGAGCTGTCCTCAAACCCCGGCATGTCGCGCACATCCGGGCTGAGATTGCTGTGGATGTACACGGCATACCCCATGCGGACTGGTGTGGTGCCATAGTCTTTTGAGGATGCGAGCATCTTGTTGATGGGCTTCGCGTGATTGGCGTCGAGATTGGCGACGATTTTCCGCACCATGCCCAACGTGATCGGTCCGTTGACCGTGCCGATGCTGGTGCCAGTCCCGCCGTAATACTGGTTCGTCCCCGCTCTCAGCTCACCGTAGATCTTCAGCTCGTTGACGTACGCCACGCGCTCGCCAACCTGAATTTTCATCTGTGCGGGGATATCGTCCTCGAACAGATCCGCTGTCTTGTCCGTCCACCCATACAGACAGGAGTACTGCTGCATGACCGCCGGAATATCGACGGGCGTAATGCTTTCTGGAAGCGGCGTCGCGCCATCCTGGGTTTGATGCTGTTGGACCACAACATTGCCACGGTCCCCGTTGCCATCCTGATAGAACCGATTCTGTGAATTCCCACTGGTCGCCGTGGCACCATACGGCAACCATCGACGGAAAATGATGGTGTCGCTGACATTCTTCGGCATGCTGATCTGCGTACCCATCTTGGCCAGAATTTCTTCGCAGACCGCATGCGCCAGGATCTTCCCAGCGAATTTGCCGATCCGTGCAGCAGCCGTTAGATATTGATGTGTAGACATCCTCTCGTCTCCTTCCTTACATAATCAGAGCGGTTAGAGCAGTCCCAGCCGTTTTGATTCCGACCGAAAACCTTCTGCAAAACCACTCTCTTCTGGTGGTGCGCTCGCTGGAGCCACGCCGCGAGGCGTCACGGCAGCAGCGAGACGCTGTGTGCGTTCGTTGGGTTTGGGACTTTCTTTAGGACTCGCGGGAGTCGTCTCTGTCTTGAATCGAGTAAGGGTGCGCGACAGAAACGCAGGATCATTGCTGCTCCACAGACGCGCCTGAAACGGTGGTGGTTGCGTGGCCGCCCATGTCCTGAACGGGGTCTCGGAGTCTTGCGCTCCAACAATTTCCGCCCAGTTCGGATGGTCATCGCTCAACGACTCGTTTGCGGCATGCTGTTGTCGAGTCAGTAATCGTGTTTCAATCTGTGTCGCCATTGTGTCAGGATCTATCGAAGGAGCGGTGGACGCCGTTCGCTTGATACGCCCTAGCACGCGATTGAATGCTTTCTTCGTCATCTCCGCTAACTCAGGAAAATCCGCTCGCAGCTCTGCCAGATCCTCGTCGGTGGCCTCAACGGTCTGCCCGTACGTGGATTGCAGATGCTTGACGATTTGATGGATATTCCCCAAGGTGCCGAAGCCCTCGTCGAGCTTGCCCATCATGCTTTTCAGCTTGAGTAGATCCGCATGCTCGGCTTCGGTGAGTTGCACATACTTCGGCGCAGGCGGTTCGGGAGCAGGAGAAACCTCGACAGCCTGTGGCTCGACGGGTGCGGGTGTTTCAGGAAGCTCCGGCGTTTCCGTCGGCGTCTCTGAAAATCCCTCGGCGAACGCGGCTTTCAGTTCAGCCTCATTCGCCTCTTCGCTTGGTTCTGGGATCACTTTTTCCATAACGACTCCTTTTCCACTGGCGTCTCCGTCAGCGGCTCTCCTGTGTGTGATCGAATGCGAGCAATTCCTTCACTTCTTGAATTTGCCCCCGTAACCGTTCGGTTTCCTCGTAGGACAACCGACCATCGTTCTTTTCCCGCAGCACATGGAGCCGAGCGCGATAATGGACTCTGATCTTGGCCCATGTGGGCGAAAGGTAATCGGCTGGCACCCAATCAATCATGGTCCTCCTGAAACGCAAAAACGGCATTCTCTCCTGTCAATCAGGAAAGAATGCCGTTCCTCGAACAAACGCCGGGATTAGGCCGTACTGTTAGACGCTAGGCTCCGTGACGTTCCTCATCTTCGATATATTTCTTCACCTTCATCGAGTTCACCCGTAACCCGCTGCAATTAAACTCGAACGTGAGCACGATCTTGCCGTAAGGGACTGGCACAAGTGCCGCAATTTCCCGCTGGATACGCTCTTCATAGTGTTTTGTCAAGGCTTCCTCAAGTAAAGTCTGTCGCGTTATCGTTCAAAGGCTTGTCCATTCGGGGCTCGTCCGGCTGGTTCAGTGGGTGGCACCATCATTTCGCTGGCTCGGTCCTGGGCCGACAATTCGCGCTGGACGCGCAGCTTCATGGCGGTTTCAGCCAGTGACGCTTTGACGGCTTCGAGGCTGATCTGCCGCTCGTTCGCGTATTTGAGCAGTTCCAGTTCTCGCTTGAGCGCGAGTTCCTGCATCCGCATCTCGCGTTCGACCTGCGTGCGCTGGGTTTCGGCTTGGACATAGGCTGTATCGCGGTCAGTATCGACTTTGGCCCGTTGCAGGTCTGCCTGCGCTCGGATTTGTGCAACTTGGACTTGCGGCGGCGGTTGTGGCGGCACTTGTGCGAGCTTTTGCTGCTCTTCCTCGGTGTATTGCACGTCCTTTGGATCAAGATGCCGAGAGCGGCGCAACGCGGCGTACCATTTCTTCGGGTTGATCCCGAAGGCGGGGTTCATCACAAACTGCGCTTCCTGAATCAGGTATTGATCCTGGATAGACTGTTCCATCAGCGCGGCGCTGCCCTTTGCCACGATCTGAAAATCGCCTTTGGCATCGTCGTTGATATCCGGGTCGAGCAGCAGCCACTCGTACAGATCGTCAATCAGGGGTTCCACGACGGACTCATCGACGGTTGACGCGACACTCCGTAGGAGTTGATTTGCGTTATTGTTCTGCAACTGGGTAGCCCCGAACGTGTCTGGCGTCGTCTCACCAGACTGGCCTTGCGAAATCAGCGGGATGTTCGAGCTGTTTTCCGCGACACGATAGGCGTGCATCACGATGGTCAACATTTGCGGGGTAATGTTCGGAATGGTGAAAATACCGAAAACCTTACGCACATCGTCAATCGACGCATCAGCCTTCATAATCCAGAGTTTATCACCATAGATCGCGTAATCACCTTGCGTGGCAGGACTGACGAGGCCAGCGGTCATCACAATCTGTGATCCAGAGGAGGCCCCGGCGTTGTTAATCATTCCTCGTGTGGCCGCGTTGACTAGCTCTTGCGCCATAAAAATCTGCTCTGCGACACCCACCCCAAAACATGAACCGGCTCGTCGTTGCCACGGCAGCACGTGATAGGGGACATGGCCGCTTTGCTCCAGCGCATTCATGCTGCATCGAATCAGCGAATCATTGACCAGGGTACAGACGACCGAGACTTGGGGCCTGCTCTCATCGAGCTTGAGGGCGTGCTGGTCGGCAGACAACCGCATGGCGCAGTTGATGGTCGCTGCTTCATCCTGAGTGAGCCATCCGTGGAAATACCAGACTTCATACGGGGTATCCTTTGTCGTGGTGTGGCTGTCATCCCGTGCTCCGGCGAGCACCTTTTTCCCTGGTCCCTCACGGATCACCTGAGTAATTGCCTCGGCGAAATACCCTGGTTCCTCTTGGAGGAGAACGAGCTGTCGTTCAGAGAGATAGTCCCGCTCAAACACGCCGCTCCCATCTCGTACAGACTCGCCGCAGTCAGGGTCGGGAAAGAAATCCCACGGGGAAATGGCCTTCACCCCAGGCTTGAGCTTTTCCACAATTTGCAACATGATCCCGTTCGCGGTTTTGGAGACGGCTTTCGTCTTTCGCAATTCAGGGAATGGGCCTTTCAGAATGCCGGTGCCGAGCTTCGGGGCGTCATGGAGCACTTTTCGCATGTGCGTGGCGTATTTGCCTTCGAGCAACCAGTCGTAGATGATCGTTTCCCCTTTTTTCGCCTTGGCGTGCACCATCTCGACCTGTTCGTCCGCCAGGTCTTTCATTGTCAACGGTTTTCCCGGCATGTCCGCTGGACGTTGCGCGTGATTCGGTTGGACTGGGGTGAGCGGATCAACGGGATTCGGCGGGTTCAGTTCATCCGGTCGAGGATCGCGTTCGAGCGGGAGACCTCGGTGCATCAGTTGTGAGAGATCCGCCTTGGATTTAATCAGATCCGGGTTTGGTGTGGAGGACACGGAGAATGGTTTCGCATGCTCTGAAAGGACGACTTCAGCAATTTTGGCGAATGCGGCATCAACATACCGACCCGTCATCCGCTCGAACGCCGTGGAGCGATTGGAGACGGCAGGCATGGAGCCACGAGTCAACGGGCCATCGAGTGACGGTGATTTGGTCCAACGGCCACGTACCACCGTCGCGTCCCCGCCGGATGCTTCATCGATCCCGGCATAATGATCCTCGCATTTGCGCCAGACATCCTCAATGCCGGAGAGTCGCCGCCCATCGACGAATGTTTTTCGCTTGTCTGCCAGCATGCTCGTCAACGCAGCCATTTTGGCCGCAGTATCAGCTTCCTGCGGCTGCGTCATGGCCGACAGCATGGTGCGGATGGAGTTGGGCAATGGCGTGTCGGTCATATTTTGGCGCATCGTGTCAGCTCCGAGTTTCCGGCAGTTCGCCACGGATTAACGTGGTGTTGCGGTAAATGCCTAACTCAGCTTGGGCCTGTTTTTGTGTTAGATGTGCATCCCGGATCTCGGCGCAGGGCGGATGCAGATAGACCGTTCGCTTCTTGGCGCTGCGGCCACGCCACATGACCACCGCTAGACCAGTCATCGGCTTGCCGCAATGAAAACACTGAATCATGGTCACACTCCTAACTGGATCGCCAGGGCCGCACGTTCCGCTGGCGTCATCTGCTCGACCTTCATCTTGAGCCGTTCGCGCTTCGTCACGTCAGCATCCCCGATCACGCTGATAAGGTGAGCCTGCACCATCGCTGTCAGGAAGGCGGTCGGAGAGAGTTTCTCTTTCATCGCTTTCTCTGTCAGCCGATCCCATTGCTCTTGCGGAATATCCATACGAAATTGTGGCATCAGCGCGCTCCTAACCCGCCCATGGTGCCGTAATTCTGCGGCACCGCAACATGGATGCGTGGTTCGGCTAAATCCTCGTTGGTCATCTGTTCAACGATCAGCGACATATATCCTGATTGGTCACACCCATGGGCATAGGCATCGTGAATTGGTGATGCTGGCTCGCCGTGTTTCGGCACATTCCGTCGGTAGCGTTTCCAGCATTCAATCAGGCGAGCGCATTTCGCGGCATCCACGTAGATGCGTGGGAACAATTGTCTGAGCGCCCGAATGCGCGCTTCCTGTGCGTTTTCCACGTTCGGTACCCGCTTGACGCGCCGACCAAACGATTTGAGGAGTTGGGCGTCGCTTTTCCCAGTCTGACGGCTTTCGGTCCAGCCGTCCCACGGCAGGAAATCATACCCCCAGTTATACGGGAGCGCCTTCAATTCGCCTGCGATTTCGTCCACCCGCTTGAACTGGTACTCCCGGTAATCAATGCAACGGACATCCGCGAGGCCACGCTGCCACATACCGATCGAGGTCTGGTCATTCCACCCTAGATCCCACACCGTATGCACCTTCAGCCGCGGATCATACGGGACTCGTGTGATCCGCCCTTCCTGGACCATCGCCGCAACCTCGTTAGCGAAAATGGCACCAGACAGCGCCGCTCGACATTTGCCGAGCCAGGTATGCTCGTAATCGTCCTTGGGCTTCATGATTTCATCATGCGCCCGCTCCGCTTCGAGTTCGGCGGAGAACCACGGATTATCGCGGTAGGTTGTGTGGACCACGACGGCCCCAGGAGGCGGCACCGTGATAAATCGGAGGTAGGTTTCGTCGGTATCCAATTCGGGATTGAACGAGATCCAGATTTCCGAGCCTTCCTTGCGAATCGTCGGGACGAGGATATCCCAGGACTTTTTGCTCACCGCTTGGGCTTCCTCGATCCACACCTTATCTATCCCCTCGAACGATTTGATCGAGGTCACGGTGTGGTCGGCGAGTCCGGCGAAAATGAACAGGCTCCCATTGAGGCCACGGATTTCCGTATCGAGCACAGTATAAAATTGGTCGAGACCGAGCAGACTGATTTGATCGCGCAACAGCGTATGCACGGAATCACGGATGGATTTTTGAATTTCTCTCGCGCACAGGATGCGAAGCGGCGTGGTCGCCGCAGCAATCAGCAACGCACGGGCGTACGTCCACGAATTATGCGTTACGGTTCCATCGGCCAGCAAAAAGAGATGGTCGCCATCCAAGGAAAATCCTGCCCATTCGCCGTTGTCTATGCGGTCAATGCTGATTTGGGATAACAACCAGTCTTTATTTTTGTGCATCTCTTCTTGTCTGGCTTGCTTGCGCGGAATTCTGCATGGGATTCGCCACAGATCCCCACCGATCGATACCCGCCACGCAATTCCACGAACACCATTATTTGCACAGTGGGTAGAGAATCGTACAATGCGAGTCCGAAACCCAAGCGTATCTGCGAGGAATTTGATCTGATGAGCTAGGCGTTCATTGACCTGGCAGATATTGTAATGATGGGTTTTCTTATAGGTTCCATCCGTGTCCAGCAACCCCGCTAATAATTCTAGACGGACCTTATCGGCATTGGCGAGGTAGGCGTGTGGGATGTGCTTGTTATTCGGAAGCTGATAGGCTTTGAACTTCTCCCACAGCAGATTCTTCCTTCCGTGTTTGCACAGGAGTCCAATATCACGGGCGCGAGAATCTTTCTTGTTCACCGTAATGTCCCCGCCGTGCTCTTGTGCAATGGTGCGACACGCTTCCACAATTTCTTGATCCGCCGTCGTCACGCGCATTTCACGGCTCGTCCCATCTCCGAGCCAGACACCGAGAAAATACGGATCAATCGTGATGGCTTGTGCTGGAAAATACAGGAGGCCTGCTCGATAACCTCGGAAATGAGCGAGCCATCGTTGGCTTTGAGATGCCGCCACTGTCACACCCACGTTCGACACATCCGGCCATGAGGGATAGCGTCCTCGTGGGCACTTAGGATTCCCACTTGGCATCAGGCGAATATCGCGCTTCGAGGATTCCGATTTCTTGAGGGAGAGGATGTGGGCATCGTTGACCACGTAGGTCATGGCTGAGGTTTGGCGAACTCGATACAGTGGGCCCACACCTCGTGAGGTACCCAACACGGTGCGTGGCAGGCTGTCAGGCCCCATCAGCAACTCTCCGCAGCGCACATCCTCAACGTTCCGCAGGGTGCCATCGAACATAATGACTTGCGTCCCGAGCGCGAGGCATTTGAGTCCCCCCCGACCGCCCCACGCAATCTTGTAGCGATGCGGCTCGACGAGAAACCGGAACTTTCGGGGCAATTTGATTGCGACCTCGGACATCAGTCTACGAACTCCACGGTGAGTTTATGCTGCATCGGCCCCCCATCTTTTCCAACGTTCTCCACAACGGCCAGACGCGGATGCACATAGGGAGCCGCCGCTTTCGCCGCCTCCAAACACAATTCTTCCCATTGCCGGTAGCGGATCGCAAACGCCGTAGTTGGCTCGCAATCATAGCGCGTGGGCGCAGGCGACCTCATTTTGCGCAGCAGAAAATCGAGTGGACTTTCGCCAGAACCGAGGGCAGCCGTCCTCAGTTCTGCCGTCATGCGGTTCGGGATGCCCTTTTTCCGGCCAGCGCCAGCCCGCGCCCCGCCTGCATTCTGGCGCTTCCCGCCGCGCCGACTCTTGGGTTTTTCGTTAGGACCGTTGGCGTCCGTGTGTTTTGACATGGGTGCGTAGCTTCGATTCACGGCAGACGGTAATGGAGAGCACTTCTTCGATGAGATCGCTGGCTGCCATGGCCGGGGCTTTATCCGACCGAGGCACTGAAAACGCAATGACGGATTCGCCATCCTGATCCGACCGGAACGATTTCCCCGAGGCGAGAAAGGTGATTGGCATACGTAGAAATACCTAGTGCGTAGAAACCCCTAGTGAATCAATGGACTCTCCGGCGCTTCGATGTCCCGCTCTCGCGGCACCAACGACAGATCCGGGGCATTCTCATTGGTGAGAATCTCCGGTTCCACCAGCGGGACCAGCAGGGTTTCAACGTATCTCACGAGGAGCAGCCCGATTTGGTGCGCGTGGCTGTCTTTCTGGAATTCCTCCGGCCATTGCGCCCCCATCGCCACCCGGCCATCGACATCTTCGAGATTGAGATGGAATTTCATGCTCAATACCCTTTCATGTTTTCGCCCTCGAACCCAGCGGCAAAATTCGCCTGCGGACTATTCTCGACGGGGTTCGCCTGATGAATGCGGACCGCCGCTTTCAGTGCGTCCTCGAACGTCTCCAGGATTTCCGGCTCGGCCTGAGGCGGACCGCCCATGTCTCCACCCATTTCTGGCGACTCCATCTGTTCGTGCGGACCCGTTTCCTTCTCGACCGTGAACGTACCATCGTGGCGGGCATCAATACAGATCGTATAGGCCACTGGTGATTCGGGCGATTCGGTCGGCGCGGACATCTCGGGGGGTGTGGAAGCGGACAGGTGTGGGGTCATAGCGATCATCTCCTCGGTGAGTACGGGCACGAACGGATTCAGATAGCTGCCGAATACCACCAGTGGAGCCGAGATGTCAATAGGGAGTGGGTAGACGACACATCACCCACAATACACGCCCACAACAGCCCGACCAAATCTGTCACAAAGACAGTCACAGAGACTGTGACAGAGCCTGTGACTGAGGCATTGCCCGAATGCCTTGTCCAAGAGCTTGACTTTTCACAAGACGCGAGCTATAGTCCATTCAGACGAGTGTGATAGCAGCACATAATTGTCACGAATGTGTTCGGGGGAAACCCCATCGTGGTCCAATGGAATCTGCTGCTATCAGGTTCCGGCGGACCACTTTTTTTTCACCCGCCGTCAGGTGTTCAGTCGCCTCTCCTGAGTCCACGAAAGACGAAGCCGGACGCCATTCCTCGAACCTGGCACCACGCACCACCGGTATTGATAGGGTCCGCCAAGATCGCATCACCGATGCTTGGGAATCCCGTTGGAATCAGAGTTAAGGGAATCTCTGGTTAGCCTCAGATACACCGTTTCGTGACCGCGTGTGACAGAGTGATACCAAACTCGATATGTTCTGAACTCAGACCGTCCTAAGATCTGAGTATCAAAATCCCTTAATGGGGGAGCGGAGAAAATGAATTGGGATCGGGTCGCGCAAAATTGAATCAAACTAGGCATGAGTCTTGTCCCGTCGTTTCCTTCCAATACCCTTTCAGCATTGAGACTCATTCTCATCATCATTTCTCTCACGTCATCCTCCTTGCAAATGAGACTCATTCTCAGCCTACGTAGTCTCACCTACGTATTCAAAGTTTGATCTTTTTTCGTCAGCCCCCTTGACACGATCCCACCGCAGTAGTATAAGTATCCTACCATTATATTTCACCCAGGGAGGACACCATGCACACCCTACCGACGACCGACAGCACGTACATCGGAGAAACACGATACGACAGGAGGGATCTCCATCGTGAACTTCGCTACTCGAACGGGAGCCAGGTGTGGCCGGGCTATGCGGGCACCACGCTCCGGCGTGGCTACTGGCTCGGCACCCATGCGAGCCATGAATACCTCGGACGACTACGCGAGGCGCGTGCTTTTCTCGCGCAGAGCCACATCGAAGTGCTCACGTCTCATCCTGTGGGTAGATGATCTGACCACGTACCGATACCAGCACGGACGGACGCCAACCAACGATCATGAGCGGAAGGAATGGGTGATGAATGACGGTCACACGATACGAACTACAAGCAGAGGTCTCGGTGGTCGCAGAGGGACAACCTTATGAAACGCCGGATACGCTCCGCAGAGGATCAATTCTTGTCTCGGAGTATGATTATGATGCCCTCTACGCCGAAGCCGAGGCATTGAAAGCCAGGATCATAGAATTGGAAGCCCAGCGCGAGACACAGCGTGGGCAGGCATTAGACCAAGCCATAGCCAATCAACTCCTGCAAAAGGAAATAGACAGGCTGAACGCAGAAGCAGGATTGCCGTGCTCCGCATGGGATAGCCGCTGCATGCAACTCGAACAACAACTCAAAGATGTACAGGCGCTCTATGCTGAATTGCTGTTCAACGTAGGGAGGACATCATGACACTGCATACCGTCAGCCTGTACCCGCGCCCGAATCGACACCGTGACCCCTCATGCCTCGCCGACGTGGGCGACCTGGTGGCCGTCGGGGTGCTGGGATTTTTGCTCTACTGCATTGTGATTATCCTGTTCGCAACCTGACCAGAAGGTGAAACGGTTGTTCGCAATAGCGAGGCCCAGCATGGGCAGGAGGAAGAAGGAGAGAACCCATGAAGAGGGAACACGAGAGGCTTGAAGGCACGATTGTCATAGTCGCAGCGTATTCGGGTAGTGGGGACCCAGTATATCAGCGGAAATTGCACGGTTACCATGCAAAGGATGGGTTACAAATGGCTCTCCATAATACCTTGCATGATTTTCGTAGTTTTCACTGTCAGATAGTCCAAGGCCATGAAAGGAAAGGAATGTAGCCATGAATACGTCCGAGAATGAATATGAGGTCCGCGCTCTCAGATTGCGGATTGATGCAGTTGATCTTGAACGTATCCAGTTACAACGTGATCGATGGAAAATGGTAAATGCTTACGGCCAATTGGAAACGCTCCTGCGGAGTGTGGAGAAAGAGCGAGACAACTACAAAAAACTGTGGATCTTAGAGCATGGAGATATGGAGCGCGACCGCGATCAGTGGCGGGAGCTGGCCACGACCCTCGCTGGTGCCCAGAAAGTCAATCTCAAAGTCATCGAGGCCTTACAGGGATGCCACGACCGGACCGACGGCAAACTCCTCACATCGTGGGAACGGATTATAGTGCTCCGACAGCAACTCGACACGGCGAACCATCTCGTCATGGCCATGCCGCCTAGAGACACCATCATCCCTCCCACTGGCGGTGTCATATGATGCAGGGAGAAAGAAGATGCCGTGGGTGCGGCTCGCGATTCAAGCCATCTCCCGCAGTGCTCAAAGATCGTGCGGTCTGGTGCCCAAGCTGCCTGGAGCGATTCGATGATCACAGGCGTCGATCCATGAGAGAGAGGATACGACCATGACCCCATTTTACGTTGGATTTGTGGTAGGCTTCGGCCTCGGATTCATGGCGACCTTGTGTGGCCTGGGAATGTGGCTCCTCTGGCTCCTCTGGCTCGACTGGCGGGCTGAGCGGCGCTGGAAACGGGTCTGGTCCACACACGCTCAACACGCTATGGAGAGGAGGTATCCCCATGAAATCGAGCAATAGTGGACGAGTGAACTACCTCGACGGCGAGATGGTCGGGAAAGGGCGGCAGATCCTGACACGGATGGACGGGACCACACGCAAAGCGTCGATGGCGAAAGCCAGGGGAAAATCCGCCCAAACCCAGCAGGTGAAGGCCATGCTACGCCGATTGGACAAGGAGGGCATTCGATGAAAATTGCAGACATACCCAATGCTCCTGTATGGCTGAAGCGCGCCAAGGTGTCAAACGAAAATGTCTCGGTGGACAAAGACGGATATGTCACCTGGAGGGGCGGCACCTGGTGGGGCGGCACCTGGTGGGGCGGCACCTGGTGGGGCGGCACCTGGTGGGGCGGCACCTGGAAGGGCGGCACCTGGTGGGGCGGCACCTGGAGGGGCGGCACCTGGAGGGGCGGCACCATAGGCCGACACCCATCAGAGGCCGCCCCATTCGCCATTTCAGGGCTGAAATGGCCCGTCCTCTATGGATCTCGCGCACTGACAATCGGGTGCCAATCGCACACGTATGAGCAGTGGGATTTGTTTTCGCCTCAGGATTTTGCTGCGGTGCACCCTGAGGCGTGGGCCTGGTGGCAGACCTGGAAAACGCGAATCTTGGCGCTGAGGCCAGTGAAGGAAGGTATCCGATGAAATCAGGCCCAAAAACAGAAGCAAACCCACAGGAGATGATCCCAGAACTGGCCCTAGCGCTGGCCGTGGTCGAGCAGGCCCTGCATGATCTCACCCAGCCCACACGACTGCGGGAACGAGGCATGCCTGATGTGGAAATTGATCGGGCCATGCAGCAATACATGGACGCGAAAGATTTTCTGCTGGTACGGCTCAACGACGAGGATAATCACTGGGGCAATATCCTGAGGCTCTACGGCTATGTGCCGCTCACGCCGGGCCGATTGATCCACGTGAGGCGGAATAAGGGTGATTGAGCCGTGATGATGCGCGACGAGCCGGAATCAGATGAAGACTGGGCAGAACGAATCTGTCCAGCGCACCAAATCGAATATCCCTGCCGTCGATGCCTCGCCGAGGACCGGCTGCAAGCGGCGATTGATCGGGCAGAAGACATCCAGAGAGGAGAATCATCATGACCGGGAAAGACCACAAAAAACCGATCACCAAAACAAAAATCAGCGTGACCCTCACGCCCGACATCCTCGCGTGCATTGATGCACGAGGCGACAACCGGAGCGCCGTGCTCAACCGAGATAGCACACGCTATTACCGGTTCCTGGCCGACACCTGCGCGGCGCTCTCCACGCAATTTTCCTCCGCCGAACTCTCGCTGATTGTGGACGCCTGCAACAACGGAAATTGTTGGGAAACATTAGATCGCACCGTCAAAACAGAAACCCGACGCCGCAAACTCGATAAAAAATGGAAAGTGCCTGAGCCGCTGGACCTCATTGAACGACTCTGCAACCTCACGTGGCTCGAAAAAGCCGCCCTCTGTGACGCCGTGGAGCGATTCTGGCATGCCGCCGGAGACGACGAGACCGTGTACAATCCAGCACAGGCATTAGACTGAAGAAGTACCATTTTGAATCATTGTGTGCCATTTTGTGCTTGACACAATACCTGAGAGCGCGTAAAACAGAGCTATGAAAAAACCAACCGCCCCCGCACTCATTCGCATTGCCGCCACACTCACTCCCGCGCTCATCGCTAAAATCGACGCGGAACGTCAAGATCGCTGTAGTCGCGCCAGCATCGTTCGCATGGCGCTGGTGGATCGCTACAAACGCAAACGGTAAGGAGCACCTATGACAAAAGCGGAAAGAGAGTTGCTGGGCCTCGCCATTGCTACCACCATCGGCGCAGATCATCAATTCGTGTTGCTGCTGCCGCCTCACGATAAGGGAGGGCTGGTGGAAATCATTGCAAACATCGACGCACCCGATATTGCACGCCTGCTGATGGAAAGCAGGGAAATGTTTGCGAAGCACGCCTACACTCGGATCGCCCCCAAGCGCAAAAATATTGAGGACAACTAAGGAAGGAGACGCACACATGACAGGGAAAGAACTCAAAACGTTTGCCATGGCACTCTACGACGATGCCCTCATCTGTGTGCGAGAGCGATCGTACGGAGCATGGACAGACGAGTTTCAGATTCAAGCCACGACCGAACGAATCTATCCAGAACCAGACAAGGAGACCAACGCATGACCACCGTACACACACAGACCGCTCTCACCGATGCTGGCGCACTCATCACCCGAGCACAACAGGCCGTGACCATACGGACGACCCCGACGAGGCAGGATGCCGCGACGCTCTGGAGTCTCATCCGCACGGCCAGAAAAGCCCTTGAATCGGAGCAAGACACGGTATGCGGACCACTGAAGGCAGACTATGAGCGCGCTCGCGCCCCCTATCTTGAGGGGAGAAAGGAGTGTGAGGCGTGGGAATCTCGGCTCCAAAAAGCGATGGGCGACTGGGATCGTGAACAGGAACGGCTTGCGCGGGTCGAACAGGAACGCCTCCAAGCGAAAGTCGATGCCCAGAATGTGAAAATCCTGGAAAAGGCTGAGGTGAAAGGAATCGAACCGGTGCTTCGCGTGGCTCCCGTGGTCCAGGCCCCGCCGAGGTCCATCGAAACTCAAGCGGGAACCATCCAGAGTCGGAGTCGGCGAAACGTCTACACGCCGACGAATCTCGTGTCCCTGATGAAGGATTTCCCGCAGCTCTTTGAGCTGAGCCTATCGAAATTCAATGCCTTGGCGAAAACCGGCATTCTCGACGGGCGGGCGGACGTGACCGTGACAGAGGAATTCATTTATTCCCAAAGAGGATAAAGACCATGCGCCAAGACGAAGATGAAAGCGATCATGCAGGATTCGCACGTGCCTTCCGTGAACTGCGAGCGCGACACGGGTTCACGATTGCGGAATTGGCCATCATCCTCCAGTTCTCGCCGCAATATATCTCAGACTTGTTGAGCGGGAGACGCGCCCCATCGGTCCTGGTCTGCTCCCGCATTGCGGCGTGGCAGAGCGAGCGCAAGGTAGTTGATGCCGCGCCGTTCCGACAGTATTGGCATCGGTTAGGTGCCAGGGCGCATGGGTGGGACGTATGAAATTGCACTCACAGCGCGGGCGCACGCGAGAATACCGCGACCTCGACACGCAGAAGGATTTTTTCAGCGTCTCGCAAATCCGTGCCACGATGCTCGACCCCTATCAGGGTGTGCCAGCGGCGGCACTGGAAGCAGCCCGGCAACGCGGCACGCTGCTGCATACGCGATTCTGGAAGGTGCTCGCGGCACGGGGAGGACTGTGCGAACATCCCGCAATGATTGACCTGTATGCAGGCCAGTGCCGAGCGATGGACGAATGGGCCGAGAAAAATCAGGTGGTGCCAGTGCGCCTCGAAGAGCCCGGATGCAATCTCACCTATGGCTACGCCGGGACACCAGACGCCCTTGTGCAGCACGGCCCACAACAGATCGTGGTGTTGATCGACCTCAAAACTGGCGCGAGGACGGCGACCGACGGGACGCAGTTGCTATTATATCGACGGATGGAAGGGTACACGGACGCACGACGGATGATCGATTTATACGTTGTTGCGGATGGGAGCTACAAAGAAACGGAGCAGAAAGCAGATCCTCGCGCTTGGGCAGCCGCACTCTCAGCGTTAAACCTGCTCACATGGAGAGCGAGCCTATGAATCGCACACCACTCCCCTCTCGCCGTGGACACATCACGCACAAGGTGAGCATCGGAGGACGACAACGAACACTGTACCTCTCAGTGGACGAAGACGCGCAACCACATGAAATTTTCCTGCGGATCAAGGGCCAGGGCTGCACCGCCGAACTCGTCAGTCTGTACGATACCCTCGCCAAGCTGATGAGCCTGGCGCTTCAATACGACGTGCCGCTCTCGAAGATCGGAGAAATGCTGATCGGGACCAAGTGCGCCCCGTCTGGACCCGTGGGGGGACATGCACGAATCAAATTCTGCAACTCACAACAGGATTTTATCGGGCGGCATCTGCTCCTCACGCATTGCCACCGTGAGGACTTGGCCCATGTCACGAAAAAAGAGGAGGCAACATGAACAACGACGACCTCGACCTCGTGGCGACACAACTTGGAAACGAGGTGCCGTGGGAGACCTGCGGGAAACTCATGACGCACGCCGGATGGAGAGAGGCCGTGGAAACCATCAAAGCCCTCTGCCCAGACGCATATCTCGGCCTGGTCGCCTACACCAAGCACCAGCAGTCGCTCTTATCCTGAAGGGAGAAACCCATGACTCCCAACTTATACATGGGACGTTTTAGTTCATTCCAAATGGGAGATTCCTATGAAATACACCAAAATCAAAAGCGGATTTAGCGAAAATCGGCGCATCCCACGCCTCGGTCGTATTCGTCTCGGCCTCAAAATGCAAAAGCAGAGGACGGATGGATCAACCGTGGAATTTCCAACGGAAACAGATTATTTCGTCTGCCCGCAAGAAGTGCAGGACGTGTATGGCCCCAAACCAACTGAGCTAGATATTATGTTGCCGTCTGATCGCAATGAAGATGTGTTTCCGCAAAGTCTCGCCTGGTTTGGCCGGTCTAAAGGGCTCAAATGCAAAGGAGATATGGAAACAGCGGAGCGATTGAACGAACAGACGGGAATATGGGAGCCGCGAACATGTCCCTGTGAGCACTACAAATCAGACCAGAATCCGAAAGGCGAGTGTACAGAAAACGGCATTCTCATCTCCATCCTGCCACGAGTCAATATGGGCGGGACGTATCAGCTACGGACGGGCTCCTACCATTCGACGGTGGATATCAATTCTGGTCTCGATTATGTCCGGGCCTTAGTCGGACGTATTTCGATGGTGCCACTGAAATTGAAGCGCGTGGCCAGAGAGACCCATAACAACGGAACACGACAAATCCATCATACGCTCTCACTTACCATCGAGAGCAACATCGAAGGGATCAATCAGTTGCGTGGCGATACCTCACGGATTCTGTCTCACGCACAACTGCAAATTGAAGGCCCGCTCGAAGAAAATCCTGTGCTCGATCCTCCCGATGTAACCGAGATTGACGCCATGCCACCTACCGACTCCGACGAAGCCGAGCTTGCCACAGTGCACGCAAAACTTGCGGTACGACGGACGCCCACACCACAAGAAGCTCCTGCTGCATCCTCAACGGTCGCTGTGCCCGTGATAACCAAACCTGTGCTTGACACTCTGATCGCGCAAGCAGCGGGTAATTATCAGACGCACGGCACGGGCGATGCGCTGTATCAGTCGTCTGCACCCACCAGTGTCCCAACCTGTCCCACCTGTGGCAAATCAGAGTCCGTCATTAAAAGTAAAGCGGAATATGGCGGGGGCTGGTGTTGTTACAAGAAAAAGAATGGCTGTGGAGCCAAGTGGTGGGAGGCCACGACTGCGCCCGTCCCCGCCACGCCATTTTTCACCGCCTTCCAGGATGTGATGGACTGGTTGCTGGCCTGCGGGTCCATCGCAGAAGTGAACGATACGATTGAGCGAGCAGCCAAACAAAATTGGCTCCCAGAACAGGAACATCTCATTGATACCACGGCGCAGGCGGCGAGAGAACGACTGCGATGAAAAGGGCAAGGACACGTACTCCTCGCACGTTCGGTCGGACGTTTGAACTGTTGTGGGCGCTAGAGAGAGCCGGTCTGTATGCGACTCTCAAACTGTTTACCGATGGAACTGGGCATTTGCATTTGCATCAAGCCATCATTTCAAGTGCCGTCGTCACGTTCCTTGAGCAGGAGGCGTTGAAACCTTTGGCAGGTCAGTGGGCGTACGATGAGCGAGGCGATCTCATGCTCGTGTTACGCTACCAGAATAGGAGCGACGGCAGCGGCGGCGACGGCAGCGGCTACGGCGGCTAACGAGAAGGAGCGGCGGATGAAACCCACATCGGCTGAAACGGCGGTGATCGTGCTGGAATTCAAGTGCGGCAAACCGATCAAGCAGATCGCCGACGAATGGGGATGGTCGGTGCGAAAAGTGGAACGGGCGATTCGGCGTTGGCTCAATACGTATCCAGAGGGGAAACTATGAAACTCACCACAGATTTTTTTAAGTCACGCAACGCTTGTGCCGAGTGGCTGATCTATTTCGAGGCCACATTTGGATTCGAGGCTGACTATCAGGTGGTGCTGGATCGGCTGGCGAAAGAGAACCGGGTATCCTTGGCACACTGGCTTTTGAAGACGGTGGGGCCAATCGATGAAACATTGGAATTGTCTGGCGATACCAAAATAGAGGGGCATCTATTTGTTGCAGGACATCTACATTGTTCAGCAAATATTTCAGTGTCTCTCAGCATCGAGGCTGGGTCAGGCATCGAGGCTGGGTGGGGCATCAAGGCTGGTGAGGGCATCGAGGCTGGGTCAGGCATCGAGGCTGGGTCAGGCATCAAGGCTGGGTCAGGCATCGAGGCTGGGTCAGGCATCGAGGCTGGGTGGGGCATCGAGGCTGGTGAGGGCATCAAGGCTGGGTCAGGCATCGAGGCTGGGTCAGGCATCGAGGCTGGGTGGGGCATCGAGGCTGGTGAGGGCATCAAGGCTGGGTGGGGCATCAAGGCTGGTGAGGGCATCAAGGCTGGTGAGGGCATCAAGGCTGGTGAGGGCATCAAGGCTGGGTCAGGCATCGAGGCTGGGTCAGGCATCGAGGCTGGTGAGGATTTTGGCATCTATTGTGGGCTCTCCGTGTGCCTGTCGATGAAAGCGAACTATGCAGTGCTGATCGCCAAGGATCGACCGAAGAATTTGCTGCTAGGAGAATATCGTCAACTATCAGGATGTAAACTATGAAACATCATGATATATAAACACCGAGACAAATGGATGCATTTTGATGAAGGCATCGAAGTGCTTCTGTGTTCGTTTTACGCATCAGGCCAGGATGGAATTCATATTCCAGCGACCGTCCTCCTGCGTGCTCTTCAACGTACGGGGCTTCTACGTCAATGGGACCGGAAGCGACAGAGGTTGAGAAAGATCACACTATGACCCAAACCGTATACATCACCGGCACGCTCCCTGGACTGAATGAGATCATTGCCGCATCCAAGGTCAGACGTGGAACCTGGTCAAAATACCTAGATATGAAAGGTGATTATGGTGCGATCTGCCGTGATGCAATTCTACAAGCAAAGCTAAATACCGTAGGTAATCCAGTCCGTATCACCTGTGTCTGGTATGAAAAGAACAAACGACGTGATCCCGACAATATCCGCACGGGATTCAAGTTCATCGGAGATGCGCTGGTACAAATGGGAATCCTCGCCAATGATGGCTGGGCACAAATCCTGTCAATTGAAGATCGCTTTGTGGTGGATCGGGCGTTTCGGGGGGTGGTGGTGACGATGACGGAGACGGACGCCGGATTGTCGTGTCCACGAAAACGCCCGGTCTATTCGATTGGGAAACGAGTGACAATATTGCGTGGGAGCTGTGGCATGGCCAATGGGCCGGCCCGCTCCTCCCACCAGAGGCCTTGATGGCAGAACCTGAGTATGACGATCTATTTCCCGTTTCGTACTACCAAAGCAACGTTGCACAGTTTTTGCTGGATCGACACAACGATCTGATTGCCACATTTGACTGCGTGCGGGATAGGGCTGAGTGTGAACGTGTTGTCGAAGCGTGTAACCAATTCTCGGCTCTCCGTGTCGAGGTTGAAACCCTGCGACAGGAAATAGATAAGTTGAAGTCGGCCTTGGCTGAAGGCGGCCTTGGCTGTGTGTGATCACGCGATCAGCACGACAAGGACGGAGGAGCTATGACCGAAGCACACGCGCTCGCGCTCTTAACCGCATCGGGCTTTCTGTGTGACCCTGATGAGGACGATCCAGACGCCGCCCACACACTACGCATGAACGATGTGTGGGCATGGGGAACCGCAGACGCCGAGTACATCCCCGACGACGCCTTGCCACACGTGGCCGATCTCTTTCTCTGGTACGGCTGGTGCGGCATCCTCTATTGGGTCAGTGAGCAACGCGGGCAGATGCGGTCTGAGTGTGACAACGTCAACCGCTGTATTGACTTTGTGCGAACAGAAGAACAGTTGAAGCGGGAACGTCATTCGGAGGATTGACGAAGATGATGCCCATTTCCGACGACCTCAGCCTGAAGATCGCCGCCTATAATCTCACGGCCTATCTGCAATTCACGCCGGTCGCCGACTGGGACATCGAGCAGATCCAGGCGGCGCTGGCGGCGATTGCGCGAGGGGGAGACTCAACTGGTGGCTGATGGGGATGAAATAACGATGACACAACAAAACGAGTGGCTATCACTGCCGGATGGCGTGCGACCCTATTACGAAGAGCCTGGCATTGTCATATTTCATGGGGATTGCCGCGAGATTCTGCCGCATTTACCGAAGGCGGATCTGACCCTGACTGATCCACCTTTCGGCATTAACCATGCTTCTGGGCATGGAGCCTCATGGCAAAACACAGTCATTCAAAACGACCATTCCGTAGAAGCCAGGGATGCAATCTTAGATTATTTAAGGGACTTGCCTGCCATAGTATTCGGAAGCTGGAAAGCTCCACGACCAGCCCACACTCGGCAAGTATTGATCTTTGATAAAGGCCCAGCGTTCGGGATGGGGGACCTGTCGTTCCCGTGGAAGAATAGCTTTGAGGAAATTTATATCATTGGCGATGGATTCGCAGCAGATAGGCGAGACGAGGGTGTTATCCGTGGGCACTTTACGGCGTTCTCTGAAGCTGCAGGAAGAGTCCACCCTAATGAAAAGCCGGTAAGCCTGCTGCAATACCTGATGTCTCGCCACCCAGGCGAAACCATCCTGGATCCATTCATGGGCAGCGGGCAACACTTCGTGCTGCAAAGGATCTAGGCCGCAAATGTATCGGTATCGAGATAGAATTGAAATACTGTGAAATCGCCGTCCGTCGGCTTCAGCAGGAGGTATTGGAGTTGACGTAGAAACGACTTCGCGCATTACGTGAAAATAGCCAACTCTTTTATGATAGTGAAGCCACAGCCGGATAAAAGTGTGGGCGGCGAGCCGTACTGGTCCATCGGAGGCTTTCGGCTACGGGCGTCGGCGACGAATCCGCTCCGCTGTCCGTATGGCACAGTAGGGGATCGGCTCTGGGTACGAGAGACGCATTATCGGCATGGCCGCTGGGTGTTTCAATCCTTGTTTTGGTGGAACTCCCTTTCAGACCCTCCTTTCTCTTTCTGAATGTGGCTACGCGATCTGGTTTCAATCCTTGTTTTGGTGGAACTCCCTTTCAGACCTTGACAGATGAAGCGATCTCGCGTAGTCTTGCACCAACAACTATCACGCTTGGAATCAGCAAGCGGCAGGTGTTTCTGGTTCCATCGTAAGATGGCGCCTGAACACAAAGGGCGCTCCTGGTGCTGATTCCACCGGATAGCGCCCTTTCTTTTTGGGAACAGAACGGTATGAAGGAGGGTAGACGGCTATGTATCGGACAATCTGTACAGAGTTATGGACTGATCCCAAAGTTAAAGCCCTATCCACTGACGGGAAATGCCTATTTATCTACCTCATTACAAACCCGCATACGCATATGTCGGGCATCTACTATTGTCCCGCCTCGTTCATGGCGGAAGAATTGAAGCTATCAGTCAAGCGCATAAATACCCTATTAGATACCCTATCGATAGGGGATCTAGCGTGGTTTGACAAGACAACCTCGACCGTCTTCGTTGTCAATATGTTTGCATATCAAGGCAAGGGGGCAAAAAACTATGCGTGCGCAGCTTCACATCTCGCAACCCTACACGCTTCCTCACTAATTCGACGATTCATCGATCAATATCCAGACGTTTCTTCATACGGTATCGATACCCTATCGATAGGGGATACGGTTTTGACTGTTCCTGTTCCTGTTCCTGTTCCTGTTCCTGATTCTGATTCTGATTCTGAAGATGGGGAGTCTGAGGGGAAGATGATCGCATGGATTGTTGGACAGTGGGGGATGATTTCAGGTGTGAAGCCGGTCAGGAAGGTAGGGAAGGATTTGCGAAAGCGTCTCAGGACATCTCTACAGGTGCATACTGAGCGGGACTGGTGGGTCAATATGTTTGCCCGCGTGGGTCAATCTGACTTTTTGTGCGGACGAGCGAATACGTTTGCGGCATCATTGGACTGGATTCTCGGTCCGAAGAATTTCGAGAAATTTGAAGCAGGCAACTACGATAACCGGCAAGGCGGCGTGAGCCGCATGATGCAAAACTTTGTCGCACGAGGGGAGGAGATGGCATGACACGCAAGGAATACATTAAGGGCTGGCTGTTGTTGGTGGCGCAACCGTGGGGCACGCGCTATGCCGGAGATACCGAGATCGCCACGGTTCAGGCTGAATTTTACTTTACCCAGTTCAGCGGGTTTCCGGTGCAGGCCTGGTGGCAGGCGTGTGAACGATTTGCTAGTGCTGAGCATTGGCCCACGGTGGACGAAATCCGCAAGGCGCTGGATGGGACGGCCGGCCGGCCAGGGGTCGAAGAAGCCTGGTCACTGATCCAGCAGGTGATGGGCAACGAACAGGCGTCGATCGTCTGGACCGACGAGATGCGTGAGGCGTATGGCGTGGCTGCTCCACTCGCCGACGATCTCATTGCCGCACGGATGGCGTTTAAGGAAAAGTATACAGCCTTACTCGCACAATCCCGTACCACACGGCTTCCAGTGAAGTGGTGTGTCAGCCTGGGGTACGACAAAAACCAACGGGCTGAGGCCGTGCAAGAGGCGGCGAGGCGGAATCTGATTAGCCAAGAATATGCTACGACGCTCCTCCCGCCCAGTGAGGCCGACGCCTTGGCATTGGTGGCGCACGTCGCCCCGAACTTGGTTAGCAAACAGTGACATCATCGAGGAATACCCGCCATTCTAACAGAATGAGCGCAGGTTGAACGATAGCCAGATAAACGATCCACTCCTAGGCACCTCCTAGAAGATTGAACCTGAGCCAATTATGAGCGATCTAGGCCTATATCGAAAAGGATACACAGTATGACCCGCGATGAATTCGGCCTTGATCTCTACGAGACCATCAGGATCGTCGGTGGCCTCCTGGCAATTCAGGATCACATGAACGTGGCGGTGTATCGCGGGGAGGGAGATCTTATGCCAGTACTGAAACAACGGCGGGAAACACTCCGCACGGAGCTGATTCCGCTCATGGGCCGCCTGTCGCCAGGGGATGTGGCGATGGTCACTGACTCCTATCCCATGGTGGCGACGTTATAACCATCACGCCACGTCAAGGCCAGGTGGAAAGCCTACGACCAGAAGAACCCCAGGTGCAGAGTGCATGACCACGCCACGCCTGGGATTCTGGCAATCTCGCGCAAAGGAGGGACGCCATGACGGACCGAGGCACGTTTGGACCGGCCTATGACGCCACGTATGATCAACAACGGGTGTCTGACCAACACGCACGGATTCGTGAATTCATGGGCAACGGGCACTGGTATACCCTTGCAGAAATCAGCGGCTTTCTTGGATACCCAGAAGCCAGCGTGTCCGCACAACTCCGGCATTTACGAAAACCAAAGTTTGGCGGCTGGCTGGTGGAAAAACGACGACGGGTTCCGAACTGTGGCACATGGGAATATCGTGTGCTCAGTCCTGTTCCGAATGGGCAATGCTGCTTGGCGATTTAACGAACTACGGAGGCACGTATGCGTACAACTCTAGTTCTATCCACCCTCGTCCTCGTCCTGCTCCTGAGTCTCTGTCTCGCCCAGGCTCAGACGGTGTGTGCGCCTGTCGGACAGGCGACGTATTGCTTCGGACCTGACGACTCCACGATTGTGGTGATGCCTCAGAGTCCACGGCAGGGAGTCATTCAGGATCAACAGGGACAGTTCAGGCCGTACATGATCCAGCCGACTCCGCTTGCACCGGCGGGAATTCAGTCGCTTGACCTGTTGGAACCCTTGGCCCCGTTGCCGTCACTTGGACTTTCAGCCCCTATGCCGATGACGGTGCAACCATTTGGGCCGATGATCTTGGGAGAATAAGGAACATGACGAACGGAGATTGAGATGGCGCAGTACAGAAAAAAGCCGGTTGTGGTTGAGGCGTGTCAGTGGTTCAAAAACGGGGACCATCCCGATGACTATGCTGATCGAGGCCAACCTGCTATGCAGGAAAGCGAGGGAATGGTGGTCCGTTATTTCTGTCTCCCTGGAAGCAGGGTAAAGGCATGCCGCGAATCGTGGAGGCATGGATCATGAAGTACAAAGGCAAAGCATTCTCCGTGTCCATCTTAATCATCACCTCGATTGCCTTATTTGCAATGGCAGCTGTCTATGGTCTCGACCGAAAATTTGCCCCTAAATTTGCCCCTCCCTTATTCACGGATTACTATATCATCAGTCCAGGTATCGCTGGAGGAGGCATTCCGATCACTGACTATCCTCTTGCAGCCGACTTCATTGAGCGCAGCGGATGTCTTCGGCAAGACCGCTATTTTGGTTCCGCTGAAATGAATTGCGTCCTTGAAAAAATTGGCGTTCACGAGCGTGTCGCTCCCAATACTGAATCCAGGCCAGCCCTAGAAAAACTAGAATTGTTATTACGTAGCCATCATGCAAAGATGAGATAAGAAACGGAACCTACAATGAAGATGCTGAAGATGCTGGGCCTACCGGGACATGGACGTTGGCGGTTGCCGGGACGTGGGAAACGGTTACTATGTGCTATGCGGCGAGACGGATTTGTTAGCGTAAGGACATACTTTAGATTTCATAAACCTGGTAAGCAGTGCCGCTACTGCGGCTCGATAAAATGTCTCGATGGTCAAATTGGTAGAGTCGAGGGGTTCCGATTCGTGGAGTCCGACATCGCTACAGACAAAGACTAAACCGTATTAGAAGTTGCCAAACGACCCGACTTCACGCAAGGCGTCTTTCTTGCGTGGCAGATAGAGTCCGCCTGTGGTGCCGCGTTCTCGTTGGAGGCGGCCCTTCATCGACCGCACAAGCGTATCGCCGGTGATAGCCATGAACCGATGTCGCTGATTGAAGGCGCGGATGTCCTGCATGACGGATGCTCTAGCTGTCGCATTGCGGGCTTGCGTGGCAGAGGCGTATTGGTCCAGCAGGTCGTTTCGTCGCATGGTTAGTCGATGTTCCTGATTCCTGATCGCCGTCACGGACTCGTACATCTCCGCGCTGCGTGAGGGCGCAAACCCAAAGAATTGGCCGAGTTCTTCCAATCCGCTCAGGTCAATCTGTTTGTGCTGGTCGCGGGTCCGTACCCCGCCTTCCAGTTCGTACCGGAAGGCCTTGACTGCGTTCCGCATCACGGCGGGTGTCAATTCTTCGATACCGCGCAGGAAGTGTCCGGCGTCCACATCCTTGATCCCCTTCATCACATCGCCAACCCCTAGATACGCATTGACGGCATAGCCCAGGACGGGGCCGGAAAACGACGTGATCCAATCTATCGCGGCGGCACGGCCTTCGCGTTCACTTTTTGGCCCACGGAAGAACAGATCATTTTGTCCTAACCGACCGGCCATATCCCACGGGGTAAGACGTGAGACGCCATGCGACAGGACTTCTCCCCCTTCCTTCCCGAACTGTTCAGCCAGGAGATTCCGCAATTCGACTTCCCAATCCTTCTTCTCGTCGTCATCACCAAACCCATTCATCACCGCCATCAGGAGACTCGCGCCGGTACCGATGAACGGCAGACCTAACGCCCCAGCCGCAGCAAACTGAAGTCCCGCCATCGAGAGGAGTTGCCGTTTGGCAATCCCCCGTTCCTCTGGCGAGGCATGGTTGGCGTCGAGCCAGACATACGCGGCCCGTCCGTACAGAAATGCGATACGCTGGCCGTACTGTTTGAACATCGTCAGCGTGCGGAGGACGTTGCCGCTCATGTAGGGGGCTCGATTGCTGGAGGTGTAAATAAAATGCGTATCCATGATGGCTGTGTCGGCCATCTCTACCGCTTGCTGGTCGGTCAATCCGTCAGCCAAAGCCAGTCGATAGGTGGCAAGCGCCGTCACTTGCCGATTCGCCACTTCTGGCGCATGAAACGTAAAGCCCAGCATCTTTGCGATTTTTTCTTGGAGGCTACCAGCCTGTCGCGCCACGCGAGAGAGATTGTCTTGCGCGGCGCGGCCTGACAGGTCCATCGTCTGCGTCAAGTCGATCCGGCCACGGCGTTGCATCTCCCGTTCCATCGCTCGCTCTGATTCTGATAACCTTTCGCTCTTGGACGCATCAAACAACGAGTCAGCGTTGAGGGTCTTGATGTCCAAAAAGTCGTTATACGCCACGGCTAAGGCGGCACTGGCTCTCGCAAATCCAAACCGAGCCCCCAGCCACGGCAGTGTCACAAGTGGAACCTGTGTCAGATTGGTCGCGCCAGTAGCGATGACACCACCGAGACTCATGGTAAAACCGAGCTGTCCGAGCCATGCGGCGACTGGCGAGATGTTCGGGTTCATTATCGTGCCGTGACGTTGCACCAGATTGTTATACAGTTGTCTGGATTCGGTCACGTCGCCGGTCTGTGTGTCACGAATCCGTGCGTCGAGATCCGTGATGGCTTTCTCCATCGCATCGGCATGATTGATCCGTGAAATATGGTGAGCGCCGTGCAAGGCGCTATGGGCAAACGTCCGAAGCGCATCTTTCGAGGAGCCTTTGACGTCCTTCGCGTGGATAAAATGCTTGGCGTAGGACATTTCTGGGAGTGATTCAAGGGCGAGCTGATTGATGGCGTCGAGGAGTTGCGCCTTCGGAGACACCATGCCGAGGAGATTCGTGTCAATCGGCGTCCCTTGGATAATATCAAGCACCTTTTTCACGGCTTCCGAGGCCGCTCCATCCTGCTCACGCGAATATTCTTTCTCAGCCATTCGCTTCACGGCCCAGCCACGCGCTCGCATCAGTGTGGCGAATCGATCCGCGTCAAGCGGGGATTCAAACTTGTGGACTTCTCGATCCACTTCCTTCCCATCCCGCATCTGTCTGGCGAACACGATGTGCGGGCCAAAACGGGTGAGCGGGAAATAGATTTTGTCCTTCGTGTAGTCGTACGCTACATGCAATTTGTCAATGAGGGATTTTGTGTTCTCCGGTGTGCCGCCTGCCCGTGTAATGCGGTTCGCAATCGCCTCAAACCGAGCAGTAGATAACGCGGTATAGAAGTCGCGCACCTGACGGTAAATATCCTGGGCTGTTGTCGGGAGCGCATCGAACGCCTGTTTCACGGCCTCTTGCTGTGCGCCGTCCGGCGCGATCTTGCCGTCTGGATCGTAATTGGTGCGGCGAGCAGCTTCCATCACGCGAGCCATCTTGTCTGACACTGCCACCTTCAGGTGGTCCCATGCCTTGAGGATGTCGTCGGAAGCGCGCGTCCGTTCGGTAAACTCTGCTTCCATCTTCTGCAAGACATGGTTGTAGCGAGTCGCCTCTTCATGCTCCCTGCCGTACACCGTGGACAACTGGTTCAGCGTCAAAGCATTTAAGAAATAGGGCCTGATACTCGTCATGGCAGCACGTAACCGATCCCTTACGGTTATCGGATCAATCATGCCAGTATCGGTTGTGGTCGATGGAGAAAAACCTGTGAATGGTTCTGACGGTTCAGCCACACGCTCGCTGGCTATCTCGCTCATGGGCTGACCCAAGACCATATCGGCTTTTGCCCTCACCCCACGCTCAACCCGACTATTTGCAAAAGACCACCCAATATTTGACGTCACATAATCCGTGACTGTCCCATCTTCAATGAGCGCATCCATAACAACAGTCAGGTCATCCGCACGCGACTCTCGTGTGCCCGCTTCCCCGCAATGCACAAAAATCTGCGAGGCTCCAAACGCGACGGCTTGCGACTGGAGATAGGGACCGGCCTGCTCCGCATCAGCGAGAAAATCGACCGCGACTTCCTGAATCGCTCGCGTGGCTCCCGTGCGTGATCCGCTCCGATACAGGACTGTGGCGTAGTCCGGGCCAGATTTGATCTTCTGTCCCACAGCAGCGACCGCCGCGGCACTGTCGAGCTGACTACCAAGAAGCGGATGTGGGAGAGAGGGCGTGAGGAGTAGGTCAGGGCCAAGATCCAGCGCGTGTTTCTTCCCCTCTAAGTCATCGGACTCGTTAAGCGTGATGGTGTCGTACTGATTGGAGTCGATAATGACATGTCCCTTAAATCCTGAAATGTTTATTGCCAAGGTCTCGGTGAGCTTGAAATCTTCCCGCGATGGCGAACTATTCCCAGAGGGATGATTGTGTAGGAGATAGTAACCTGTGGCCCCTAATGCGTCCATGCGCCGATCAATCGCCGCCAGTTTTTGTTGCGCGTCATCTTTACTTTTGAAGACTATCGCAATCCCCGGCATGCGCGAGGTCATCCCTTCGTGGCCCACGATCGTTGTGCCTCGGAGGTAGATAATGCGGAAGGTTTCAAAGCGGGGGTCGCGGTAGACTTGAGCGAGTCGCGCTAGGTCTTCGGCAGAATGGACGGCATAGCCCGTGAGGTCCACCACGCCCTCGTGGATGAGATCGGGTGAAATCCCAAGCGCCAGCGTCCGGGCAGATACTCCAGCCCCCCCCAGCGTTCCTCCGGTACTGGATAGGACGGTGATACGGTCGAGATCGCCGAGTGCGGCCTTCGCCAAATCGAAGTTGAGTGATTGTTGTTCGCCTTCACGTACTGCATACTTGGGACTATTTTCAAACAGAGCTTGCCCTTCTGTCAACACGGAATGCTTCATGGTTGCAGTGATGGGAATGGCATGGACGGTGGCTGTGTCGCCTTCGAGGTTTCCCGTTGTTTCCCATCCTGTTTTCGTGCCAGGCGTGCCCGTCTGAATCGTGGTCTCACCAACTTTCGCGCCCCATTTCTTACCGTATTTATTGAGAAAGGCGGGTAGTATCTCGTCGTAAAAGCCCTTCATCCCAGTGCCACCCACTTTGAGGTCAAGACCGGAATACTCCCCGCTCTTCTTGCCGCTGGCCTTTGCGTCAAGAATCTTCTTCGCAAGGTCCTTGCCGATGGCATCCTCCAATTCTGCATCCGGTACTCGTTGAGAAAAGAGTTCCGCATCATCCTTGAAGGCGGTAATCTTCGTTACATCGAATAAAGCAATTTTCGTCAAATTCGATCCATACCCAGCGTCCCATTGCAGACTGTCGATCTGTTTACTTAGATCGTACCGATTTGCTTGAACGGAACCTGGGGTCCACGCCAGCGAGTCATAGCCATGTTCGGCAGCGTAGCGGAGCATGCGTTTGAGCGCCAATTCATGCCAGGTCTTTTTGAAGGGAGCATTGGGGATTTGTCTATCCCGACGATAAATTTCCAACGCCTCTGTTTCGCTATCGGCAACTTGTTCAGTAATTCGTTTCCCATTTTCATCTAAAATTTCATACCAATTGTTTGTATAATGGGCGTCGCCTAGGATCGGTTTTGCAGTAACACGGACCCCCTGGTAGCCCTCTCGCCTCCCTTTTTGGTGCCAATCGCTCTGCACTTCTTCGAGGAACAGGATCTTCTCGCCGTTCGGTCCCGTGCGGTCATTGAAACGGATATGTACGAGGACGTTGTGTTCGTCGAAGTGGGACGAACGAAATACACGCCGATGATCCCCCGGATTATCCATAGGACGTTTTTCACGTTCGTATCGCTCACGAGATGTATCAATCGGCTCGCTCGGTCTTTGCCCAAATAGTTCTCGTGCGGTCTCCTCCATTGGGTCTGGAAGTAGTTGCAACTGCTTCCATTCATCGTACGAAGGAACGGTTTTCTCAGGCACCGGCAACGTCAGCAACAGCTCTCGGTAATTCGTACCGCCTGGGAGTTGATAGACGGCGAATCTCGTCGGCCCACCCTTGACAGAATCGACGTATTGCTGAATAATTTTCCGGTCCTCAGAACCAACATCAGGCCAGACAGTGACCCAATCGTCGCCCTCATTTGCAACATCACGCAGAGCCTCGGTTGCATAGTCGTATCCTAGATTATCGTTGCGTCTTAGCGCGGCGAGTGCTGGTTCTTCATCAACATCATCTTCACCCTTCACCACTTCCTGTACCTGCACCTGATTCTCACGCACAAACTTCAGGACTTCTTCTTTCGTGAAGTAGTCCTTCGTCTTGATAAATTCATCCATTCCGAGCCACTTCAGTTCATCCGACTTCACTCCGTTGGCTGGCGAGAGAATGCCTCTCACCTGCTCCATTGAAGCCCGATTCGGCATTTTTGATTCCAGCGTGTTGACGACCTGGCTATAAAAGGGATTAGGACTGGGCAGATCTCGCGCAAACTGCGGTCTCTCCACGTCGGCAATCGCCTGGGCATTGCCTGACCGGTAGGCATCAAGGACTTGCGCGAGATACTGGCGCAACCCTTCGATATCATCGAAGTAGTGTGAGGAGCCGAATCCCGCCCGATCGAGTTTTCCGGCCACCTGCTTCAGCCAGTCCATGACACGCCGCATCAGCAACCGGAATTTGCTGTGATTGTGTTCAGCTAATCGTTGGAGGAAGGCGGGATCGGCGAGGGCGTCTCCTGCGAAATCCGAGAGCAGTTCCTCACGCACATCAATATTCGATCCGGCCACGTCTGCGCCTGCTGCTTCAAGTCGGCGTCGATAATCGCTTGTGGCGCTGTCTCTAAGATGGGCATCGGCGTGAGTGGCAAACCACTCGTAGAGGGACGCGTTATCTTTTCTGAGTTGGTGGAGGAGTTCATGCCCGGCAAGTTGGACGAATCCTTGCCTGGTTTGGTCGGTATCAATGAAGATGTTTCCGTGGAATTGCATGGCGAGGAATCCACTGGCCACGTCAGACGTAGACCGAATTGGGACAACGGACACGTTGAATGTGTGTTGGAAGGCATCGATGACTCCTTGGTTACCGTTAGGGGACCACTCAAAGGCGTTCTGGACCCCTTCCTGTGTTTCCATCTGCGCGTTGAGCGCGTCAATCTTGGCCTGGATCTCAGGACTAGGCAGATCTCGCGCAAAGAGCGCCGTCCCTTGATCTGTTTCCTTCGTCCGCAGTGTCGAAAAGAGTGTGTCGAACGCACGGTTCAAGGTCGTGCGTTCCTCTCCTTCAGGATACGGTTTCTGCCAGCCCCACGGGGTATCAATCACGGTATGCGTGCCATAGGTGATGAAATCGCTTTGCTTGCCCTCAGCCTTCAACGTATCTTCTACATAGGCGGAGAAGGCGCGAGCGGCCATCTCGTGATTCGTCATCCAGTAGTATTCATTTCGTCCCTGGTCCAAGCTCTTCGCGTGCATCGCATAGGAGGTCGGTACGGACTTGGTTTTCTCGTTGCTTGCCTGTGCGTCGGCCAGCATCTTGAGTCGCGCACTATAGAGTTTCATGCTCGTACGCAACTCGTCGAGCGGGCCGCGCACATCACCTGATCCAAACCCGCTTCGACCCCGCACATCTTTGTAGATCGTGCTGATTTTTTCGAGTGCGTCGTTCGTCCAGCGACCCGACATGAGGTTGCGCTTGGATTTGTTCGTCGTCGGTGTATACGTGGTTTCTAGAAATTCACCAGCCAGGATCTTTTGTGCGAGGCCATCGAACTCCGCAAGTTGTGCGGCGCTGGCTGGCTCGACCTTTCGTTTCGTATAGGTCGTATCCATCTTGCGAGACAGCGCCATGTACCCCTTGTCACGGATATTGGCGAGTTGCGTGGCAACATCATCCCGCGTCTTCCTGACAAACTTTTCCGCCTGCTCCGCATCTTCCACATACGTTTCGGCTTTGGTCAGCATCGTGCGAATCAGGGCCGTGTACGCCTCTCGCACGTCAGGACGGACCTGTGAGCCTTCCTTGCGGAATCCATAACTGGCGTAGTCACTCGTGCCCTTGGTTTTGTAGACGAGATCCCCACGATCATTCTTCTCTTTCTCACGACTGGCCTTGGTATCTTGTCTCCCGAAGTAATGATCCGCCGCATGAAACCATTCATGGGCCAGGTGCCCCGCGCCTTGCATCTTCGTGAGGTTAATGACGCCGTAGTCCCGTTCGTAATGTGCGGCAGCGCCAGAAAGTCCACGCCCACGTGCGCCAAAGGCTAGGGACAATTCTCCGTTGAGGCCAATGGCTTTCGGGGGGATTTTCAACACATCAGCGAGGTCGAGCAACCCATCATAGGCATGATTCATCACTTCTTGGCGTTCATCTTGATTGTTCCACTTGCCAAATTCCACCGATCTGAGCGAAAATGTCTGTCTGAAATCTTCAGCAGAGACATTCTTCCCGTTGCGCCGCTCGGCACCGACTCGCTGGACCGTCTCAGGATGCGGCAAGATCTCTTCGCCGAAATTCGTCTTGGTCTCAATAATCGCTTCGGCGTGCTCGGCCATGTACCGCGTGGCGGCATCGTCGCTACTGAACTCCTGCTTCACGACTTGCACGAGTCGGCGATCACCAATCTTGCGATAAATTGCATAGGAGCCGTCGCGCTTCATTTGGTAGACGCGATGGTTACGCGACACCGCAGCCAATGGAATAGCGGCTTCTGCTTCAGCTTGCGTCTCGAAGGGTTTGCCGATTTGCTGCGCCTGTCCTTTCCAGTCTTCCTTACGGGTATCTCGAATAACCCACTTCCCTTTGTCGGTTCCGGCAACAATCTCGGACACGCTGTACCGCTTGCGCCAACCGGGTTCTTCAGATTTTGGCTGTGTACCTGTCGGTCCTGTCTTTTCGGCGAGGTCTCTTCTAGCACCACCTATCTTTTCACCGATAAAATCTGGTATGTTGGCGTCATGCCGATTATTACTTGTGCGAGATGTGGGCTGACGTTCAGTAAGATCCCCGCCAAGATCATCCCCACTGGCAACTTCTGCTCTCGTGCCTGCCGAGATGCGGCGGCTGTCAAACGTGCTCCCCGTACCTGCGCTCACTGTGGGAAGGCTTTCTCCGTCAAGCGGGATCGGGCTGCCGTTCGGACGACCAACTTCTGCACCTTGGCTTGCTATCGTGCCAGTAGAACTCCGAGACTGACGGTCTCCTGCGATCGATGCGGACTGATCTTTACTAAGTCTCCCTCTAGCTTCGCGCAATCCGTTCAGCACTTCTGTTCGCACGAATGCCGGAGCTTCGCGCAGCGCGTCGAACAGACGAGCAACGGGTATCGAGAGTATGGCTTGGGGATCGGAAAGCGGATCAGCGAGCACCGAAGGGTCGTTGAGGAAAGCCTGGGACGCTCCCTTGCGTCCCACGAGATTGTCCATCACGTCGATGAGGACAAGACGAACAATAGCGTCTCGAACTTGCGGCTCACCAATCGACGCGAGCACGCTCGCCACCATCATCCGTTGAGTTTCAGCATCGAGCGAGCCAAATCGCTCCGTAGTCATGGATGGACTTTCCAGAAGATTGCTGAATGTCTCAACAGCCATCCGGTGACGATCAGAAACGCCTTGCGCCGGTATGGCATGCTCTAACGTCGTCTGTTCCGCCTCAGCCTGTTTCGCCGCTTCGCTGAAGAGTGGCGCTTCTTCGGGTGTGACTTCTCTTCCGATAAGAGGACGGGAACCGAAGGTTTCCGGTGGAATCTCGATGCCAAGCTGTTCCGGCCCTTTGGTTTTGGCCTTGGTTTCTTTCGGCGCAGTCAGGGCAAATGGTTCAGCCTCAAGTGCCGGTGGTGCTGGTGGTTGCGCTGCTGGTGCTACGTCTGGTTGAGGCTCAGGTGAGGGAACCGCTACCGCAGGTTTCTTAGCCGCGTCCCTCGCCAGCACGTCACGCATCTTCTGTATAGCCAACTTTTCCGGCATGGAGCGGCCATCCAGCGAGATGATCTTCTTCCTGGGATACCGGAAGGCTGAACGACCAGTGGACATATAGCGGTCGATCAGTTCACTGATTGCGTCCTTGGCGGGAGCTTTGGCTGGTGAAGGAGCCGTCTCAGGCTTTGGAGCCGTGGGGACTGTCTGATCGCTGGGGAGGGCAGCGGCAGACGGAAACGCCACAGAAGGGCTCGGCTGAGACGGCGTTTCCGGTTTCGGCACCCAAGACGGCCAGGTGCCTTCGAGAATGCTGTTGAGATCGTGGCCCCATTGGGTCTTGGCAAACTCCCGATCATTGAGCAGCGCCGCCTTAACCTTCTCCACAGCGGCCCCACGATCAACGCCTTCGTCTTGAATGATCTTGGCGACCGCCTCTTCAATCTTCTCCCGCGCTGATTGCTTGCGGGTTCCCCTGATCGCGTTGACACCGGATGTGAGGAATTTATACCAGTCCGCAGTGGGTGACTTAAGGCCACGCACTTCCGACGTGCCGCCATGCCCTTGTTGTTCAGTGAAGAATCGTCCGCCTCGTTCGGTTCCAGCGATTTCCAAGTCGGCTTGAGCCTTCTCCGCTCGAAGCAGCATCTCGGCATTCTGTTCAGGCTGTAATTGGCTGCGCGGATGGGTGACTTGCGGTTCCTGCCCTGGCTGGACCTCAACAGGCTGTTCGGCTTTCGGTAGTTCGGTCGGTGAGGTTACAGGAAGGAGTGCCGCCTTGGGGCGTTCTGCTGGCTTGATCCGTTGCAGCGCATCATAGAGCTTTTGGAGGTCGCGTGGAGCGAGATCCGTCAAACTCTGTGCGCCCGTGATCGTGCTCAGATACCCACGAAAGACCGGCGTATCAAGATGGAAGCCTTTCTCGTGGACCAAGGCCCGGACTTCTTGTGTCGAGGGGTACGCTTTCTCCAAGGCGGACGGGAGGCGTTCCGGCTCGCTAGGAACCGGCGTCGGTGTGATGGGGGAAGGTTCCACGTGGAACGGTTGAGTTGTTGGTTGGGCGGCTTGTCGCATCGCCACGAGCCGTGCCCGCTCCTGTTCGATCGTGCTCGGCTCAGTGTCAAGCGAAACAGGAGGACGTGACGGGGGAGAGATGACGCGGATGCTTTGTGCTGTCTCAGTCGGTCCTTCGAGAATTGGAACAGTGCTGATCCCTTGTAAGAGATTGCCCTGTAGGATTGATGGCGTCTCTTCCGTCAGGCGCTTCCTCGGTGTTTGTTCCCAACGTGTCAGTTCGGCGGTTGTGGGGAGTTGTGTTTCAACTGGCGCATCAGAAAATCCCTGTGCGGTGTTGATAAATTCATCGACCCCGACCGCAGGATTCGTCACTGCTGCCGCAAGATCGTAGTGTTGAAATGGCAGTGGCGCAACCGGAGCGGGTTCAACGGGAGCACCTGGCATCACATATTCATTGGGTTGAAATGGCAGTGGCGCAACCGGCTCCGGTGGTTCTTTGGTGGGCGTCGGGATGGGAACAGCGGGTTGTTGAGGAATCGCAACCTTCGCTGGACCAGTTGCCACCGATTTCACTGCCACCATTGTTTCTGGTGCGCCCAAGAGCACTGAGCCGACAACAGCTTCGGGCACTCCCTCTGACAGCGCCCGTTCGGGAGCAAAGGTCTTGCTGGCAACCAAATTCTGCGTAAGCTGATCGGCAGTATCGACGCTGACATTCAGTGCATATTGGAGCGCGAGATTATTCAGTGTGCGTTGAAACGGTGCAACCATCGAGGCGGGAATAGCCAGACTATTGATGACACCAGAGACGAGTCCGGCAATGCCAGAATCGGTATAGGCTTTGCGGTGTGCCTCTGGTGCTGGAAGCCCATCCTGTTGGTATCGCTCAAAGGCTTCCTTGTAGGTATCACCGGCTTGCTGGAAGTAGATCGTGCCCACCATCGCCGCCGTTCCGACCGCAGGGCCTCCGGCGAGGGTTCCCGCCGCGAATGCGCCCAAACTCGGCGCGGTTTGCGCCACGATGTTTCCGATCAGATTGCCAAGATAATCAGGATTGGTGAGCCGTTGAAACAACGGTTTGTTCGCGGTCTCTGCGTCAGGTGCGTATTTTGCCGCATCCGTCGCAAAGCCTTGGGCGAGCTTGTCTGAGAGATCGTGCCATTTCGATTCAGGATCTTGCAGACGCTCGAAGGTACTCAGCGCTTCGGATTTGAGCTGATGCCCCCCTTGGAATAGTCCTTCCTCCACGGAACTGAGAAAGCCCTTCGCGGGCGGGCGATGTTCTCGCGCTCCAAAATCCCCATACGTCACCTCCCAATAGGATTTGATCGCGTCAGGCGTAACCCTCTGGTCTTTGGCCTTAATTTTCTCCGTGATGTCGTCAAGGGTCGGTAAGGTGAGTGGGTCCACCGTAGAATAGTGTTGTGCCCAGTAGCGATGCTTTGTCCGATCATCGACCGTCGGAGCTAACCTGTTCATCTCCTCCATGAATTGTGGGAGTGTCGGACGAGTAGGAAGGGGAGTGGCGCGTGTCGGATCCTCCGGCACGGCGACTGGTTCTGTGCGAGCAATCGGCGTGGCGGCAGGCGGTTCGATGTCAAGCGACGATGGTTCTCGCTGATCGGCTTTGGCATTGGCGGTATTGACCGCCCGATACTGCCGGATGTCCTCAAGAATTTGATCGTCTGGGATTTGTCCGCGTTTGCCCGCGACATACTCTTGTTCAGCAGGGTCGAGATCCTGCTTGGACGCGAGCGACGCGATGGTTAGTGCGGCCATTTAGCGACCAGCCCCTTCCCATCGTTTCTGCAACTTCTCATAATTGTCTTGGAGCATCTTGAGAATATCAGGCGTGGTCTGTGGATTGGCTCGTGCGGCGTCCAGTGCAGCCTTCGCATTGAGGATTTGTTGCTGCCCTTCCTTCACCACATTCGTTCGCGTCGGCGGCACACGAGGAACGGGTGGAGCGACCGTGGGTTTGACCGTGGATGGGCCTAACGGACTCTTTGACTTAAATGGATCAAGCGAAGAGAGATCTGGTTCACCCACCTTCGCCTTCTCAGAAGGAGCAGAGAAGAGACCGAGTTTTTGTTCCGTCTGCTTTCGGATTGACTCAACCACGGCCCGATTATTCACATAGTCCTTCTTCAAGTCTTCCATTTCTGCGCGTAGCCGCGTCTGATCCTCTGGGGTTGCCAAGGCGAGTTCCGATTCCTTAGCTTTGATCGCGGTGTGGAGGGTGCGGTTATCATAGTCAAGATTGTGGAGCATCGCGGCATAGAGGGCATTGTCGGATCGGTTCCCCTCTCGGTCCATCACATCCAGATGCCTTTTCGCCTTCAGAACACGTGCGGGACGTGTGGGATCTGTAGAGTCCAAGTCCAGCGCATCATTGTATGTGCCTCTCGCATCCTGCACACCTTTTTCCACCACCAACTTATAATTATTTAATGCGGCGGTGGACAGGTGTGCTTGGGCCGCAGCTTTTTGTTCGACCGTCGCTTCAGCCGACTTCATTTTCTCAACCGCAGCGAGATACCCTGGATCATTCACTGCCGCTTGGAGCGCATCTCGCGTCAATTGTGCCG
>JAHFES010000049.1:0-17030 GCA_023248355.1 Nitrospiraceae bacterium
GAATGTCTTCAGCCGAGAGCGCCAGCCCTGGCGGGCACCCATCGACCACACAGCCGATCGCCGGCCCATGGCTCTCGCCAAAGGAGGTGACGGTAAATATGTGACCGAACGTATTGCCAGCCATATCCGAACTCAGCTTCCTGCCCGAAGGCGCTGGATTATTGCGTCCCAAATATCGCGCAGGCCCAACCGGTCGGCCCACTCGACGATGTAGGTCTCGTCGATCTCACCGGCACTGATTTTCATGATGCCCGCAATATCGCGCAAGTGTTTCTCAGACCCTCCTTCGCGATAATACTCCATCTTTTTGAGGATGACATCTTCTGGAGCGGCAAAACGCGCTTCGTAGGAATCAGCAGGGTGAATCAGACGCACCCTCTTAAATCGGCTCTGTTCAAACGGGGTTCCCTTTTGAATCATCACATCGATTTTGAGTCCGGATGCGGGGTGAATGATATTGAACTGGCCTTTTCGAACCAAGGCGTCGTGAATCGCCTCGTCGCTCAAATAGTATTCATCATGAGGGAATTGTGCCGCAAAAGGGGCTGCATGGGCTTCGTCCAGATCGACGACAACATCAATGTCGTTGGTCAGGCGCGGTTCGCCATAAGCCATCGCGGCCACAGATCCGGTAATGAGATAGGGGATTTGTAACCGGTCCAGCGCTGCCACCAGTCGCTCAAGCAGGTCGTGCAGCTCCATGCAATAGTCTCCCCGCTACCTCGCTGGCGACACGTTGAGCGTCCCAGTCTGGATGTACAGATGTCAGATGGGCCCGGAGCAAACCTTCAGCAGATCGTCTCAGACCAAACCCAATCGCGAGGCGTTGCGCCGGGGTCTTCGCTCGAAACACTTCCGCCATGCGGTCTTCGACAACCTCGATTTGCCCCGCGTCTAGGCGAAAGGGCGCGCTCATTCGACCAGATCCAGCTTGATTCGTAATTCCTTCAACTGGTCGGCGCTCACAGCGGACGGCGCATCGGTCAGCGGACATTGCGCACGCTGCGTCTTCGGAAACGCGATCACGTCGCGAATGGAATCGGCGCCGCCGAGCAGCATGATCAAACGGTCGAGGCCAAACGCAATCCCTCCGTGCGGGGGCGCGCCGTAGTCGAGTGCCTCTAAGAGAAAGCCGAACTTGGCATGAGACTGCTCTTTGTTCATCCCAAGCAGATCCAGAATCCGCAGCTGAATCTCGCTGCGATGGTTCCGGATACTCCCCCCGCCGATTTCGCTTCCGTTCAGCACCATGTCATAGGCCTTGGCGCGCACTTTCAGCGGCTCTGAATCGAGCAGCGGTAGATCCTCATCCATGGGCGCGGCAAACGGATTGTGCATGAAGATATAGCGCTTCTCTTCCGGCGAATAGTCGAGCAGTGGGAATTCTGTCACCCACAGCGGCTTCCAGGCTGTCTTGTCGATCAGATTCAATTCCTCGCCAAGCTGGAGCCGGATGCGGCCTAACACATCATGCACCACTGCCGCCTTATCAGCGCCGAAGAGCACCAGGTCACCTGGCTTGGCTTCGGGCAACGCCGCGGCAAAAGCCTTGGCATCGAGGAACTTCGCGATCACGGATTCCAATTGGCCTTCCGCAGTCAGCTTGAGCCAGGCCAGTCCTTTGGCGCCGAAACTCTTGGCAGTCTCGCCCAGCGCATCGATGCGGCTCCGGGGCATCGTGGCCCCGCTTTTAACGATCAGCGCTTTGACGATCCCGCCCTTGGTCGCCGCGTCTTTGAACACCTTGAACTCGCTAGCCGCCGCAAAGGCGGTGACATCGTGCAACGGCATCTCGAACCGCAGATCGGGCTTATCCGATCCGTAGCGGCCCATGGCCACCGCATAGGTCATGCGCGGGAATGGGGTCGGAAGCTGGACACCGCCGGCCTCACGAAAGATCTTCACGATCATCTGCTCCATGAGGCTCATGACTTGTTCACGATCGACAAACGACATTTCCAGATCGATCTGCGTGAACTCCGGCTGCCGATCGTTCCGGAGATCTTCGTCGCGGAAGCAGCGCGCGATCTGATAATAGCGATCGACCCCGCTGATCATGAGGATTTGCTTAAAGAGCTGCGGTGATTGCGGAAGCGCAAAGAACGTCCCGGCATTCACACGGCTGGGCACCAGATAGTCCCGCGCGCCTTCCGGCGTGCTCTTCGTCAAAATCGGCGTTTCCACTTCGAGGAACTGTTCGGCATTCAGAAAGCCTCTCGCCGCCTGCATAATGTTATGCCGCATGCTCAGCAGTTTCTGCATCATCGGACGCCGCAGGTCCAGATATCGGTACTTCAGGCGAATCGCCTCCGTCACTTCGGCATCATCTTCGATGACGAACGGCGGGGTCTTCGCGACATTCAAGACCTCGACGGCATCGACAAAGACTTCGATGTCTCCGGTCGGGAGATTCGGGTTCTTGGACTCATCAGGACGCGCCATCACCTGACCGGTGACGGAGACAACGCACTCACCACGCAAGACATGGGCTCCCTGGTGAATCGCCGCGTTGCGCTCGGCATTGAAGACCACTTGAGTGAGCCCGGTCCGGTCCCGGAGGTCAATAAACATCACCGTGCCATGGTCGCGCCGTCGTTGCACCCAGCCGTTCAATACGACCGTCTGCCCCACATGGGTCTTGTTCAACTCACCGCACCGATGCGTCCTCAACTTCGTGCCCCTCTCGTTTTCTTCACAGACGCCCTTCGAACTTTTCGAACAACATCAGGCTTCGCCCAGCCTGCACCCCGCTTGGGTCGCTGAGGCCGTGCGCTGGGGCTCTGCCCCGTCTGTTCCATTTCTATGCGCTGTTCAACCAGCTCACGCAACGCATTCGCTTCCCGATCCGTCAGAAACCTGAACTCTCCGGGCCCCAGGTCACCCAACGCAAGCGGACCCATTCTGATACGCGTCAGCTTGATGACCGGATGGCCGACCGCCTCCAGCATGCGCCGGACTTGATGTTTGCGCCCTTCGCGAATCGTGACCTCCAGCCAGGAGTTCTGCGCCGCTTTCTTGACTTTCTTCACGATGGCCGGGCTGGTCATGCCGTCTTCCAGTTGGACCCCTTGCTGCAATTGAAGGATCTGGGCGTCAGTCAGCACCTGCTTGACCTTGATGAGATAGGTCTTGGGCACATGGTAGCGAGGATGCAGAAGGGCCTGCGCCAAATCGCCATTATTGGTCATGAGCATCAATCCTTCGCTATCGAAGTCCAACCGGCCCACCGGGAACACCCGCACAGAGACCCCGTGGAGGAAATCCTTCACCGTCGGCCGCCCTCCCGGATCGTCGAGCGTCGACATGACGTTCTTCGGCTTATTCAGCACCAAGTACACAAAGGGCTGCGCCCCCTCGAGATGCTTGCCATCCACCTTGACGTGATCGCGCCCTGGATCAACCTTGGTGCCAAGCTCGGTCACGATCTTGCCGTTCACCGTCACACGTCCTGAAGCGATCAGCATCTCGGCCTTCCGGCGAGAAGCCAGCCCGCTACCGGCAATGATTTTCTGCAGGCGTACCCCGCCTTCAGGCGTGGGGCCAGAGGCAAGGGGCGAGGGGTGCGGAGTATTTTCCCTAGTCTTGTCTATCATTCCGATCTACCCCCTAGCCTCTCGCCTCGTGCCACTGGCCCGCCTTTATTCCCACTCAATTGTTGACGGAGGCTTCGAACTGATGTCGTAGACAACTCGGTTCACGCCCTTCACTTCATTGATAATACGGTTCGACATCCGGCCCAAGACATCATTGGGAATCCTGGCCCAGTCGGCGGTCATGCCATCGAGGCTGGTCACGGCACGAATCGCGATCACATGCTCATAGGTCCGTTGATCGCCCATCACGCCGACAGTACGAATTGGCAACAGCACCGCGAACGCCTGCCATATTTCACGATACAGCCCCGCGCCACGGATTTCCTGGTCCACGATCGTTTCGGCAGCGCGCAGAATCGCCAATCGCTCTTTGGTCACCGACCCGAGCACCCGAATCGCGAGTCCCGGCCCAGGGAAAGGCTGCCGCCAGATGATCTCGTCCGGCAAACCGAGCTCTTGTCCTAGCACCCGCACTTCATCCTTGAACAGCTCCCTCAGCGGCTCAATCAACTTCAGCTTCATGCGCGCGGGCAAGCCGCCGACATTGTGGTGCGTCTTGATCGTCGCCGAAGGGCCTTTGAAGCTCACGCTCTCGATCACATCGGGATAGAGCGTGCCTTGCACGAGATACTTGACCCCCTTCAGCTTCTTGGATTCCTCGTCGAAATTCTTAATGAACTGCCGACCGATGATCTTCCGCTTGCGTTCGGGGTCCGTCACGCCCTTGAGGCCGGCCAGAAACTGAGTGGTCCGATCGAGAATCCGAAGATTGAGGTGCAGCTGCGAGGCAAAGGTCTTCTGCACCTGATCCCGCTCACCCGCCCGTAGCACCCCATTGTCCACAAAGATGCAGGTCAGTTGATCGCCGATCGCCCGATGGGTGAGCGCCGCGGCAACAGAAGAATCCACCCCTCCGCTCAACGCACAAATCACCCGGTCCTTCCCGACCTGGTCCCGAATCTGCTGCACCGCCGTATCGACATAGGACTGCATCGTCCAGGTCGGCTTGCATCCGCAGATGTCATAGACGAAATTCTGCAGCAGCTTCGTGCCTTCCGGCGTATGAACGACTTCGGGATGGAACTGCAGGCAGTAGATTCGCCGCTTGTGGTCATCACGCTTCATCGCTGCGATAGGTGAATTGCTCGTATGGGCGATGGACCGGAAGCCTGGGGGCATGCGCTCGATACGATCCCCGTGCGACATCCAGACCACAGCCGATCCGCCTGTGCCGATGCCCTTGAATAGATCGCTCTTGTCGTCGATCGTGAGATCAGCCCGCCCGTACTCGCGGTGCTTGGACTTGGCAACCTCCCCGCCGGACAGATGTGTGACCAACTGCATGCCATAGCAGATGCCCAAGATAGGAATGCCTTGATCGAGGAGTTCCTTGGGAACCGTGGGCGCCTTCTTCTCATAGACGCTGGACGGTCCGCCGGACAGCACGATACCCTGCGGGCGATAGGCCAGAATCGTGGCCAACGGCACGGTGCAAGGCAAGATCTGCGAATAGACCTGTGCTTCGCGAATACGGCGCGCGATCAATTGGGTGTATTGCGACCCGAAATCAAGAACCAGAATTCTATTGTGCCAGAGTTCCATGAAGCCGTCGTTCGTGAAGCGTGAAGCGTCGTTCGTTAGAGAGGGAAGCTGGATCTTGGTTGCGAGATACGCTTCACGAGGAACGTTTCACGCGAGGCTACTCCCAATCCATCCGATAGTTCGGCGCCTCTTTGGTGATGATGACGTCATGGACGTGGCTTTCGCGAAGACCTGCGACGGTTTGTCGAATGAAGGTGGCCTTCTGCTGCAGATCGGGAATCGTCCGGCATCCACAGTAGCCCATTCCCGACTTCACCCCGCCGACCAATTGATAGACGACGGCGGCCAGCTGACCTTTATAGGGCACCCGTCCTTCAATGCCTTCAGGAACAAGCTTCTGCGCGGGGCGACCACCCTGTCCGTACCGGTCTCCACCGCCTCGTTCCATGGCCCCGATTGAACCCATGCCGCGATAGACCTTATACGTTCGAGCTTGGTACAGCACGGTTTCCCCAGGCGACTCTTCTGTCCCTGCCAGGAGTCCCCCGAGCATGACCGCGGAAGCCCCCGCTGCCAGCGCCTTCGTGATATCTCCGGAAAACTTGATCCCGCCGTCTGCGATGATCGGGACTCCGCTCCCTCTCAGAACCTTGGCGCAATCCGCAATGGCCGTGAGTTGCGGCATCCCGGCACCGGACACAATCCGCGTGGTGCAGATCGATCCCGGCCCCACACCGACTTTCACTCCATCCACGCCGATCTTCAGGAGATCCCTGGCTGCTTCAGCCGTGGCAATGTTTCCTGCAACCAGTTCCAAATCAGGATATTGCTTCTTGATCATCTTCACAGTATTCATGACCGCTTGGGAATGACCGTGGGCGGTATCCACGACGACAAGATCCACCCCGGCTTTTTTGAGCAGACGCACCCGTTCTTCGGTTTCCGGCCCCACGCCCACGGCGGCCCCAACCCGCAGGCGACCATGCGCATCTTTGCAGGCATAGGGATACTTGATCCGTTTCTCAATATCCTTGATGGTGATCAGCCCCTTGAGTTCATAGTGCTTGTTGACCACCGGCAATTTTTCGATCCGGTGTTCATGGAGAATCTCCCGCGCCTTTTCCAGGCTGGTGCCCTCCGGCGCCGTGATCAGCTTGTCCCGCTTCATCACCTGGGACACCTTGAGATCCATGCGATCCTCGAATCTCAAGTCACGGTTGGTCAGAATGCCGACCAGCTTCCCGCTCTTGATCACCGGAATACCCGAGATCCGATACTTCGCCATCAGCTGGTGCGCATCACGAATCGTTTGGTCTGGCGCAATCGTAATGGGATCGAGAATCATCCCGCTTTCCGACTTCTTCACGCGATCCACTTCGATCGCCTGGTCGGCTGGAGCCAACACCCGATGAATGATCCCAATCCCCCCCTCGCGGGCCATAGCAATCGCAAGACGCGACTCCGTGACCGTATCCATGGCCGCGCTGACAAGCGGAATATTGACGCGAATATTGCGCGAGATGAACGTGCCGGTCTCCACCTCATTCGGCAAGACCTGCGACTTGGACGGAACGAGCACGACGTCGTCGTAGGTGAGCCCGAGGCGAGGTTCTTTATCAAGCATCTAAAACTACTCCCTTGTCACGCGTGACGAGTGACGCGTGACGCGCTCGTCGCCCCTTGCGCCTGATCGAGTTCCGCCATGAGCTCGGCATCTTCTTGCAACCGCTCGCCGCCTTCTTCAGCCGGCATGAACTGCTCGACGCGGGTGTTGCCGCTGTCGACCGCAAAGACGCTGCCCTTCGCATCGACGGCGATCCCGTACGGGAAATTGAATTGGCCATCACTATTGCCGAACCCGCCCCACTGCGTAATAAAGTTGCCTTCACGATCGAACTTTTCGATGCGATGGTTGCCGGTATCCGTCACGTACACATCGCTCGCCCCGTCCACAGCGATGCCCCATGGTGACCGCAATTGCCCGGCTTCCTGCGCCAAGGGACTACTCGCGTGCCCGGCTTCCGGACTGCCGCCCCACTTGGTGAGCAGCTGTGGCAGCACGTTCGTGCTGGTGTCGAATTTCTGGATGCGGTGATTCCCCATATCGACCACATAGACCGATCCATCGCTTTGATCGACCGCCACGCCACGCGGAAAATAGAACTGCCCGTCGCCGTTCCCGAAACTGCCCCACGCCATGATGAACTCGCCCGTCAAATCGAATTTCTGGACACGGAAATTCGCGCTATCGACGACATAGACGTAGCCGCGCACGCGATCGACTGCAATCCCCCAGGGCGAATTGAACTGGCCTTCGCCGTTGCCGCGTGATCCAAACTTCAGCAGATAGCCGCCGAGCTTGCCGTCGAATTTCTGAACGCGATGGTTATTGGTATCCACCACCCACACATCGCCCTTGCCGTCACAGGCAATCCCGGTGGGATTATGGAAGTTGGAATTCGCCGACCCAAAATTACCCCAGAGAATGATGAAGTTTCCGGCGTTATCGAATTTCTGGATGCGGTTATTGCCGTTGTCGACCACAAACAGCGAGCCCTGCTGATCGACACACAGTCCATAGATCGGCGGCATGAACTCGCCCCCGTGCAGGAGCGAGGCGCCTCGGCCAGGCTTCCCCCATTTGGAGACGCAGAGATAGCCGGAGGTATTGACCAGAATGGTTGCGCTAGCCGGCGTCGAGACGTTATTCCCGACATCTTTGAACCACACATAGATGGTTTTCTGGCCGTCGGCCGGCGACAGAATGAACGGAATCGTCGAACCGAACTTGATCGCGGGCGTCACATCGACCCATCCCGGCGTACCCGCCATCGGCGTCAACGGACTTTCCGACACAAAGTACGACCCGACGCCGGTGTCCAAGTCGGTTGCGGAAATGGTCACCACCACTTCCGGCGAGTTCGTCATGAACGCACCGTGGTTGATGACGGCATAGGGATTTTGCGGAGCGGTAATGTCGATCAGGACCGGCATCGCCGTGACTTCCTCAGACAATCGGCTCTCCGTTCCATCTTCGAATGAGGCCGTCACCGCATAGAAGTAGGGGGTGTCGTTCGTCAGACCCGTGTGCGTGTACGGATTCGTCACCCCTTCAATTTTGGTCGCGCCCTGGAGTGTCAAGCCGGGAACCGTACCGAAATACAGGCTGTATGAGACGGCACCCGGTACCTCCATCCAGCTCAAGAAGACTTCGGTATCGCCGGCCTTCACCGCCACACTGCGTGGAGGCTGGACCGTTCCAGGTTCGAGAGCCTGAGCGGCCTCCTCCTTTCCGCGATTGATTTCCTCTTCGGTCGGCACATACTTGAGAATCCGGCTGTTCCCGCTATCGACCACGAACACAGAGCCTTCCTTATCCACGGCGATGCCGTAGGGGAAGTTCACCTGCCCTTCCGTCTTGCCGCGATTCCCGAAAGAACAAAGGAATGTGCCGTTGCCGTCGAACTTCTGAATCCGGTGGTTGCCGCTATCGACCACGTAGACATTGCCCAACGCGTCGCAGGCGATGCCCCACGGAGACTTGAACTGCCCAGGTCCGCTGCCTTCACGTCCCCACTTGGTCAGATAGCTCCCGCGGCAATCGAATTTTTGGATGCGATTATTGCTCTCGTCGGCGACATAAATATTGCCGATGAAATCCACCGCCACGCCGCGGGGATAGAAGAACGCGCCGTCGAAGCTGCCGTCCCGTCCCCACTTCAACAGCGGCTGCCCGTCCGATTGGAACTTTTGAATGCGGGCGTTGCTGGTATCGGACACATAGACGTTGCCTTCTTGATCGGTCGTGATACCCCAGGGCACATCGAACCGGCCCATATCAGCGCCGCGCCAGGCAAATCCGAACTTGCCCCAGGCTTTCATCACGTTGCCTTCGAGATCGAACTTCTGGACGCGGTTGTTTCCGCTATCGGCCACGTAGACTGCATCGTCCGGTCCGACAGCCAACCCACGCGGATAGTAGAACGAGCCTTCCTGCGAGCTGGGCTCACTGCCCCACCGCGCCAGGAACTTGCCGGCCTTATCGAATTTCTGGATGGAGTGATTGTCGGTATCCGCCACGTAGATGTTGCCATCCCTGTCGAGCGCGATCCCGGTAGGCGAGCTGAACTCCCCCTCGTCCACCCCTTCCTGACCGAAGCTCATGGCCAACAGATAGGGTGATGGAATCGCCATGACTTCCTGCGACTCAAGGCTTTCACCCTTCGCCGTCACGACGGTGACGACGTAGTGATAGCAGGTGCCGTTTGCGAGATCGTCATGGACATAGGGAGTCGTCGCGCCTTCCAAGCAGGTCGCTTTGTCCTTCTTCACGCCGATGAGGCTCTTGAAATCTTCTGCGCTTGCAATGGGGCGGGTCAGTTCGGAGAACTTAATCTGCACGCCCTTCGAGGTCTGGAAATAGAGATTGTAGTACATGGCCTCCGGAACCGGATCCCATGTGATCGTGACACGACCATTGCCTGGCTTTGCGTGGACGTTCTGCGGCGCCGGCGGGAGATCTTCTTCCTCGGCCACCGAATCCCCGGCGCCCCACTCTCCCTGGGTGCCGTCGATGGATAAGACCAGCCGGTCGAACCGGAACATTTCGTCAAGAAGCCATGCTTTGATCATAGGTGGTGCCTCGTGTTGCTAAAGCCGACCAGTTTCAAGAAACAAGGGGTCTTTCAATGACTTAGAATTGGATTGGCGAGTCTAACAAAGCGGCGGAAAGAGAGTCAAGGAGCGGGAAAGCACGGGCAAGCAGCCGCCCTTTGTGCTCGCAGAACGCGCGGCCTCTCAGAAGGCCCTCGTTCGACGCGCGCAGTTAAAGGGCTAGCTACTTGCCCGTTTATGAGATATGAGAATGGGGGGGGAATAACGGATGAGACGGAAAGGAAACCGACTTCACGATTGAGGTTCATAGACCTAGTCCAGAGACAATTGACGCGATGCACTCAACCTGGCTCGACTGGTTCTCCGACAAGCTCTTCATCAATCTTCAATTCGTCGTCGATCGTTTCTTCTTCCGCCGCCTTGAGCTCGACGAGAGTATCTTCTGTCTCCGTGATGGATAGCAGGTCCGTTCCCGACACCTCGATCGACTCTACGGTGTCTTCAAGGACCGCTTCATCGACCATGGTTGGAGTGGCCTCGTCCATCGGGTCCATCGGAAGGAGCGCCTGCTCCGACTCTCCGAGTTCCTTGAATTCTCTGAGCGGCGGGAGCTGCGACAGATCGTTCAAGCCAAAGTGCTCAAGGAAAAACTTGGTCGTCCCGTACATGATCGGACGGCCCGGCACTTCTTTGCGGCCGACGATGCGTACCAGCTTGCGCTCAAGCAACGTCCGCACGACACCGGACGTTTCGACCCCGCGAATCTCTTCAATCTCGGAACGGACGAGGGGTTGCTTGTAGGCGATGATCGCCAGCGATTCGAGGGCCGACCGGGAGAGCTTCGCGGCGGACTTGGCTTTATCCAGCCGCTTAATCCATGTCGAATATTCTTGCTTGGTGACCAGCCGATATCCGCCGGCGATCTCCGCGAGTCGGATGCCCCGCCCTTCCTGCTCGAGATCGTCGCCAAGGCTCCGCAAGACCCGCTCGACCTCAGCCTTGGTCACATCGCCAAGCACCGCCACAAGACGGGCTACAGACAACGCCTCCGGGGAGACGAACAGCATGGACTCGAGAATCGCCTTCAGTTCACGCTCCGCGATCGCTTGTGCCACGCCGTTTGAGCTTGGGGTGCCCTGCTCGATGGCCGCACCCATCTCTTCGGGCGAGCGCTCCAGTTCCAGCTCCTCAGCCATCACACTCTCGGCAGTGTCCTGAGACAATTCTTCTGTGATCGGAGTCATGTCCCCCTCCATTCAGAATCTGAGTCATCCAGTTCAGCAGGATCCGGCACCAATGAGAACGTCCGGGAGACGAGAATCGGTCCAAACGATTCAGCCTGGAACACCTGCGCGACTCGCAACCGAATGAGTTCCAGCATCGCTAAAAATGTCACGATGACGACCAGCCGGTGACAAGATGTTTCAAACAGATCCATGAACGAGACGGAGTCCTTGCCTTCCAGCATTTCGAGAATCGCGTTCATTCGTTCCCGGACGGTGAGATTATCCGGCATAATCTCGATGAGCTGTTTCCCAGGATTACGATCAAAAATCCCCTTGAGCGCATCGACAAGATCGAACAAGGACACATTTTCCAACAACGTCTCATCGGTCTCGATCGGTTCCGGCGGCCCCTGCTCCCGGCTGAAAATCTCCCGCCACATCTTTTCCTGGCCGTCGAGCTGGCGGGCCGCCTCCTTATACGTTTTGTATTCCAGCAATCGCCGGACAAGTTCTTCGCGCGGGTCGGGCCCGTCTTCCTCGTCATCGGCCGTCTCGTCAGCGGGTAGCAACAGCTTGGATTTGATCTGCAGCAGCGTAGCCGCCATCACCAGGAACTCACCCGCGACATTGAGATTCAAATCCTTCATCGCCTCAAGGTACCCAAGGTACTGCTGGGCGATCATCGCGATCGGAATATCGTAGATATTGATCTCGTTTTTCTTGATGAGATGGAGCAACAGGTCCAGCGGCCCCTCGAAATTCTCGATACGGACCTGGTACGGCAGCTCTGTCTGTTCGAAACCTTCGATCTGAGGATCCACGGGGGTGGTTATACCAAGTTATGGGGTGGCAGGCAAGCCCGAATCTATATGTAGGGGGCTGGGGCCAATCCGCTCTACTTCATCTTCACGGCATAGGCAATCAGCATGGCGGCCAGAAGCAGAAAAAACAACGTCACGGCATACTGTCCGCCGGGAGATTGCAGAATCCCGGCATTCTGATCCTGGACAATCCGCTTCGTTCGAGTGAACAGAGGTGTCTGATCGAATCGCACTTTAGCGAGATCGTCCGGTCGCTTGAACTCCGCATCGGAAAAATCGACGCTCCCAAGAAACTGCGCGCCTGCGAACGACGCCTCGCTCTCAAACACCGTAAACCCGAAAAACGCCTCACGGCTAAAGATCGCCTCCTCGAAGCTTGCGTGTCGCTTGAAGTGGCTTCCGGAAAAACCCGTCCCCTGGCCGAATCGCGTCTGCGCAAACGAAGCCGGCTGCTCGAATGTCACTTCGAGGAATTCCGCCATGCCGTCGAAGCGTGCCGCCGTGCAATCGACGGCTCCTCGAAACACGGATCGATGAAATCTCGTATGAGGACCGAACTTGGTGCTCTTGCACCTCAGCGCGTGGCTAAACTGCCCCTGGACAAAATAGGCCTCTTTCTCAAACTTTGCTTCTGAAAGGTCCACCGCACCCTGGAACACCGTACGCGAGAGATCCACCCCATCCCTGAACGTCGTCCCATGGAAATCAACTGGTCCTTCGAACTGCAGCGTGCCCTTGGCGGACCGATGACGCACCGCCCCCAGCACCACCGAATCGCGAATCGTGACCGGCTCACGGACAAGCCGTAGTTCCTCCGCATTCAACTGAGTCAGCGCGGCGCGTTGTTCGGGCGTAAGTCCCTTCGGCATCTGGGTTGTTTGCACAGCCAGGCTGTCGAACGAAAGATCTCCCGTAACGACGACGCCGAGGAGATCAACAGGCTGTCCCTTGGCAATCGCATCCATCACGGCCGCGCTGCTTATCGCATTCGCCTCCCGCTCGGCTGGCGTGCAATCAGCTGTAAGATGCTTGACCAGCGGCCCAGCTTTTCCACTTGCCGGCGCCTCGACCAGGCAAGCAGCTTTCGCCTCTTCAGACAACATGAGAATGCCCATGGCACACGACAGAACCAGCACGGAAATTGATAGTACACGATGAAGCATGGCGCCGTTATACGAGATGCCTGAGAGCATGGCAAGACGAGATTAAGAGTGGGCGTTGAAGCCGGTTCAGGACGGCAAGGATGTCAGGTTGGTTCCGATGCTCGGATGATGAAGTTGCCTGCGGTGAGCGAAAGACACGGCGCACCCATGCCCCAGGCGCACTTAACAGAGTGTTGACAAACTACTTGAGCATGACAGAAACGTGAGGCTCGGATACTCACAGACTCTTTCAAAATCATTCGCAGGCTGTTCAGAAAGGCCGTCCAGCAAGGCCGCAGCAAGCGAAGAGGCGAAGCGTACTCTCTGCCGTACGTTGAGCCTCCGAGCGCCGCGAGAACGCCGCTGGCGGACTTTGTCAACAGCCTGCTAATTGACAGGAATACCGGCTCCCAGCCCCTCGACTATCGCCTGATATTCGCCTTCGGTCAGCCCATGCATCCCGAGGCTCAACCGGCGCGTCAACTCCGCCTGATCGGGAATCTGCAGGACCTTTTCCAACAGCGCATGACTGGCCTGCGATGACGACGTCCACCGCCGTGTCGGGACCACACGGATAAAGCCGAACCGCGCCTCCGTCCGCAGATCCTCCCTGAGAAACTCGTCCATGTCCTGAAGCCGCAACAAGGGCGAGACAATGCGAAACTCCGCGCACATGCCGACCTTCAGCACGTACACGAGTCCATGTGAATCGGGGGTGAGGTACTTCGCCAGATTCTGCTGAATCAGCGCGGTGCAGCATCCCCAGAGCCCATGCCGAAGCTGCAACTCCGCGCTCTCGGGCGAACTGCGTTCTCGTAGCGTCCCGGCGGTAAAAAGAAAGTGGCTCATCGTCAGGGTTCAGAATACCGGAGGCAAAGGGGACGTCGGTCGGACAATTCTTTCGCGCGCGCGGGCGGACGTGATGGCACCGCCCGTGACAGGCACCGAGCAGAACAGCGGGAAGTTAGTGATTGTGAAAGTCGTCGTGGTCGTCCAACAAGTCTTCGGACTTCTCAATGATGTCGTCGCTGTCGTCCTCCGCATCAAGGTCCACATCTTCCTGCACGTCCTCCTCGATTTCGCCTTCCAGCTCCAATTCCTCGTCGACAATCTCTTCTTCGAGATCTATTTCTTTCGGTTCGATGGGAACGGCGGTCTTGGCGATAACTGGTTTGCGCGCAGCTTCTTCTTCCTGAGGCACCACTTTCTTGACCGGAGGAGCCGGCTGGCTCACCTTGGCAGCGGGCTTCTTCGGAGCGGCTTTCTTGGCAACCTTCTTTACAGCTTTCTTTGCAGCTTTCTTCTTAGGGGCGGGCTTGGCCCGCTTCACGACCGCGCGCTTCTTGGCGGTTTTCTTTGCCACAGTCTTCTTTGACGTGGTCTTCTTCTTCGACGACTTTACGGCTTTTTTCTTGCCCGCGAGCTTTTTCTTGCCCGTTGACTTCTTTATTGTGGCCTTCTTCTTTTTCTTCGCCATCACCATTCCTCCTCTGCCGTCTGCGATGCCTTCCCTGTAGCGCTGGAGCCTCCATCTAGCATGAACGAATAGCCTCTTGCAACCGCCACTTTTTCGAGCCAATTTTTAGGGTGGCCAGCCCCAAAACAATCAGGGTTCAACCCAGGCATCGACCAAAGCCGACCCAAAATCGGCAAGAAGAAAAACCGGACTCGCAACGATGACCATGGGGATACGCAGTGACATAGCAGCGGAGCTTCATAAAAGCAGGGCCGCTGGCCAAGAGGATCAGACATCTAGTAGGCAAACCCTAAACCCATGATAAGATGGATGGTGAGAGATAGATGAAGCTTGAATCCTCTGCCTCCCTGTTGGATCTAAGAAGGCAGAGTAGCCAGAAAGGGAGTGGTGACCCCGTGAAATGGTTGATGATGACAGTCTTCACTGGATTGCTGGTGACAGGTCTGGCGTGGCCGACTACGGCCACTCTACCGTCGTATACACAAATCGTAATCGAGGATGGATCGCCCTATTTCGTTCCCGTCACCGCAACAGTCGTCAGCGGCAACCCCATTCGCTGGGACAACCCCACCCCGACTCATCACACCATCACGCATAATGCCTGTGTAGACGACAGCGGACCTTGCGCCTTTGACTCAGGGACTATGCCACCAGGGGAAACGTTTACGCTGCCCGGCCTGCCTCCCGGTCGCTATGTCTACCATTGCCGAATTCACCCCATCATGCGGGGCACCTTGATGGTGACCGACGCCTTCGCCCCTTCGCAGCTCTAACGTCCCGCTCTTTTTTTTCCAACCGGTGCTTCCTTCGAAAACTGGTCTCATTGCTCTTGTTTCTCTGGTTCATTTGGTCTGTCTGGTCTGTCTGGTTCTGTCGAGAGCACGAACAAGTTGGCGGAAGATGCCGCGCCTCCGACCTCACTAAACAAACCAAACAAACAAGCTTCTTGCGAGAATCCCAGCCCGTCGTGTAGGCTGCGCCTTCCCGACGAAGATGTAGGCTCGCTATGAAACCAGTTGCCGCCGTCCAAGAACCGCTGCGCCTCTCAGGAGAGACCCTGAACCTCCTCGCCTGGCGCATCCCCGACCTCGTCACCTACCAGCACCGCGAAGACGAATATTGGTTCGCCCCGCTCGACGATAATGTCCCGTTGGTGCGCCTCAACAATACCGGCGTGGAAATGCTGCGTGCCATGAACGGGCACACCACCGTGGGCGCACTGCTTGAAAAGTACGGCAACAAGATCTGCGGTCCGGATGGCCAACCGGGACAATGGCATCTCAAACGGTGGGCCACTCCCAACTATTCTCTCTGCTACTTCGGGACCGAGCCGCCAGGTGGCCACCGCCACAAAGCCAAGTGGGACATCCTGTTGCAACAGATCCGCGAGGGCTGGTCAGGACAGGAAGGATTCGAGGGCGAAGAACATCTGGAAGATTTTCACCACCATGAATTGACCGAGAACGCCGAAGACGACGGCCACTTCGACCTCATCGAAACTACCGTCTCGCACCTCTTCAGAGAGCCGAACGAGGCGCTGAACGGCCTCACGTACGGCCGGGTCCTCATGCGGCAACTGCGCCAGCTCGGCTGGTTTAGTCCCAAACCCAAAGTCATCCTCGAAGTAGGCGGCGGGCTCGGCTACCTGGCTCGCGAACTTGGCAAAGAACTGTTGCCCTTTGAGAAACAGAGCATCAAGTACCTCTCGCTCGACATCACACAGCCGTTTCTGAAACTTCAAGTGAATCGCGCGAAGGCGGGCGGCTGGAATTGCACCGGTACCCGCGCCAATGGTGAATGGCTGCCGTTCGCCGACAACTCCATCGATCTCGTGATCGACAACGAGAACATGGCCGACATGACGCCGGTCCAGCTCACGAAGAAGGAGCTTACCTCCGGCACCGGCGACACGCCACAACATCAAGAGGCGCTGGATTGGATCAGGCGACTCCGCCTGCCCATCGAAGCGAACCCGCCGGATGAAGTCATCTTCAACTTAGGGCCGATTCGATTCGTCGCAGAACTGTGGCGGGTACTGAAGCCAGGTGGGCGGGCGTTCCTGACTGAGTTTGGGATCGAAGAAGGCTGGCCCGCGCCGGTGAAACTACCAGGACACACTGAGTATGAGGTTCAGTACAACCACTTGCGTCAGGCCATTCGCTGGCTCGGCTTTCAAGAGCGCTATCTGTCGCTTCCGCAATTCTTGGCCCTGAAGCCCGACACCAAAGTCCTCTGCACCGGAGCGGCCTACACGATTCAGCGCTTCTGCCAGGCCATGAACAAGCCGTTCATCGTGCGCGCCTACACGGAGAAGGAGCTGCAGCAGTCCCTCGGCGACATGCTTCCCAAACTCCACGGCTGCCACTACCACGACGTGGCCGACCCAGCCTGGTTCGGCCTGCTCGACTTCAAAGTGTTGTTACTGGAAAAACCCGGCGGAGCCCCGAAAGCCAGCTTCACTGAGACCAAAGGTTATCGGTGGTATTCACAAAAGTAACGGCCTAGCGGTCAGCGCTCAGTATTCAGCTACCCTCTGAAGAGAGAAGCAGGAGAAAGAAGGTCGGGATTGGCAGGTCCGATGTGTGATTGCAAGACCTGACCCTATTTGGCCGTTG
>JAHFES010000049.1:17040-18513 GCA_023248355.1 Nitrospiraceae bacterium
TGACCCTATTTGGCCGTTGCGTGCTCCCACACTTGGAGGGTGATGCCGTGAACGGTATAGCCTTGCTCAACGAGAAGTGCGACGGCGACGGACCTGTCGACTCCGCCACTCATGCCGAGAAGAACAAACGGGCGGGTCACGATGGTTTGTCTTGAATGCGCTTTCCTCTGTGCATCGTCAGATCGTGAACGTTTTCCATATCCTGTCGCGGTTCATCGTCGATCCATTTGTCGGCCCCCATGTCGCACACACCATGGAAGTGGGCACCTTCTTCCATGGAAAACTGGGGCGTCCGAATATCCCCGATGATAATGCCAGGCTTCAGCAGCTCCACCTTTTCTGTCGCGGTGATATTAGCCTTGATCCGACCGCCGCTCACCAGTTTGCCTGCCACGACCACACCCTTAATGACCGCATGTTCGCCAACGATCAGTTCACCCTTCGTATGGACTTCGCCCTCAAGACGGCCATCGATCCGCACCGTCCCCTCGAAGCTGACGACACCCTTGAAATAGACTCCTTTGCCAAGAAAGGTAAAGTTACTCTCTTCGGCAAGACCGTTCTTCTTTTTTTCTTTCGATCCCCACATGGCATCCTCGCTGATAGCCAAGTTTGGCCGATTCGGAGTCCTCGTTGGGCCGGCTTCTAGGAACATACTCGCGTCTCGATGTTGACCGCGGCGCGACTCTTCCTTAGCGCTTAGTTTGTCCACCAGCCACTGCCCGAGGAAGCTCCCGGATCTCGGCGCGGGCCATTTCAATGGTGCCGTTGAACAACACACCTTCCTCCATGGACACCACAGGCGCGGTGACTGATCCATTGAGGATAGCGGGAGACAAGAGGCGAATTTTTTCCTTCGCGATGATATCCCCCGTGATCTTACCGCGACTAATCACCGTTCCGGCGGTGACCTTCGCGGTCAGGATCGCATCATCCCCAACTAATAAGACTCCATCGGTATGAATCTCCCCATCCAAAAGCCCGTCAATCCGAACAGTGCCCTTGTAGGTAATCACACCCTTGAACTCGACGCCTTTTCCAACAAAGGCGATAACTTCGTTCGGGTGATCTCCCACAGAGGACGAGGACTCGAGTCCGCTACTCTCCTGGCCCTCAGATTCCATATCGGTTGTTCGAGACTCTTTCTTCCACATGAATCGCCTCCATAAACAGGTGAGAGAGCTGGCCAAGCCTAGGCCCTTCAAGCGAGTGGTTCAATATTCGTTATCACCCACGCCCCCTCGATTCCACTGCGACCAGGATCGCCCCTTAATCCCGGGGGACATGCAGTAACAAGCGCAATCAAGACCGATGGTCAGATCAGGGCGTCTCCCTATAAAAGAAACGGATGAAAAAATTCTAACTTGCAGATAGAAAGATTGCAAGAACAAAGATCGGGGTCAGGTCTTGCAATCATACATTCTTACTGTTTGTTCCTGTCAGGTCCTCGCATTCATCGTGTCTGCATCGCCA
>JAHFES010000131.1 GCA_023248355.1 Nitrospiraceae bacterium
AACCTCCGTTCCCCGCCACCCATGGTCTGTATAACAAACCCACCGTGGTGAACAATGTCGAGACGTTGGCCAACCTCCCGCACATTCTCAGCCGTGGTGCTGCGTGGTTTGCCTCAATCGGCTCACCGCCGAAGAGCACGGGCACCAGAGTCTTCTGTGTCAGCGGGCATGTGAAACGACCCGGCAATTACGAAGTCCCGATGGGTGTCACGATCCGTGAATTGGTGTATGAACATGCCGGGGGGATGCGGTCGAACAAGCCGATCAAGGCCTTTATTCCGGGGGGAGCGTCAGCGCCCTTCCTGACACCGGATCATCTCGACGTAAAACTGGATTTCGAGTCCGTCGCAGCCGCGGGATCGATGCTGGGCTCCGGCGGCGTGACCGTGATGGAGGAGGGCACCAGCATGGTCTGGGCGGCGCTCCGGCTCATGGAATTTTTCTATCACGAGTCCTGCGGCAAATGCAGTCCCTGTCGGGAAGGGAGCTCCTGGCTCGTGCAGACGATGCGCCGAATTGTGGCCAAACGCGGCCAGATGCAGGACCTTGAAACCTTGTCGGATCTGTGCAAAAACATCGCCGGCCGCACCGTCTGCGCCTTCGGCGACGCGGAAGTGGCGCCAATCATGAGCACCCTGAAACACTGGCGACACGAGTATGTGACCCTGATTCACGAGGCGGAGGCGGCGAATCTCATCAGGCCGGAGCCGGTGGGAAAGCATTGAACGTGGCTAACAAGGTACGGGCGAGCAAGCTGACAAGTTCGCGGAATCGGATGTCAGCCTGTCAGCTTGCCTACTTGTCAGCGGTTTTTAACTTATGAGCACCTCTACCTCTGAAACAGTTCGTGTGACGATCGACGGCACCACCATCACCGTGCCCAAAGGCACGCTTGTGATCGAAGCAGCTCGGCGCGTCGGCGCAATGATTCCGCACTTCTGTTATCACCCGAAGCTCAAGCCGGATGCCAACTGTCGCATGTGCCTGGTGGAAGTCGAAAAGATGCCCAAGCTCCAAACGGCCTGCAGCACGCCGGTGGCGGAGGGGATGACTGTCCGGACGGCCACGACGGTCGTGAATGACGCCCATAAGTCTGTGCTTGAGTTCATTCTGGCTAACCATCCGCTGGATTGCCCCGTCTGCGACCAGGGCGGCAAGTGCGACCTCCAAGACTTTTCCCATCAGTACACGGCGACCACGAGCCGGTTTGTCGAGACCAAGCGCATCTTCCAGAAAGAATATTTCAGCCCACTCATCGAAACGCAGATGAACCGCTGTGTGCAGTGCCTGCGCTGCGTCCGGTACTGCGACGAAGTCATGGACGTGAAGGCTCTGGCGCCGGTGGGCCGCGGCACGATGACGGAGATCAAACATTTTGGCGCGCATCCGCTCGATTGTGAATTCTGCGGAGGCTGCGTGCAGATTTGCCCGGTCGGCGCCATCACGAGCCGGCTCTCGATGTATGAGTATCGGCCCTGGATGCTCAAACGAGCCGACACTATCTGCGGCTACTGCGGTGACGGTTGTCAGATCACCGCCCAGACAAAAAACCAGGAACTGATCGAAGTCAATTCGGCGCAGGGAGCAGGCCGCAACAACGGCGACCTCTGTGCCAGAGGATTTTTCGGATTCCATGCCGCCAGCCACCCGGAACGGTTGACCCATCCGCTCATTCGCCGGAACGGCGTGCTCGCGCGAGCCACCTGGGAAGAAGCGTTGGAGTTCGTCGCGGAGCAAGCAAGCAAGATCAAAACCGCCCACAGCGGACAGAGCTTCGGCGGACTGATTTCCGGCCGCTGCACGAACGAAGAGTTGTACCTCTTCCAAAAGTTCATGCGCGTGACGATCGGCACCAACAGCATCGACAGCAGTGCGCGCTATGGCCACATGAACGGCTTGCAGGCCATGCGGCGGGTCCAAGGCACACATCGGTGGACCGTGAGCTTTGACGACATCGTGGCTGCCGACATCTTGTTGCTCGTCGGAACGAATATTACCGAATCCAATCCCATCACCGGCCTCAAAGTAAAGGAGGCGGTCAAGAAGCATGGCGCCACGCTTGTGACGATTGAAACCCTGGAGCCGGCGATCGATACGATCAGCAATATCGCCACTCTGTCCTCGCACCATTTCTGTGTGCCATCAACACAGATGCGCAACACCATCTTAGGCCTGCTGAAAGCCGTCGTGGAACAGAATCTGGTCCAGCTGGATCTCACGCAACGGCAGCCCGCCTATGTGAGCGCCGTGACTCGGGCGTTGGAACAGATCGCTTGGCCGGATCTCTGCGCCGCGACAGGAACGGACACGACTGCTTTCACCGATGCCGCAAAAGTGCTCGCGGGAGGGCAGCGAGTGCTTATCTTGGCCGGACAAGGTCTGCTGCGAAGTGAGAACGGCTACACCGGATCGCTCGACTTGCTTGACCTGCTCCTGCTGCTCGGGAAACTGGACCAACCGGGCTGTGGCTTTGCCCCGCTCGCGGAAGAAAACAACGATCAGGGCGCGGTCGAAATGGGCGCTGCAGCTGAATTCTTGCCGGGTCCCTGCGACATCGCCAATCGTGCGGACCGCGATCGGATCGTGAAACTCTGGAAGGAAGAACCGCCCCCCAACGGGGGCGCATCCCTGGTGGAGATGTTGGACCGGGCCAGCGCCGGCATGGTGAAGGCCATGTTCATCGTCGGCGAAAATCCCGTCGCCAGCCTCCCCACCCAAGTGCGTGCAGAGGAGTCCTTACGCAAGCTCGACCTGCTCGTGTGTCAGGAATTGTTTTTAACCGAGACGGCCGCGTTGGCCCATGTGGTGTTGCCGGTTGCCTCGTCGATGGAAAAATCAGGGACGTTTACGAGTACTGAGGGCCATGTTCAGTCCGTCCGACCGGCGATCGAACCAGTGGGGGAAAGCCGGCCTGATTGGGAAATCTTTTCATCCCTCTCGATCCTCATGGGCACTCCCTTTGACTATGCAGAGAGCAAAGATATCCTCAAAGAAATCCGGAGCCTGATTTCCGGCTACGGCTCGCTGGGCCCGGCACCGGTGTTGCCCAAGGTCGACCGCGTGACCGTCGATCGGTACCTGACAGAAGGCCATCGTCACGATCTGGCGGCACGCTATACACTCGATGCCCCAAAGTCGCGTCCGGACGGCACGGTGCAGCTCGAACTGGTGCAGAGCTTATTCCACTCCGGGAAACTCTCCACCCGCGCGAAAGGGCTCCTGCAAGTGGAGGGCGGAGGCATCCTGCGCATTAATCCGGTCGATGCCGAACGATTCGCCTTGGTGGATGGAGATCGCGTGCGCCTCTCAAATGCCCGAGGCGAAATGACGACGGAGATCAAGATCGTCGGACGAGTTCCCAAAGGGCTGGCCTGGTTCCCTGATCACTTCAGCCAGAAGGCCACGCGCCTGTTTGATTGTGTCATCGACCCTGTTACCAGGGTCCCGTATGTCCGGACAACTTCGGTGTCGATGATGAAAATTGCATGAAGAGACCAGTATTGATATTTACCGCTAATCCAGGAGAGTCATCGTGACTGAATTAGGGTTGCGCCTCGCCGTGTCCCTTGCCCAAATCGCCGCGGTCATGGGCATTGTGATGTTGACTGTCATGATCCTCACCCTCGCCGAGCGAAAAGTGCTGGCGTGGATGCAGGACCGGATGGGCCCGATGGAAGTCGGCTTCTATGGCATCCTCCAACCCATCGCGGATGGACTGAAGCTCTTCTTCAAAGAAGACATCGTCCCGGCTGGCGCCAACAAGTTCTTGTTCACCCTGGCGCCGATCCTCGCAATGGTGCCGGCTCTCATCGGTTTTGCCGTCATCCCGTTTGGACCAGACCAGACCCTCGATGTCTTCGGCATCACCGTGAAACCGTTCGTGATCAGCGATATCAACATCGGCATCCTCTATATCCTCGCGTTCACGTCTATCGGTGCGTACGGGATCATCCTCGGCGGGTGGGCGTCCAACAGCAAATACTCGCTGCTCGGTGGATTGCGGTCGGCTGCCCAAATCATCAGCTACGAATTGAATGTCGGACTGGCGATCGTGGGTGTGTTGATCCTGGCCGGTTCCTTGAGCCTCGTGAAGATTACCGAGGCGCAGGCAGGCGGATTCTGGCATTGGTACGTGTTCGCGTTCCCCGCCCCGCAAATCTTTGCCTTCGTCGTCTATGTGATCTCCGCGGTCGCGGAAACGAACCGTGTGCCGTTTGACTTGCCGGAAGCAGAAAGCGAACTGGTTGCTGGTTTCTTCACCGAATACAGCGGGATGCGCTTCGCGTTTTTCTTCATCGCCGAATACGCCAACATGGTGCTGGTGTCCTGCGTCGCAGCGGCGCTGTTTCTGGGAGGCTGGAATGCGCCCTATCCCGGCACGCTGCTCGGCCATTTCGGGCTGGAATCGCTCGCCTGGGCAGAGGGCGTCGCGTGGTTCACGATCAAGGTCTATGGATTCTTGTTCTTATTCTTTTGGCTGCGCGCCACGCTGCCGCGTCTGCGATACGATCAGCTGATGAAGTTCGGCTGGAAGGTCATGCTGCCGATCGCACTGGGCAACATTGTGGTGACAGCCATTGCAGTCTTCATTTATCAACAGATGAAGTAGGACGACGAACGGGATTATGACAACGACAGCGGCAACCAGACGGCTGAACCTGCTCGATTGGTTCAAGACCATCACGTTCTACGAGATCCTCGTAGGCATGAAAGCGACGCTCTCGCACCTGATCCATTACAAACCCATTACGCTGCAGTATCCGCATGAGAAGCGCACCCTGCCGGACAACTATCGCGGCATGCTCGCGCTGCTCCGATACGACGATGGAACGGAAAAATGCGTGGGGTGCGATCTCTGTGAAGCCGCCTGCCCCTCCCGTGTCATCCGGGTCGTCAGCGCGGAAGTCCCCGGCGAGCCGACGAAACGCTATTCAAAAGAGTATTACATGGACATGACCCGCTGCCTGTTCTGCGGGATGTGCGTCGATGCCTGCCCCGTGGACGCGCTAGGCATGACACAAGAATTTGAATGGGCGGTGTACGACAAGCGGCAGCTCCACCTCAACAAAGAACAACTGCTTGCGATCGGCGACCGCTCGTACCCCGTCCGCGAGAAGCGCCTGGAGCTCCAGCATCCGAACGTGGCGTTCTTCAACGTGACATTCAAGCAGATGCCGCACAAGCCACACTGACCGCGTGGGGCCCACCCCGCCGACGAAGGAATCCCGAGCGGGTCGAACGTGAGGCAACAGTGAGACGGACGGAGTAAGTAAGGACTGTACGTGGAACATCTCTTTTTTGGATATTTTGCCGTGGTCATCGTCTTGACCGCCATCCTGGTGGTGGCGCTCAAGAACCCGATTTACAGCGCGCTTTCGCTGCTCGTCATGTTCTTCCATGTCGCCGGGCTATACGTGACGCTCCATGCTGAATTCCTCGCTGCGGTCCAGATTATCGTCTATGCCGGCGCTATTCTCGTTCTGTATTTGTTCGTCGTCATGTTGCTCAATCTCAAACACGATGATCACTACCACGCTCAATGGCGCCTGGCTGCCTGTGTCTGTCTTCCCTTACTGATTGAGTTCATGATCTTGCTCGCAGGCGGAGGCACCGCGAGCCCTGGGCATGGGCCGGCAGCGTCGATAGAGAGCGCCACGACGGATAATGCACTAGCCATTGGCGAGACACTCTTCTCGACCTATCTGTTCCCATTCGAGATCGCCTCGTTGATTCTCTTGGTGGCGATGATCGGCGCCATCATCTTGGCCAAAAGGGACACTTTGAGCAGTGAAGGGTGATGGGTGATCTGTGATG
>JAHFES010000050.1 GCA_023248355.1 Nitrospiraceae bacterium
AACAAAGTCCCTCAACAGGCGGTGTGCCTCCTGGGAGCAGATAAGAAAGTAGACTGTACAAGGACAAGTTCTCATGAAGCCGCATTCTATTGTCAGTGTGGCATGTTCGATTCTCATCGGAGGCGGTGTCATCTGTGCGTCCGGTTGTGGCGCGCTGGGTTCGAATACAGCTCAAGACAGATCTTCCAATCTACAGCGCGCGAAAGTGTTCATGGCAGCCGCCGACTACCGTCGAGCCATTGAAGCCTGTCAGCAGGAAATTACTGAGCGTCCTTCTGCGAAGAGCTATGTGTATCTGACCTATGTGTATCAGGCATTGGACGCATATCTGGATTCGCTGGCACGGACAGATCGCTGGGTGTTGGTCGAGCAACTTGCGCTCAGTCTCTCGCCGGGACGTCCCGAAGAGCTTCTCGATTCGCCGGATTTGCTCGCGAGGATTGCGAAAGAGCTGATCCAGGAATCCACGAGAAAGCAGTCCGATGTGGCAGCCGCGATGGCCACGCGATTAGACGCGCAGGCAGTTTCCAGATTATGGATCCAACAGACGCTCTGGCGAGAGAAACAGCCGGATGGATGGTGGCTCGGCGTTCCGATTGAGTGGGGCTGGTAGTATCTACGGGCAGGCTCTTATTTGACACTAAAAACGAGGGTGCGGTACGATGCCGCATTCGATTTCATACGTGATTGATCTCAACTCTGAAGGAGGGTGTAGACGTGGCTGGTGATACCTTGAAGGTCGAAGATTCCACCTGGGACGCTGACGTGATGAAGGCTGCTGAATTAGTCATGGTTGATTTCTGGGCGGTCTGGTGTGGTCCCTGCCAAATGGTTGCGCCCATTGTCGATGAATTGGCCAAGGAATACGCGGGGAAGCTCAAGGTCAGAAAGCTCAATACCGATGAGAACCCAGAGGTGGCCGGTCGCTATCAAGTGATGAGTATTCCGACGATCCTCTTTTTTAAGAATGGGCAGCTGGTTGAAAAACTTGTCGGGGCCAGACCTAAACGTCAATTTAAGGAAGTGATAGATTCACTCCTTGTCCAGCATGCAGGGACTGCCTAGCAACCGCCACTACCGCAGCTATGCTCACTGAGCTGCGCATCGTCAACTTTGCCGTTCTTGAGCAGCTCAGTCTGAGTGTCGACTCGGGCTTCACGGTCCTGACCGGAGAGACAGGTGCGGGCAAGTCGCTTCTGATTGACGCGATTGCTCTTCTCGTTGGCGGACGGGCTTCAACCGACCAGATTCGATTTGGCGCTGACGAAGCGCAGCTCGAAGCGGCCTTCCAAATCCCAGACAACCATCCAGTGCTGCAGCGTCTCCGCGCCCAGGGGATTCTCGGGCCGCAGGAGTCTCAACTCATCATCCGCAGAGTGATTGCCAGGTCAGGAAGAAATCGGGTCTATCTCAACGGAAATATGAGCCCAGTTCATCTTCTTGAAGAGTTCGGCGGAACGCTGGTCGATATTCATGGACAGCACGATCAGCAATCCTTGCTCTCTGCCTCGACTCAGCTTGACGTGCTGGATTCATTTGGCGATCTCCAGAGCGTGCGAGCCCGGTATCAAGAAGTCTTCGGTGCATGGAAACATTTCTGTCGGCAGCAAGACGAACTTGCCGCTCAAATCCAACAGGGAAGGCAACGGGAAGACCTCTTGAAATTTCAGCAGCAAGAGTTGGATGACGCGGCCCTTCAGCAGAGTGAGGAAGAGATATTGCAGAACGAGCGAAGGCGGTTGGGGGCGTCGCAACGGTTGGGGGAGTTGACGGCAGAGTCCCAGGAACGGATGCAGATGGATGGCCAGGGAGTGCTCCCCAATCTGGCTCTTATCGAACGGGCATTGGGAGAACTCGCTCAGATTGACCCTGAGATGCAGGAGGCCGGTCGGCTTGCCTCCGATGCGAAAGTGCTCTTAAAGGAGGTGGCGGATCGTCTCCGTCACTATGCGGATCGACTGGATAGTGACCCTGCCAGGCTGAGTGTTATTGAAGATCGAGTAGCTCTCATCCAGAAGCTAAAGAAGAAATATGGTGGAACGGTCGAGGCCGTATTGGAAGCTCACCATCGGACCCGAGAAGAACTGGAACGCATCCAGCATGCCGATGCGGAGCTCGCACAATGTGAAGGCCTCATTCGTGAGCACAGGCAAAAGGTTTCTCAATTGGCGAAGCAGTTGTCCGGAAAGCGGACTGAAGCGGCCAAACGGATGACGAAGGTGGTGCGTCAGGAACTCGATGCGCTCAAAATGGGGCAGACGCAGTTCTCGATCAAGATCGTCATCGGGGAAGGCGATGATGCCTATGGCATCGCCGGAGCGGATCGAGCGGAGTTCCTCTTGTCGGCCAATCTTGGAGAGCCGCTGAAGCCGATCTCTCGGGTCGCATCAGGAGGCGAATTGTCTCGGGTGATGCTCGCGCTGAAGTCAGTGTTGGCCGAGGTAGACCAAGTGCCAGTGCTTATTTTCGACGAAATTGATACCGGGGTCGGGGGAGCGGTCGCGGCCGCGATCGGAAAGCGGTTGCGGGCTTTGGGCCGGTTCCATCAGGTCTTCTGTATTACCCATCTCCCGCAAGTAGCCGCGCAGGCCGAACATCACCTGTATGTCGAAAAGTCACAGGTGAAAGATCGGACCGTGACAACCGTACGGTCCTTGAGCGGCATGAGTCGTGAGGGCGAGATTGCGCGTATGCTCGGCGGTGAGACAGTCACAAAAAAGGTTCGAGAAACCGCAGCAGAACTGATTGCCGCAGCAAACGACTAGGCTGACATGATGATCGGATAAATCATTACGGCTCGGGGACACAGCTTGGAGCGGCGGCAATGGCCATGGCAGGTAGGGAGGCCTTGCATTCGCTGACCACTCGAGTGAACAGATCGGCCAGCATCGGGTCGAAATGCGTATGGGCCTGAAGCGCAATTTGGCGGATAGCATTGTCAATAGGCATGGGTGAGCGTCCGGGAGTTTCAGCCGTCAAATGATCGAAGGCTTGAGCAATGCATACAATGCGTGCCAGTAGGGGGATGCCCTCGCCCTGGAGCCCATGGGGATACCCTTGCCCATCCCACCGTTCATGATGATAGGACACAATCTGGCCTACCTCAGCAGGCAATCCCAGAGGAAGGATCATGCGAGCCCCGGTATCGGGATGTTCCTTGCACGAGGCTGCTCCGCCTGAGGGAAGAAGCTGGTCGTCGGAAAATCTGTAGGATGGCAAGCTGATTTTCCCAAAGTCGTGAAGAAACGCTCCCATGGCTAAGGACTTTTGTTCGGCCATCGTGAGATTGAGACGGTTGGCCATGAGCGTGGCGTAGAAGCTGACTCGGCTCGAATGATTGAGTAACTGTCGATCTTTTGCTTCGAGAATATCCGACAAGAGAGGGAGCAAATCCTGGTCGTCGCGATTGCGGCTGGCGTCATCTTGTGGGTTTTTTCCGATCGCGAAATAGCCGGCTTTCAGTGCCTGCCACGCACGTGCGCTGTCCTGCTCCGAGCCCCAGAGTTCAGGTGACGTCTGAAGAAAGTTTCGGATGAAGTCGAGTCGTTGTTTCTTCTCCAGAGTCTGGTTGATCAGGGTAATGAGCTCAGTCACGTTAAACGGTTTGAGCAAATAACCGGCTGCTCCATGGCGAATGCCTTCCATGGCCGATTTCAGACTTCCATATCCTGTCACGATGATGACTTCGATATCAGCATGATCGTGTTTGATATCCTGGAGAAGGTCCAGGCCTTGGCGATCCGGAAGCTTCTGATCGAGGGTGATGAGGTCAATGTGCTGCTCGTTTAGGACTTCCAGCGCGACCTTGGCATTCTCCGCTAAGCGAATATTGAAAAAGGGGCGGAGAATGACTTTGAGGGCATCACGGGGGCCTGCCTCGTCGTCTACGACGAGCACGGTGGGCTTTGTCTTGCTCGGTGCGACGGTTTCTAGAATGCTCATAGTTGTCGTGTACCCCTAACTACGTATCCTGTCAAGCAATTCTCATTCCTTTTCGATGAGTTATAGCCTAGATGTCAATAGGAAGTGGCACGCCTACGTAGAGGAACTATATGTAGTTCTCTTGAACGGCTATCTACGTAGTTCACTGATCTGGCAGAGGCGGAATGAGTGAGATAAATCACGCACTCGAGCAAGATGGTGTGCTATTCTTGCACTATCGGCTCTGGTTCTTGACTTGGGGCATTCTCTGGACGGCCGATTCCAAGAGTGTCCATCCGATATTTCAGCATGCGACGACTGATACCGAGCAGATTGGCGGCGTGGGTCTGCACATAGCTGGTTCGCTTCAGCGCATCGAGAATAATCTCTCGCTCAAACTCCATCACCGCTTTCTCAAGCGACATTCGTCCGGCTAGCGTATCGTCGCGGAGCGAGGATGACCGAGAATCGTTCTTGAGGATCGTGGGTAAATGTTCCGGTGTGATCTGGGGAGCACTTTGAGACCAGATGAACGCTTGCTCGATGATGTTCTCCATTTCACGGACGTTGCCTGGCCAGGGATAGCGCGTGAGAAGTTCCAACGCATCTTTCCCAAACTCGATGTGCGCACGTTTTTCTTCTTCCACTCGCTTGGCAAGGAAATGCTTGGCGAGAAGCGGCACGTCCTCGCCGCGTTCCCGAAGCGGGGGGAGGTACAGCGCGATGACGTTGATACGGTAATAGAGGTCTTCACGGAACTGTCCCTTCCGGACGAGCTCATCGAGATTCTTGTTTGTCGCGGCCACGATACGGACATCGACCTTGATCGATTGAACTCCTCCGATTCGTGTGAACTCGCGTTCCTGGAGCACTCGGAGGAGCTTCGCTTGTGTCATGGGACTGAGATCGCCGATTTCGTCGAGGAACAGCGTGCCGGTATGGGCGAGCTCAAACTGCCCCACGCGCCTGGCCGTGGCATCGGTAAAGGAGCCCTTTTCATGGCCGAATAGTTCGCTTTCAATCAACGTTTCCGGCAATGCCGCGCAATTCAGCGCGATAAACGGCCGTTCTCGGCGTGAGCTGTTGTAGTGCAAGGCTTTGGCGACCAATTCTTTTCCCGTTCCACTTTCTCCGGTAATCAGCACCGTCGTGCGGCTGTCGGAGACCTGTTCGATTTTCGCGTAAATCTCTTGCATGCCCTGGCTTTTCCCGATCAAGTTGTGGAAGGCATAGCGCTGGACGACTTGGGCGCGCAGTTGTTTGACTTCGCGCTCTAAGGCAAAGGAATTCAACGCGCGATCGACCACGATGCGCAATTCCTCGACATCAAAGGGCTTCGATAGATAGTCCGCCGCTCCGAGCTTCATCGCGTCGACCGCGGTTTTGACGGACTTGGTGCCGGTCAACATGATGACCGGTGTCATCTTGCTTTCCAAGCGAAGGGTTTGGAGCACCGCCAGTCCGTCAGTCCCAGGAAGAATGACATCGAGCAAGACGAGGTCCGGCCCTTCCTTCCGAAACATATCAAGCCCTTCTTGCGCATCGGCAGCCTGGAAAATGTCGTAGGAAGGCTCCAGGACCATCTTGAGAGAGGTGCGAACCCGTGCTTCGTCGTCGATTAAGAGGACCCGTTTCTTAGCAGTCGAAGTATCCACAGCGCTCCTATTTCATATCAGGCGAGGGCCGGAAGATTGATGCGGAATGTCGTTCCAATCCCTTCCGTACTCTGCACTTGAATTTCGCCTTGGTGCTCGCGAATGATTTGATGGGCGATGGTCAGTCCCAATCCCGTGCCTTCGTTCTCTCCGCTCGTGTGCTTGGTGGTGAAGAACGGATCGAAGATGTGTTCGAGATTGGCGGCTGAGATGCCTTGCCCCGTATCCTCAATTTCAATTTGAACCCAGGCATTGCCTTCCGGCTTCATAAGCTTCGTGGTCCTGACCCGAAGAGCGCCGCCTCGTTCGCCGATGGCGTCCATCGCATTCAGGAGCAAGTTCAAGAGGACCTGCTTAATTTGTTGCCGATCTAACATGACACGAGGAAGCTCGGACGCCAACTCTTTTTCAATCTTGATCCCTCGGCTATCCGCCTTGACGTCGATGAAATAGAGACAGGACGACACAAGGTCGTTCAAGTCTTCGTCCGTCAGCTTCGGCTCCATATAGCGGGCGTAGTCGAGGATTTCCTGAATCAGGCGCTCGATCCGATGGACATCGTCGAGCACGATCTTGCTGAAATCATGAATAAACTCAGTGTCATCCTTCCGTTCCGGGGCCAATTGGATGAAGGTCTTGATCGAGGTAAGGGGGTTTCGAATTTCATGCGCAAATCCACCGGCGATGATTTCCAATGAACGCAAACGATCGGTCCGTCGCATCAGGGTTTGCGACTGGTGAAGGTCCTCGTACACCAAGATAGAGTCCAACGCATTGGCGGCGCTCTGTGCCGTAGCGGTTAGAAGTTCCAAGCTTTCTGGGTCGCTGCGGTCTGGTAGTGGCTCTGAGTGAAGCAAGACGAACGCGACCATTCTCCCTCTATTGACCAGTGGAATGGCGAGGTTGGTGCACAGACTCTCGAGTATGGTTGACGGTAGCTCATGCGTTGCTTTTGAGTGTGAGCCATGAGCACCCGTGGATCTGTCGAGAATCTGCTGGTGCTGAGCAAGTTGATGGATCAGGGGGTGATCAAGAGGAACTGTGGGTGGCGTCGATGCCGTATGGGCCGCTCCCTGTGCGATGAGGCGGCGAAAACGTTCCCGTTCGCGTTCGATCAGATAGAGGGAGCCCTGCTGGTACCGCGTGACTTCAGACAGTTCAGAAAAAATGCGCTCAGCAATCACGGAGAGGTTCGTGATGTGTCCCATGTCCCGAGCAAATTGTGTGAGGCGTTGGAGTGACTTTGCGCCTGAGTGGGCAGGTGTCGTCTCTGGAGAAGCACGGTCCGTCATAGAGATATGAAGGTGTCGATGGATAGCCTCACGCTGTTGCGTGGTTGCGAGTATTGAAGATGGTGGTGCGGGGAATACGGGCCGTCACCAGGGACGAGTATACATGGCGAAGGATGTTTCAGCCAGCGGATTTGCCCTTCTTGGAAACGGCAAGGAGGAGTTGGCCGTCGAGGATGGGGACGATGCGAAGCGGGCGTGCGCCGGCATGGATCAGGAGGCGAGCCAGCTCATTGCGTTCATAACTATGGAGGAGGCCATGGCGGATGGCTTCCCGCAAGCGGCCAAGGTAGTGGAGGGCAATTTGGGCGGGAGCACTGAATTCATCTTGCCCCGCGACGCGCAGGTGGCGGCGAAAGAGAGTCGAGAGATCAGTGTGCGGTTGAAAACACGTCACGACCATTGTACCCTGTGGGTGCAATGCTTGGATTGCCTGCCGGAGACAGTTGAGCGGGGAGGGGGTAAAGGCGAGGGAGAGGTGGCAGAGGACTCGTGCGATGGACTGTTCCATGAACGGAAGGGGAGAGTCCCAGTCAGACCGAAGCCATCTGGTCTCAACCAGTTGTGTGGCGGACACGGTGGCCGCGAAGGTCGTCGTCAGTTCACGAACGAATGTTCGGACGCAGCGCTCGGCCGCCTTCAGGAATTCATGGGACTGTCCAATCCCGACATAGTGGAGGGGAGCGACTGGCAGCCCGCTCTGGTGAGTCAACCGATACGCCTGATTTGTCAGTATCACGCGAGCGAGGTCGCCTTCCCCACAGCCAATATCGAGGATCGTCATGCCTGGTTCAAGAGGAAGGAGTTGGCGATAGAGTTCGTCCTGCAAGGCCCAGTAGTCGGGCAGGTTCCCCAGCTGAGGAAGTTGGGCCAGCCGAGCGACCCAGAGGGCGTCGCGTGTGGCCTGAGAGACATGGTGACGAATGCGGATGCGCTCGTGCTCCAACTGCTGTTGATGGTGAACGTCTCGCGCAGAGGCTTCGCGCATCTCGATTGATGGACGGTCGCCGATGGCGGCAGATGATAGCTGCGTAAAGATTGTCCGAAACGTGACGGTATGGCGCTCGTCGTACGCACTGGATTCACAGGCGACATCGGTCTGTAGCGGTATGACGACCGGTGTGGTTCCCAGCGCACGGAGGGCCTGATTCAGTGGGCCGAACGTGTGTTCAATGGGGCGAGCGGTTCTGGGAGTCGTCAGGATGATCGGCGGCTTGGCAAGTGCGGCGAGGTCGGCGGTCGTCGTGGCCAAGGTCGCATAGTCTCCGGCGATCGCGTCGCTGAGAAACTGGTCGAGGTTCACGTTCAGGCCCCAAAGGTTGGCGACACCTCTTCGGAGACCGTGCTGGTGGTCCGCGACCACATCATGGCGGTACGTGGTCGAGAGGGCTGTCTGTACATCGAGGATGGGGTTGAGCAAGAGCAGAAGACCGGGTGCCTGTGTTTGAGCCATGACTTTCAGCGCCACCCGCGCAGCGATGTCTTCGGCCAAGATGGTCAGTGGCGCAGTCGGCCAGGTGGTGTGGGCAAACTCCAGGACATTCTGAAGATCAACCTGCATGCTGCGGAGGGTCGTTTGCAGGACGTCGCCATCGCTTTGGCCCACGTGATTGGTGTGGTCATAGCGAAGCACGCGAACGCGATTGGCGGCGAGGAAAAACGAGAGCGGCAAGTAGTCGGTCTGCGTCTGTCCGAATCCCGGGACGATCACGACGATCGGGGTGCTGGGTGAGATTTGGTGACGGGCATGGTCATCCGTCACGGCAATGACTTGATGCCGTGCGTTCCGGCATTCCCGTCTCGCACTGACGATCGAGGAGCGGCCCGCTATGCCTTCAAGATCCATCGATGAGCCGATGTGCTGAGCGACCACGCGGTTAATCTCGCGTTCCGCGAAGGGCGTTAATTGGATAAAGCGGACGCCGATGCGTTGTCCCGGCTGCAATGGGCCAGGTTTCAAGTCAGATGGGGTTGTCTGATCCGGGGCAGTCCACACGATACGAGCGGCCAAGTTGGCTTCGGGTGCTTCTGGTTCATGGGCTCTCGGCTGATCGAGCGATCCGGTTGCGGAAAAGTGAAGCGTGATCACGTCGTCCGCCACCCCTGGGGCCCGTTTCATTTGAAGACAGGCGCCACTACGGCTGAAATTAACGACGAGTCCCAGCGGACGATGGGCGGCTGGGTCGAGTGATGGACTATCAATGCGTACGGGCAGTGCGACACGGACTCGCACGGTTTCGCGATGATCCGTGCCTCGAAGGTCGGACTCAACAATACTTGGGCGCACGTCGGTCGCATCTTCAGGCAGTGAGAGCAGGGCTTCGACGGTCAACGAGAGGGTGCGTTCGCGAGCCTCGTCGATGAGCGACGCGAGCACTTTCTGCTCGATGTCGTTTCCGGAGGTGAAGTGAAAGGCGAGGCGCGAGCGCTGTGGCTCAACACTGCCTTGGCGTGGAGCCTCTCCGCGGTCATGGGCAGTGGCTTGCAATTCCATCATGCTCACATCGGTCTTGAGGATTACGTAGGCTGGTTGGTGTTCGAGCGATGGCAGCAGACCCTCGACCACGAGTGTGGCTCCGCCAGGGCTGAGATTCACCACGGTTCCCTCGCGCATCGCATTGCCGATGGTGATGCGTGCTGGGAGGTGGACGGCTACTCGCGTGTTGTTGCGACGATCGGGCAGGGGTGCCACAGGAGCGAGAGCAGGCCGTACGACTGTTGTTGGTGTCTGAGGGGGTGCCGAGAGCGCAGGTTCCACCGGTGTCGTGACCAGCGGGACAGGAAGGCTCGATACAGTCGGCAGCGAGAGTCTCTCAGGGCTTGGCCCCACCGGGATCCAGATCTTGATGGACAGCATCCCCCCGACGGGAGCCAGAAAGTCCAAGCGGCCTCCTAGTTGCCGTATCAACGCATAGGCTTGAAAGAGATCAGCCGTTTCTTGGAGCGGCGGGCCTTGCTCGGTAGCGACGAAGTCGGTTTCCTCTATATGAATTTCAACTTCAATGGGTGGTATCGGCGGAAAGAGTGTCGGCGCGGGATCCAGCCGGGCGCCGGTTGGGCCAGTCATGGATGTACTGACACGGAGCCGATGGTTGCTCCCCACAGCCGTCACGTAGCGTTGGGCATGCGATAGCAGAATGCGCAACAGTTGTGTGGTGCGGTCCAGGCTTCCTGTGAATGGCGGCAGATTTGATGCGTACTGGCGCTCGATTCGGTCGGTGTTCAGCAGCGGCGGCTGAGTGGTGGCCAGAACCGCATCCATGACGTCGTTGATGGTGTCTTGTTGGACTCCCGTTTCCACCATGGCTTGGGCGAGCTCTTCTCCTCGATGGACGGCTTCGGTGGCGTGGAGCATGAGTGATTCGACCTGCTCATCGAGACGGGCTTCTCGAATCGCGCCGAGTAACTGCTGGGACTGGGACAAGACAGCGGTCAGGGGAGCCTGCAGATGCTTGGATAAGGTCGAGAGTCGCTGCGCCATGGCGACGAGGCGATCGGTCTCCCGCAGTTGTTGCTCAAGGTGCTGAATGGTGGCTTTCTGATCGCGATGCGTCGAGATGTCGCGTAAGAGGCCCAGAGTGCCTAAGAATCTTCGCCGGGAATCATAGAGGCCTTTGGCGCTGATCTCTGCTCTGATGCGAGCTGGCGCCGGTCCGTCCGGGGGCGTCTTGCGGGCCAGTTCAACTTCAATCCGCCGAGAGGCTCGCGTTCCGGTCCGGCGGTCATCAAAGCGGTGCCGTGCACGATCCAGTTGACCAGGCGGGACTATTATTGAGTAGGGGGAACCAGTCAATTCTTCCGGTGTGTAGCCCAACAACTCGGTGATCGCGGGACTGACGTACACAAACCGGCCTTCCGCATCAAGTTCATACAACACATCAGCCAACGCGTCGATCAAACGACCATGGCGTTCCTGTGTGCGTTCGAGCGTCATGCGCAACGCGCGCTTCTCGAGAGCGTCTTTCGTGTAGAGCACCAGCTCCGTCAGGAACGCGGGAGATTTCTTGTAGAGCAGGAAGTCCGCTCCAGCCTGCAGGGCGTTCAGAGCGGTGGTGGAGTCGCTCTGGTCTGATTGCAGGATGATGGCGGCGTCAGGCGCCAGGCGTTTCAGCTCTGGGAGTATGGGTGTGGTGCGTTGCGCGAGCAGGCGTTCATCGATGAGGATCAGGTGCCACTGTGATCGAGGTGCCCACTGGAGTGCCTCCTCCAGGGAGTAGACGGATTCAACCCGACAACCGGAGAAGAATCCTCGAAAACTGAGTGTGACCAGTTTGATTTCTTCCGCGACGTCGTTGATGAGGAGGATGGTAACAGGCTCACTCTGAGGCATGGAAAAATTCCGATGTATCCTGGTAAGCCGAGTAAGCCCAGTCCCAGAGATCTACGGTGGTGCGGTGTTTCCTCTGCGTGCAGGCGACCTACGCTCCTACCGCATCATGCGACAGGACATGAGCCGATACACCCACGCTGGCGCTGCGTCTTGAATACCATAATGCCAGGCGAGAAACCCAGACTCATCCCCGAAAAAGACGCGCCTCTTTTGTAGGGGAAGAAAGAGATGCGCACGGTTTTGAACGATCAATTTTGGACGAACGGAGAGAGGTTGAAAAGGCTGGGAACGCCTGCCGGGCAAATTTTTGCCGGCAGGCGTATGGAACAAAGATTACGGAATCAGGGTGGCGCTCTGTGATGGGCAGGCGCCCGGGGTCATATAGAGGAGATAGTTGCCCATCCCGTGTTGGAGTTCCTGTTTTTGAAGCGGGTGATGATGCACCATCACCATTTGATAGTCATCGGCCTTGGTGACGGAAAACCCGTGACTGTCCTTATAGACTTGATGGGGCAAGAACTCGATGAAGGTGCCGTTCACGTCGACGTTAGGAACGGTTCGTAGGAGGGTTTGTTTCCTCGTCTTATTCTCAAGGGCGATCATCAGGAGTTCGTCATGTCCGTGTGGATAGGCGAACTTGACACAGCCGTCCATGAGAAACTTCAACGGCTCGGTGTGGACTTGCACGCCATGCTTGATCTCGATGCCTTCGTCCGTCTGATCCGCTCCACGCTGGCCGAATTTGCTGTAACACACGATGTTGACTCCTACCTGATATACGTCCAGTTCTTTCACCGGTTTGGATGCCGGTGCGATGTACATCGTGAAGGTGGCCATCACATCTTTTGTGGGCGGGACCTTGTGATAAAACGCGACGACGGACATGAGGTGATCGCCCTTAGCGAGCTTCACGCCATAACCCTCCGGAAACCGGGCCTCGGTCATCTCCAGACCGGCTCCTGCAAAGAACAGCGGCTCGCCGTCACAGGAGACGCTGGGCTTACTATTGTTCATCATCAGGATATGGTGGAGGTAATTCTTGGGGAGTTCCTTGCCGTCTTTCGTAAAGACAGCTGACGTATAGCCCACCATGTACATGTCTTTGGGAAGCTGAAAGTTATGCTTGGGCATCGATGCGGCCAAGTCGCCATCATGGCTGGTGGGGAGATCGATGGGACCAAAGGTCAACGTGATGGTGTCATCCGTGATGGTCACGGTCGTCGTGGTTTGATTTTTGAGCGTGGGGACGGCATGGTGATCATGTCCCCCATCTGCAAATGCTGGGGGGGCCATCAATAAAGCGATCGAAACAATAAGGATCCAATGCATAAGTTCTCCCAGTGAGTGTGAACGTTCAGAATGTGTACGTGAGCAACTGTGTCGATTGGCGGCATGCAACAAGAAGAAGATTTGGATCATTGGGGGAGGGGAGGTGGTGTGAGTCGTTTCCACTGGTAGGTGCCGCCATGTTCACGCGGAGGGATATTTTTGTGCGTGCCGACTCGGGAGTACCACCAGACGCCTTTGGCCTGAGTTCCATCCTCTGACAGTAAGACCTCAAAGCCCCCCTCGCGATCATTGCCTGGTTGCTGCCAGGTGCCTTGCCAGAGCCGGTCTGCCAATTTCGTGGTGGCGAATCGTCCGCCATGCTGGGTATAGGGACCGTTGCCGTTCTTGTCTAATGTCGCCTTGTAGCGTTTATCATCTTCGACTTCGAGGATGTCCCATTCGCCGCTGAGGTCCGGGATGGGAGCGCGTGATGCCGTATCGGCTACATGCTGCGGTGAGGCTGCCGCGGGCCGTTGGATCGACGCTGTGGGCCAGTTCACCGTGCGGAGCGACTCGTGCCATGAGATCAACAGCCATTGACCCTGTCGTTTTTCGAGCACGCCGCTTTCTCTGAGCGGGATGACGGTGTGCCGGAGTTGACCGCCTTCGTTGACGAAGCGGATATAGTCCAGTTCCATGGCGAACCAGGCGAAGTCGCCTTTGGTCCAGACTTTCAAGCCGATGATGGGCATCTCCAGCTTTGCAACGTAGGCGAATTCGTCCCGCATGTCCCGTTCCAATTCCGGCCAGCCCACGTATTTCCGACCGCCGATGGTGTAACCCGTGGCGTCGTCGTCGTGTGCCATCAACCGGGACATGCCGGCAAGGTCTCTTTCGGCATTCGCCTGTACCAACGCGCGGATCATCGTTTCCGGACTGATACTGTCGTTCGTGAATCCCGGCGCAGGGATCAGGAGAAGGCATCCTGTAAAGACCAATGAAACGATCCGAGTTAGTACGGGCATCAGAAAACCTCGGTGTATATGGAAGAGGGGAAAGTGTCTGTAGTGTCCTTCAGCCGAAGCTACACGGCCTGGTGAGTCTTGTCAACGCTGAGATGAGGGGATGAGATGAGGGGAATGGCTTATGGGTGTGCGATTACCACGACCGTCACGTTGTCTTCGCCGCCGCGCGTGAGCGACTCGGCGATGAGGCGGTCGCATGCGTGGATGGGGTCGCCCTTCGCGTTGGTGCAAATATCTCGGATATCCTCATCCTCCAGCATCTTGGTTAACCCGTCGGAGCAGAGCAGTAGCAGGTCGTGTTGCTCGAGAGGATATGATGCGACATCCGGTTTGACCGGCGATGCCATGCCGAGGGCGCGGGTGAGGACATGGCGTTCGGGGTGTGTCCGTGCGGACTCCTGTGTGAGGATGCCGTGCTCCAGGTATTTTTCAATCAGCGTGTGGTCGCGGGTGAGGGCGGTGAGTGTGCCGGATCGAAACCGGTAGGCTCGGCTATCACCGAGATGAGCGACGTGAGCGGTGGGGGTTGGTGTCGCGAGAATCAAGAGCATCACGATGGTCGTGCCCATGCCGTTTAGCGTGGACTCCAGTGTGGCTCGTTCAAGGATCGCGTCGTGTGCCTGTATGATCAGGTTGGTCAAGAAATCTGCAGGCGCCCCATGACCCTGGCGGAGGGGATCGGCCAAGAGTTCGGCCTGGGCCTTCACGCTGGCAATGGCCGTCTGCGCGGCGATTGCGCCTCCGATATGTCCACCCATCCCGTCGGCGACGGCCCAAAACCCCACACGATCCATGGTGACAAACGCATCTTGGTTCGAGGCACGCACCAGCCCGATATCGCTTCGACCAATGCCAACCCAGGCGCTCATCGTGAGCATCCTGGGCGAAGAAGCGTTGGCGCCGGGGAGGAGTCACCCGATGGGGGGCCAAAGCGCGACATCATGTCCTTGTACACCAGTTCGGTAAGTGGAACGAGGTTGTCTGTATCGGCGGCATTGTACGCCAGCAAGAGGTCCAGGGCCTTGCGATCACCCCTGCGCCATTGCGACCACAGGCGCACCGCATCCCATCCGTCGAGCCCCTGGAGCGCGGAGTCCCGTTCAATACCCACCGCTCGTTCAATCTGTTTCAGCCCGCCACGCAGGCCCAAGCGGCGGGCGGCGAAACAGACGTCGAAATGGGGCATGGTGAGCCGAAGCGCAGGAAACTTCGCGCGGAGATAGGGCACGTCGAATCCCGTTCCAAAAAACGTCACCAACAGTTCGCCTTGATCGAATTCAGCTTGCAGCCGATCAGCGGTGAGATTCTCGCCTCGGATCAGGCTGGTGGTCTGTCCATTTCGGTGGAGCCCGACCACGGTGACGTCGCCTTCCTGCGGCGGGGCTCCAGTCGTTTCGATGTCCAGATAGATAATCCTGGACCGGCAGGTCTCATAGAAGCGCCAATGGTCGCGACTCTTGAGGCGCGAGGCGAAAAAGTGCAGGTGTCCCGCATCGAACTGAGATTGTGCGAGAGCCAGTTCGCGATCATACCAGGACTTCCGATCAGGAGAGAGGCCGGCGACGCGGGGTTGTTGCAAGAAGCGCTGCCAATCAAGCAGGCCCTCTTGCCATAAACGGCGTTCCGTGACGGGCCCGATGCCTTGAAGGAGGACGAACGTGGAGGTCAACATCTCTGAGGATTGTAGCCTTGATTTCACATAGGAGACAAGTTAGAGTCCGCGACGACATGAATGAGCTACGTACTGAACGGTTCCTCACAAGAATGTGCACCAACCTATGACTGAGCCGGCGAAGCGCATCCGTATCACCGTTGGCGGGATTCAACTCGAAGCGGAACTCAAGGGCACCAAAACGGCCGGCGAAGTGTATGCGGCGCTTCCCGTCCAGGCTCCGATCAACACCTGGGGCGAGGAATTCTATTTCAAGATTTCCGGGGTTAAAGATTATCGAGAGACCGCGACAACCCAGGTCAAGGTTGGCGATGTGGCCTACTGGGGAGCCGGGCAGGTCTTAGCGATATTTTTTGGCCGGACACCGATGAGCATGGGGCCTGACCCGGTTCCGGCTGATCGTGTCAACGTGATTGGGCGGATCGTCGGAGACGCGGCGCAGTTGCGCCGTGTGATGGAGGCTCCCACCATCCAAGTTGAGCGAGTGTAGCCGCAATGCGTCTTTCAAAAGAACGCGTGCGACACATGGCAGCGAATCTTGCCGGACACCTGCAACAGGACGGGCATATCGAGTTGGTCGGAGACCGCAAGGCGTTTGTCGAAGGCCTGGAGCATGCGATCACGGACGAGTTGTCCATAGAGGATCGCCTCAATGCGGAAGTTCACCAAATGCTCAAGGTGTACGAGAAGCAGATTGAACAGGGGCAGGTCGATTACCAGAAAATGTTCGTGATGGTGAAGCAGAAATTGGTCCGCGAACGGGGCATCATCTTATAGAGCGTGAAACGTGAAGCGTATCTCGTGAAGTGCTTGCGAACGACGAGATACGAGCGACGAGCGACGAACGATATATGTTGAGCGAAGACAAAGTCAGTCATCTTTCGCATATCATTCTTCAAGCCGTCAAGAAAAGTCCTGCCGTGACGGTGAAGAGCGAGGAGGCGAAAGTCCTTAAAGAGATCAAGCGGGTGCTTGCGGCGGAGTTAGCCCAGGAGGACGAGATCGATCGGAAAGTCAAAGCCAAGCTGGCGTCCTACTCGCGCGGCATCGTCGAAGGCAGTTCCGAGTGGGAGGTGCTCTATCGCAAGACGTTTGAGGAAGAAATGCGAAAGCATATGAAGAGCTAAGCGCATGCTGGGAGGCACGATGAAGATTCTCTCGACTTTTTGTGTCCTGCTTCTGCTTGTGGGAGTGGCGGCCTGTTCTTCAAAGCCGAAGGCGAAGCCGCTCGTGCCGCTGGCGCTCATCGATGGCGGAATAAAGCCGCAAGCAATTACGTTGACGGAACAAGGCACGCAGGCCTATCAGGCCAAACAGTTTGAAGAGGCGAAGAAATACTTTGAACAGGCGGTGACAGCGGCGCCGCAGTCGGGTCAGGCGCAGTACAACTACGCCCTGGCCCTCAACGCGCTCGGCGATTCGGAAGCCGCGCGGCAGCATTTTCTGGAGGCGGCGAATCTGGCGCCGGGGGATAAGACCATCTGGGATTCACCGGCGTTGTCGCCGTTTGGGAACCCAGCTGCAAACAAGTCATCCAAAGAGCATGACTACGGCACAAGACGCCCGACCATTGGAAGCGGACCACGGTAGAGACATCTGAGAGAGGATAGAAGCATGGCCAAGGAACTCGCAATTGGGGACAAGGCGCCGGAGGTTGCGCTGCCGGACCAGCATGGCAAGACAGTCACCTTAAAGGGCTTAAAAGGCAAGCAGATCGTGCTGTACTTCTATCCGAAAGACGCTACGCCTGGTTGCACAAAAGAGTCCTGTGACTTTCGTGATGTGGAATCGCAGATCATGCGGGCCGGAGGCGTCATCGTGGGGGTGAGCTTGGATGGAAAGGAATCCCATCAGAAGTTTATTAAGAAATTCGGGCTGCCCTTTCCACTCCTCAGCGACGAAGATGCGGCGATCTCCAAGACCTATGGCGTGTACAAAGAGAAAAACATGTATGGCAAAAAGTATTGGGGCATCGAACGCAGCACCTTTGTCATCGATGCCGATGGAAAGCTGAAGACGATCTTTCGTAAGGTCACAGTCGATGGCCACGTCGACGAAGTCTTGACCGCCTTGCGCGCGTAGTTCGAGCTCGTGCTGTACGGACTCGACACGTCCTGCATCCTCAACCGGGCGTGCGGCCTATGATCCACATCCTCCGCAGAGCCTGGCTCTTCTCACTCGTGATCGCCGGTCTCAACGTGTGCGCCGCAGTCGCGGCGGAGAAAGCTCCGGCTACGCTCTTGGTCAAAGACAGTCTTGCCTCGCCCAATCAACCGGTGACCGTCGAAGCGAGACTGGTCTCGAAGGGGCTGATGACAAGTGCTGGGCTCGGAGGAGAACCGCTCGAATTGGTCGCCTATGGGAAAGTGGTTGCGACGGCGATGACCGGCGGGGATGGGACGGCATTCTTGTCCTTTACACCGAAGGCGCAGGGCGTGATACCGGTTCAGGTTCGAGTCGGTGAGAGTCCACGAGTGGTTCCGGCAGAAGGGCAGGGCCAACTCGCGATCTGGGAACGGCGTAACCCGATCGTTGCGGTGGAGATAGCCGCTTTGATGGAGGAATCTTCTTCACGGGGGCCCCTGCCGGGTATCGGACTGAAGATTGAATCAGAGCGGAAGCCGATGCCAGACGCGGCAGATGAACTCGGCAAATTGACGCAGTTCTATTACCGCGTCGTCTATGTAGTCACTCAGACGACCGGCTCGGACGGGTTTCAGGCGAGTGAGGAGACGAGAGACTGGCTAAAGGCGCATAAATTTCCTTCCGGCTACGTGCTGGTGCTCCCGCCAGGGGAACATGCGTTGGGAGAGAAGATTGATGCACTGCATGCAGCCGGGTGGAAAACGATCAAGACCGGCATCGGTCGCTCGAAAGCCTTTGCCGAAGCCTTTCTCCAACGGCGGTTGGAAGCCGTAATCGTGCCGGAACCAGCCAAAGGCGAAACCCCGCGCAAAGCGAAGGTGGCGAAGGCGTGGAAGGAAATCAGGAAGAAGTTGTAGTGATGGACAGGATGATTCCGGGTACGATGAGCAGCATGAAATCCAG
>JAHFES010000051.1 GCA_023248355.1 Nitrospiraceae bacterium
TCCTTCACTGCGCGCATCGAGGGAGCACATTCTGATCGTGCGGCCTCGGCGAGCAAGGAGGATGGTCTGGCTGCTCCCCTCTCACCCTTTCATCGTGGGGGTTCCGTGAGCAGAGGGGACCAAGCCAGGCCGATCTTATCCCTCTCTCCCCAAACCGCTGAGTGACAAAAATAGGAAGGGCGTCTGTCGAACTCTCGATTGCGCGCGTCCAACGAGGGTCTTCAGCGAGGTAATCGGTGCGTCTTGGCGCACCGGGGGTGGGTGGGTGAGAACAGCTCGCGTTGCGCGAGCAGGAGAGTTTGGCAGACGTCCTTCCTACTTTCCCGATCTTTTCGACTGCTCTATTTTCCGAACGCTTTTTTCAGCAGCGGCTCCATCTCGCCCTTCTTTTCCATCGGATCGAGAATGTCGGTATCCCCATAGAAAGTCCCATCAATGAAGACCTTGGGGAGCGTGGGCCAGTTGGTCATCTTCGTGAGGGCTTCCCGCTTCGCCGGCTGCGAGAGCACATCCACCAGTTCGTACGGATAGCCGTACTTGTCGAAAAACTGCATCGTCTCCCGCGTGAACCCGCACATCGGCATCAGCTTGGTCCCCTTGCCGTAAATCAGAATCTTGTGCGCTTTCACTTCTTTCTGAATTTCTTCTTCTATCGGTTCGGCCATCGTATCCTCCTATGCTTCGTCGTTGGCACGCGCGGTCAACTCCAACGCGTGAATGCGCCCGTCTTTCATGGGCGCGTCTAATGCCTGATAGATCAACCGGTGCCGGTCCAGCAAATTCTTCCCCTGAAACGCCTCTGAGACAATGACGACCTTGAGATGGTCCATCGTCCCTGTGCGATCGGTCACCGTCACGACGGCATCCGGCATGCTTTTGCGGATATAGTCAGACAACACATCTGGTGTAATCACAAGCCCTCTCTTCCTTTGCCCAGCAAATTACCCTAGCCGAAATCGGTTCGGAAAGGCAATGCGCTCAATCCACGCACGGCGGCGATGCCGGCGCTTCATCTGAATCACTTCGTATCCGCACTGAATCCGTTTTGATGAAGGATTCTGGGAAACCAGTTCTTCTCAGCCTTCCGGCTCTCTCATCCATAACCACTCAGAATCTTGCTGGTTTCTGCTCGCCGGTTGCGCCACATGCGCAAAGGCACAGCCTTTGCTGTTCACTCAGCATGAGAGGAGCCGGTCCCGCCTCAAGGAGATCTATCATGTACTTCATCATGCTGTGCTGGGCTGCTGTGATCGTCCTCGCTGCCATCGCCTTCATGCGTCGCCTATGGTGACTCATCACCATGCGCATCGAATGCCTCTCAGCGCATCGTCGATTGGTGGATTTCACCACCTGGTGGTGCCTTTGAGCCAGAAGTCTGAGGCCTCTTTACATGCTGAATGACCAACCTATTGAAATTGAATCACATGCACCTCCATGACATCACGGCATGAGCCTTGCGCTTCTACCGACACAGAAGACATATGAACATCACCACCATCACCCACTGCCCTTCACCAAGGAGGTTCCCATGAGCGAGTTCAAATCAGGATTTTTTGTCGGAGGTGAAAGCTGCAACGGCCGCGTTCTCATCGTGGACGACGAGCCGGACATTCGGAAAGTTGTTCGGATGACGCTTCAGAAAGGTGGGTACGATGTCCTTGAGGCCGAGGATGGGGAGAAGGCCATCGAGACGATCAACGCCGGTGAGAATCGTCTCTTGCTCGATGTCATCATCTGTGACATCCGGATGCCGAAAGTGAACGGCCTTGAAGCGATTGCCTACTTCCGCCAGAACTATCCCCGGGTGCCGCTGCTTGTGTTGACTGGATTTCCGGATACCGACATGGCCACATCTCTCCTCCGACAGGGCGTCGTCGATTACCTCGTGAAACCAATCGAAGGCGAAAAACTGAAGGCCTCTGTGGCCCGTGCGATGGAGCAGCGGGAATTGGCTCATCTGTGATGAAGTTGCTTCTCACGTCATCGGAGGGGAAGAGCGCAGCAGCCTCTTCCCCTCCTGCTCCAACCGATCGCCAGGCTGGCCGGGAAAGGATTGCGCCTATGCCATCCCACCCCCCAACGAAGGTGGCGATCCTCGGCGCGGGTCGTGGCGGCACCGCGCTGCTTGATCTGCTCCACCAGATTTGCACGATTGAGATTGTCGGCATCACGGACCAAAACCCGAACGCCCCGGGACTCCAGCGTGCCCGGGAGTTGAACATTCCCGTCTACGAGCGCATGGCCGATCTCATCAGGAACCACGGGGTCAACCTGGTGATGGACGTCACGGGAGATCCGGCCATGGAGCGCGTGCTTCACACACAGGTCCTCACGGGAACAGACATCCTCAGTGGACCGGCCTCGCGCATTCTGTGGGAACTGGTTCAGCATCAATCCACGTTACAGACTGAACTGCTCCACGCCGAAAAACTTGCAGGCATCGGTTCATTTGCCGCCGGGATCGCGCACGATATCAACAATCCACTGCAGCTCATTCTGGGGCTCGCCGAAAACATCACGGAAGAACGCGACTTTGACACCATTCATCTCCAGGCACAAGACATCATCGAGGCCGTGAAACGCACCACCGCCATTTGTCGAGACCTCACCTCATATTCTCGCCGAGCTTCCTCGCTGCAGGATGGCGAGATCGCGATGAACACTAAGCTCGACGAGGCGCTCAAGATCGCCCGGTATGCCGTGGTGCTTCAAGACATCGAGATTCGCAAATCCTACCAGCCTGACGTGACCGTGAAAGGAAACCCCGATGAGCTCCTCCATGTGTTCGTCAATCTGATCACCAACGCCGTACAAGCCATGGAGAGTAGAGGAACCCTGACGCTGGAGACCGCCATCGTTGACGGCGTGACACAGGTCCGCGTATCGGACACCGGCTGCGGCATTCCCCACGAGTTGCTCGGTCAGATCTTCGAACCCTTTTTCACGACCAAGCCCCCCGGGAAAGGGACGGGGCTGGGGCTGTACAATATCAAGAATGTGATTCACCACATGCACGGGACGATCGGGGTCGCAAGCGAAGTCGGTCGGGGCTCCACCTTTACGATCACCTTTCCCCGTGCAGCAGACGCATCCGAGGGGAGTCCTCGTCCATGAGCGAGACGCCACCATCCTCGCCGCCAGGCACGCGCTGGGGGCTGAAGACAAAACTGATCCTCTCGATGCTCTTCGTCGGGGTGATCCCGCTCGTCGTCGGCCTGGGAATGGCGTTTCGGCAAGGGTCGCAGGAAATCCAGGAAGTGAGTGGGGAAAGCTTCGCAGCTCTGGCGACCGAAGCGTCACGAAAGCTCGACCTGCTCGTCTCAGAAGAAGTGGCCCGGACGTCGCGGATCGCGACAGATCCCGTCATAATCCGTGAACTCGAGCAGCGGCGCGACACTCTCCATATCCAGCCGAGCACTGAACGCCAGGCTACCCTCGAGCGTCACGCGGCCCTCTGGCAGGCGAAAGATCCCGCATTCGTGAAGACCGTCACGGACAACTCAATGGCTCGCCTTCTCCGAGAGTATTACGTTGGCTCGCACAGCGAAACGGATCAACTGTTGCCCACCGTTGTGAGAGCCGCAACCAAGATGCTGTTTATTACGGATCTGGACGGCGCGCTGGTGGCTGCGATGTCGAGCAAACCTGCCATCTCTCACTCGACCCAAGCCTGGTGGCAGGGCGCCTATCACAAAGGCGTAGGGCAACTGTACATTGAAGATGTGTCCTTCGACCAGGCAGTCGACTCGTACGTCTTCACCCTCTCCATGCCTATTATGGACAGCTTGCGCTACGAAGTGGTGGGCGTGCTCCATCGCGTGATCGATGCCAAGGAGTTCTTCTCGCCGTCCACGCATCCGATTCGATTCGGCAAGACTGGACACGTGATGTTGATCGATAGTCGAGGCATCGTCATCAGTTGCCCGATTCTCCCTACCGGGGTTAGTCTGTCCGATATGTCGCTCGTGCCGCTGGTTACGCTCCCCCACCCCGGCTGGGTGGCAGCGTCCAGTGACGGGCATGGAGACACCTCTACCTCCATTATCGGCTTTGCCCCGCTCGCGGAAACGAGCCGCGCGACGAACGGTTCGCTCGAAGGCGGATCGTGGCACACGTTCGTGTGGCAATCGTCAGACGAACTCTTCGCGCCGATTCGCCACTTGTTTACCTGGATGACGGCGTTCGGGGTTATTGCCGTTGGACTCCTGGCCACGCTGGGATTCCTTGCTGCCAGCCGGATCGTCACCCCGGTGCGCCAGTTACAAGCCGCGGCGCAATCGATCGGGCGCGGCGAACTACGAACGCCCATTCAGATTCAGACGGGAGATGAACTCGAAGACCTGGCCAACGAATTTAATCGCATGAACACACAGCTGGAAGCCGCCTTTGCGGGGCTCACCGACCAGGTCACTCTGAAGACCCAGGAAGTCCAGTACCTGCAACAGTCCACCGATCAGATTCTGGATACCGTCCCCACTCCTATTCTCTTGATCAATGGACAAGAGATCGTGCAGTACGTCAATCGCGCGGCACGCGAGACGTTCAATATCCAGCCGGAACAACTGGCCGTCACACCGCTTTTCATGCTGCTCCCCTTAGATCCTGCGACCCAAAAAAAACTCCGACAGGAATTCCATAACAATGGATCCGCTGCCTCCGCACAGGATGATGTCAGCCGTAGCACGCTGCTGCGCGATCCACTGACCCCCTCAATGAAACAGGGACCGTCCCCCCATCGGTCAGAGCTTCAGATTGGTCCGCATCTCTACCACTATCAGTGGTTCCGCTTGCCAGGCTGGTCCGGAAATCATGGCCGTATTGGGCTGGTCCTCCGGGACACGACCGATGAGAGTCGTTTACAGGACCAACTGGTTCAGGCGGAAAAATCCGGCAGCCTCGGCGTGTTGACCGCAGGGATCGGCCATGAATTGAACAACCCGCTGTTTGGCATCGTCGGCCTAGGCGAAGCGATTCAGGAGGAGCCCGACCTGCAGCGCGTCAAGACCTATGCCCGTGATATCGTCGCCCAAGGCCACCGGATGGCGTCGATCATTCGAGACTTCACCGGCGTGACCACCCGAGAGGTTTCAGACCAACGGGTGCCGGTCTATCTGGAACAAGCGCTAGACCAGGCCCTGGCCACCATGCAGACAACCACGGACATGAAGGGGATTGTGGTCCAGAAAGCCTACGCGGGAAATACGCGTGTGCTCGCGCTGCCGGACCAACTCCAACAAGCCTTGTCAAACTTATTGACCAACGCGGTGCAGGCGATGAAGGGCACCGGCATGCTCAAGCTGGCTACGACCCTGTCGAACCAGCTCGTCACCGCCACGATCACCGACTCCGGACCCGGTATCTCGAAGCAACACCTGTCGAAGATCTTCGATCCGTTCTTCACCACAAAGGGACAAGGCGAAGGATCGGGCCTCGGGCTCACTGTGGCAAGACGAATCCTCCGGAAGTTCGGAGGGGACGTCCGCATCGAGAGCCTCGAAGGCCAGGGCACTACCTGTCTGGTAACCCTGCCGATCCTTGCTGCCCCCCCAGAGGAGGGCCCATGGACCGCTTCCACTTCGCACTCCGAGCCGCAACCCTCACGCTCCTCCTAGGATGGCTCTGGATGGGTGCTGCACCCCCCTTTGCCAAGGAACAGACCAGCATGCCCGGTATCCCGCCGGAGAAAGTCGCCGACTACGTCCATGCGGTGCTGGAAGCCGACCGAACGATTTACACCACGCACATCGTCAATCGCATGCAGGAGAAAGGCATCGTGGCGGCAGCTGAACATTGGGAACAAGAGAACGCCCTCCTGCTGCCGGCGCAATTCCTCCAACACTCCGGTCGCCTCGTCGCGGAAAGCGGGCGCGGCATTCGCTACCGGCTCATTGGACTGTCGCCGATCTATCAACGCAATGCCCCGGCGACAGATTTCGAACGCAAGGCGCTGGAGACGCTCCGACAGCAGCCCGAACGGCCGGTGACCGGCATGGTAGCGAGCGGAAAGAAACAATATTTTCAGGCCATCTATCCGGATCGCGCCGTCTCGGCCGCCTGCGTGAACTGCCACAATAGCCATCACCTCAGTCCGAAACGGGACTTCAAGTTGAACGAAGTGATGGGAGGGATTGCGATTACGATTCCGCTGGACTAGCGGAGAGCGTCATGCGTCACACCGGCGCGGCGGGGTTCGCCGATACAGCGGGAGCCGGAGCGTGGTACTCCTCACGATAAATCTGTACTGCCGTCATCAAGAGGCTGACCAGGATCGGCCCCACGAACAGCCCAAGCAATCCATAGAGCGCCAACCCGCCCAGCACACTCAGAACAAGCAGCAAGACGGGAATCTGCACGTCTTGGCCGATCAACCAGGGTCGAAGAATTTGGTCGATCGTGGACACGACGCCAATCCCCCACGCCAACATCACGAGGGCCTTTCCGATTGGACCGACCCAGAACAGATAGAGCACCACCGGCCCCCAGATCAAGGCGGTCCCGCCGAACGGAATCGGCGCCAGGATAATCGTGAGCGCCGTGAGTACCATCGGAAACGGCACCCCGAGCACCAGATAGGCCAGCCCTGCCAACAGGCCTTGAACAATCGCCGTCACCAGCATGCCTTTGACGACAGCCCGAATGGTTTGGTCTAGCCGAGTCACAACCTTGTGTTTGTGGGACTCCTCCATGGGAATGAGCTCGTACAACGCGGCCAGCCATGGCTGGCCATCCTTGAAGAGAAAGAACAACACGAGCAGCATGATGAAAAAATCCGTGGCCAGAATAAAGGCATTCATGAGCAGATCGCCCATCTGACCGACAAGGAACTGACTCAGCGCCTTGACTCCAGCCACCACCGACTGCTCCGTCGACAGGACCTGCAGGCTCGAGCTGGACGCCAGCTTTCGCAGCCATCCTCCAATGAGCGGGACAGTCCCCAATTGGTCAGGAAGATGTTGCAACCCGCCGCTGGCAATCCACACCCGAATCGCATGCTCAGCAGCTCCCGCCTCCCGGACCAGCATCACACTCATGACGACCAACGGCACGATCACCACGCCCAGCGCCCCAACTGTGAGCGCGGCCGCGGAGAGCGTCTCGTTTCCACCAAAGAGTTTCGTGAGCCGGAGATGGAGCGGGAACGCGGAGTGGGCCAGCAGGCCCGCCCACAATGCGGGAAACACAAAGGGCTGGAACATGAGCCCAATCTGGTAGAGCAGCAGGACGAGAAGCGCGAAGAACACGATAGAGAAGAGTTGTTGTCGATTCATGACGTCGAGGAACGCGTGGGGAGATCAGCTCGTTGATAGCAGATCCAGCGGGACTTGTCACCGGCATGAAGGATGCACAGGGGGGTAGAACGAGCGCGAAGCCTACTGCGAGGCAGACACCGGACGGAGAGACCGCGCCTACAGATCAGGCTCTTTTCCGATCAGCCCCACAGCTTTACCACGATGGAATGCCAAATCGCGAACGTTGCCGGAAAGCCGGGGAACCTCTTCGGGCCACGCCGTGACGCCCATGTCGCTCACACCCTGGAATTTTGCTCCGTCTTCCATGGAAATCGCAGGACAGTGAATCTCCCCGATCAGAATGGCGGTTTTCAGGAGCTGAATCCGTTCGGTCGCTGTGACCGTGGCTTTGATGCGCCCGCTGCTGATCAGAGACCCGGCGTGGATTGTCCCTTTGACAACCCCGTCTTCACCGACAATTACTTCGCCCTTGGTATGCACATCGCCTTCTAAGCGACCATCGATACGCACGGTGCCCTCGACCTTGATCTCTCCCTTTAACTCAACGCCTTTGGCGAGCAGGGTGATATTGCCGTCATCCATGTACCCGGTCTTTTTCATAGTACTCCTCTTGGATACGCTTCGATCGCCAGAATACCCCAGGACGAGACAGACGCCTAACAGTTTATTGAAAAATGAACTACGGCCAGCGGGATTCTCCAACAAACACACTCGTGGATGACCAGAGGAGACCTCACAGGCTGTTCAAAATGGCTACTGTTCAACAGCCTGACTAGGAGAATCCAAACGTCTGCTTCAGCCGCTCCCACAACCCGCCGCCATGGATTTCGCAGTAGACCGTGGGCTCCGTCCCGGCAATGAAGACCTCTGGAGTTTTCTCCGGACATTGCGACGTTGCGAGCTGGCCAGTTTTCGGATCGATCTCGCGCTGCACCATCCCAGAAGGCATCTCAAAGTCCGGCGTATCCTGAGAAATCAGCCGGCGCGCCAACTCACTCCAGATCGGCAACGCCGCCTGCGAACCGGTCAGCTTGATCGGCCGCTCATCATCGAAGCCCACCCACACACCGATGGCGAGTTCCGGCGTATATCCGACGAACCAGGCATCCCGATAACCGTCGGTCGTGCCCGTCTTTCCCGCTACTGGTCCTAGGACGCCGAAGGCTCTGGCTTTTGCACCAGTCCCTCGATCCACGACCCCCTTGAGCAACGAGGTCACGAGATATGCGGCCTGGGGGGAGACGGCCTGATGCCGGTCCGGCAGCAGACTCCACAGCTGGTCGCCTGATTCACCGACCAGCTTGTAGAGCGCCAGCGGACGCGTGAGCACACCGCCGTTCGCCAATCCGCCATAGGCTGAGGTGATGTCGAGGAGCGCCACCGAGGAACTGCCGAGGGCAATCGATAGATTTTCGGCTAAGGGGCCTTGGAAACCAAATGATCGAAGTGTATTGCGTAAGGTTGGAAGTCCGATCTGATGCGCAACTCGGACGGCCGGCACGTTGTACGAATGTTCGAGCGCACTCCTCAGACTGACCTGGCCATGAAACTGCCGATCATAGTTCTGCGGCGACCACGGACCAACACCGGATTCGAAGGTCACCGGTTCATCCAGCAACAACGTGGCCAGCGTATGCCCCGTTGTCCCCTGCTCGCGGCCTGCCTCGAATGCCGCGAGGTAGACGAACGGCTTCACCAGCGAGCCGGCCTGGCGACGGGCCTGAACTGCCCGGTTAAACTGACTCGCGCGATAGTCCCGTCCACCGACCATCGCCAGCACATGACCGGTCTTCGCCGCCAGAACCACTGCCGCACCCTGGAGCGGACGATCGCCCTCTTTGAGTTCAGGATAGGCGGCCTCCAACTTAGCGAGCCCATTCTGTAGCGACTCCGTCGCCAGCTCTTGGACCATCGGATCCAGCGTCGAATAGATTTTGGCCCCCTCAGGAATTCCCAGGCCCGTCCCTTCTTCCACCTGCCGCAAGAGATAGTCGATAAAATAGGGAGCGTCCGTCAGCACATCTTGTGACAGCGTGACCTGCACCGGGCGATTCACCGCGAGTTTCCATCCCTCCTCCGTGAGCGTGCCATCCTCGCGCAGACGACGCAGCACGACGTCCCGCCGATGCGTCGCATGCTCCACATTCTTCGTGGGCGCGTAGGAGTTCGGCCCCTTGATCATCCCGGCAAGCAGCGCCACCTCCTCGATCGCCAATTCATCGAGCGACTTCCCGAAGTAACGATGCGCGGCCTCTCCGACACCGTAAATCGCCACGGATCCCGCTTGGCCCAAGTAGATCTCATTCAAATAGCTTTCGAGAATCTCCTCCTTGCGATACTTCATTTCCAAGACCAGGGCGGCGACCGACTCCTTCAGCTTTCGCCCCATCGTCCGCTGCGGGGAATAAAAGAGATTTTTTGCGAGTTGTTGCGTGATCGTACTGCCGCCCTGCACCACCCCACCGCGCGTCACGTTGGCCCAGAGCGCGCGGCCGATGGCGATCGGATCGATCCCGACATGGGAAAAGAACCGACGATCTTCCACGGCCAGCACCGTATCGATCACCGACGAGGGCATCCGGCTCAACGGAATCCACTCCCGCATCTGACGAGACCCTGCGCGCATGCCGCTGATGAGTGGTGGTTCGAGCGAAACGAGCGACTCAGCAAGTCCATCTGGTCCGGAACGGACCTCCGTCACCACACCTTGCGCAAGCACTAACGTGACCATGCGAGCCGGCGCATGGTTTTCCTCTTGCGGATGAAGATAAATCTCGATGGTATCGTCGGTCGCCAAATATTCGCCGGGATTCTTGATCGGCGGTGGCACCAGCCGATAGCCAAGCCGATGCAGACGACCAATCAGTCCGGATTCCGAAACCGATGTCCCAGGCTGAAAGAGAAACGGCGCCCCATAGATGAGCAGCGGAGGATGCTCATCGCTTTTTGGAAGACTGAGACTTGAGGCCAAGAGCAGCCCATAGATGACGAGCCCCACCGCCCCCGCTCCGATAAGGCCAAGAAAGAGAATGATCCCCCGCCGGATCACGAGACGGGTCGTCATTGGAAGTTGCATCGGTTCAGCTTACGCTCCGCATGACCAGAAGGGAACACAACCAGGCAAGGAAGAGAAGGAAGACCCGGGCCGATCGAGCCTCTAGCAGGCTGTTGAAAAACCTTTTGAGCACCCTGGAAAGGCACCACGGAAAACGATCGTAGATGGTGCCAGAATACCCCTGAATGACTGCGAAACCACGAATTCAGAGGGCGCCTCCCACCGATGCCCCCCTTCCGAGGTACTTCCTCTGGGTCTACCGCTCGCCGGAGATTTCGCTATCCTACTAACAAAGGGCGCGAGTTCCTAGACCTGTAACCAAGGAGAACGATCATGAATTGCTCACGCTGCCGAGGTCTGATGGTAGGGGATCATTTCTTGGATTTCGAGGGCACCACCGGACACATGTGGGCGAGCGGGTATCGCTGCATGAATTGTGGCAATATCCATGACCCGGTGATCGAGCAGCATCGTCTGGCGCGGCAAGAAATGGTGTTGGTGCTCCCAAGTGGTGAGCCTGATTATCAGGACGAGGAAGTCCATCTTGGGGCGGAATCGTTCATCGCACGTGCGGCCTAATCCGATCCCTCGCTGGAAACACCGATGGATGCCGCAGTGACACGTTCCGAATCTGGGTGGAAGAGACATGGCTTCAATCCTGATCGTTGATGACGAGGCGCCGATCCGTGCCCTGCTGCGGCACATCCTCGAAGAGGATGGGCACCAGGTCCGCGAAGCCGCCAATGGACAGATCGGCCTCACGCTCTATCGCGAAGATCCAGCCGACCTGGTCATTACCGACATCCTGATGCCGGAACGGGATGGGATGGAAGTCACTCTCGCCCTGACGCAAGAGTTTCTAAACGCCAAAGTCATTGCCATGAGCGGCGCAAGTGGCGACAATAATTTTCTGAACGTTGCGAAACTGCTCGGCGCTCGGCAGGTTCTGCGGAAGCCCTTTACGGTCAAAGAAGTCCGCCGTCTCGTTTGGTACACGCTGGAGCACTAATTGATTCGTCATTCGTGAAGACTTTGACGAGCTCCTCTCGACAAGCTCGAGGCCTGAGCCTGTCGAAGGCAGTCGAGCACGTCGTTCGGATTTCGGATTCTCCGGAACTTTTCTGTCTCCTGCTATCTGCCATAACCTCTTACTTTCGGACGAGAAGACTAGCGACGGCTTCGCAATCCCTGTTACACTGTATCTCGCCAGAGCCGACGGCCGGTCTAATCAACCCCGCCCAAACCTCTTACTGCGAACAAGTCAGTATATCCATCGAATCTAGGAGACTATGCCACCCACAGTTCTGTTGAGTTGCGAATCCATCAGCAAAAGCTTCGGAGTCAAGCCCCTCTTTACCGACTTGTCGATCGCTCTCAGCGAAGACGACCACGTCGGCTTAGTCGGCCCCAACGGCTCTGGCAAGTCCACACTGCTCAAGATTCTGGCTGGCCTTGAGGAACCGGATGAGGGCGCCAGATCGATGCGTCGCCATGTACGGATGGGCTACGTTCCGCAGGAATCCTCATTCCCAGCGGCTCAGACGGTCGAGGAGGTACTCGCGCAAGTCCTCATCGATGACGGACTGGATCCCCACGAACATGGAGGCCGAATCGCCAAAGCCCTCAGCCTCGGTGAGTTCCCACAGCCCGATCAGTCGGTCACCACCCTTTCCGGCGGATGGAAAAAGCGGCTGGCGATTGCCCGCGCGCTCATGCGGGAACCGGACGTGCTGTTGATGGATGAGCCGACGAACCATCTGGATGTCGAGGGAATTCTGTGGCTTGAATCCCTGTTGAAAACCGAGGCCCGCGCCTTTCTGGTCGTCAGTCACGATCGCCGTTTTCTGGAATCGATTGCATCGCGCATGCTGGAGCTGAATCGCTGTTACCCGAACGGCATGTTCGAAGCCAAAGGCAACTACAGCGCTTTCCTCGAGCAACGTGACGCGGCCCTGGCGGCCCAGGCCGACTATCAGGCCTCGCTGGCCAATCGCGTGCGTCGTGAAGTGGAATGGCTGCGACGTGGGCCCAAAGCCCGCACGACCAAGGCAAAGTCGCGGATCGACTCGGCTGGGCAGTTGATCGATGAACTGAGCAATCTCGATGGTCGACGGGAGCAGGGGACGGCAGGAATCGATTTTACCTCATCGGGACGCCGGTCGAAGCAATTAGTCGTGGCCACAGGGCTCGGCAAGTCATTGGGCGGCAAACCGATCGTGCGGAACCTCGAGTTACTGCTTGGGCCTGGCCAGCGGCTTGGATTGCTGGGCCCGAACGGAAGCGGGAAGACGACTCTCCTGAAACTGCTAGCCGGCACGCTCAAGCCGGATACCGGCACCCTCACCCGCGCGGACAAGCTTCGCGTCGTCACGTTCGAGCAGCACCGCGACTCGCTGGACCAGCAAGCCACGCTCCGTCGCTCGCTCGCGCCGCACGGTGATGCGGTCGTCTATCAGGATCGGTCGGTGCATTTGGTATCCTGGGCGAAGCGTTTTCTGTTCAAGCCCGAGCAATTAGATCTGCCGGTCTCCCGGTTGTCCGGCGGCGAACAGGCACGACTGCTCATTGCCCGATTGATGCTCCAACCAGCGGATCTGCTGATTCTCGATGAGCCGACGAACGATTTGGATATTCCGACGCTGGATGTGCTCGAAGACAGTCTCGTGGAATTCCCCGGCGCGCTCGTGCTGGTGACCCATGACCGCTGGCTGCTGGATCGCGTCTCGACGATGCTGTTGGCACTCGACGGCCAGGGCAATGCGGAATGGTTTGCCGACTATGCACAATGGGAAGCGGCCCAAGCCAGGAAGGCGACCGGCAACCAGCGATCAGCACCTGCCTCCCAGGCACGATCCAGCGCCGAGGCCGGTCAGACTTCGTCCACTCCAAAGCGCAAAGGGCTCACCTATAAGGAACAACAAGAATGGGACAAGATGGAGCAGAAAATTGCCAAGGCTGAGGCCGCCGTTGCCACATGCCAGGCTGCCGCAAATGATTCCACCATCATGTCCGATGCCGAGGCGCTCCGCACACGCTATGCCGCGCTTGAAGCCGCGCAGGCCGCCGTCGAACAGCTCTATACTCGGTGGGCCGAGATCGAAGAAAAACGCGCGCAGTCCGTCAGTACTCCATAATCATCTTAAGGTCGGCACATTTTCTTCCTACACCGGTCACTTCGACACAGACGGGCGCGACGACAAGAACGACCCCACGATCATTCCTGCCCCCGCCATCACAAACCCGATGAGTTGCGGCGGCCAAACGGCGTCGGGTGCATCAAACAACTCACACACAATCCACGTCATCACACCACCGATGATCGCACACAGAGCTCCCTGTGTGGTGGCTCTCTTCCAATAGAGTCCTGCGAACAAGGGGATGAAGGCGGCTACCAGCGTGATCTTGTACGTATTCACGACGAGCTTGTAGATACTGGCGTCCGACCAGAGCGCGATGGCCAGCACCACAGAGGCAAACCCGACCAACACGATGCGCATCAGGCGAAGAAATTCTGAATCGTTCAATCGGGAGAGCGTGGGCCTGATGACATTCTCACTCAACGCCACCGACGGCGCCAGCAGCGTCGCGCTTGCACAACTCATGACGGCCGACAAGACGGCCCCGAAAAACAGAATTTGGGCCACCATCGGCGTGTACTGTAGGATCAACGTCGGCAAGATCAATTGCGAATCCTGCTCCAGCAGAGCGCCGAACTTCACCGGGTCCACCAGCGTCGCCGCATAGGCAAGGAACATCGGCACAAAGCAGAACAGGAAATAGAGCGTGCCGCCCAGCAACGACCCGCGCACGGCCGTGCGTTCGTCCTTGGCGGAGGTGATGCGCTGAAACACATCTTGTTGGGGGATCGATCCCAGCATCATCGTCATCCAGGCCCCGATGAAGGGAATCCACGCCGTGAGCGTGGCAGGCGGAAAGAAATCTAATTTACCGGCGGCCGCTGCGTGTCCGATCACCGCGCCCACTCCTCCCGCCAACCCACTCACGAGAGACGCGATATAGAGCAGCCCTCCCATGATCACGGAAATCTGAACAAAGTCCAAAATCGCGACGGAAAACATCCCGCCAAATGTCGTGTAGGTCAGGACGATCGCCGCGCCGATCACGATGCCGACCGACTGACTGACCCCGCCATCGGTGACCACGTTGAACACCAACCCCAAGACTTTGAACTGGGCCGCAACCCATCCCAGGTACGACGCCACGACACAGAGTGTGCACAGCACTTCGACGGTGCGGTTATAGCGGAACCGATAGTAATCGCCGACCGTCAACATGTTGAGTCGATAGAGGCGCGGCGCGAAAAACAGTCCCGCGAGAATCAGACACATGCTCGACCCGAAAGGATCGGCGACGACACCGCGCAATCCATCTTTCACGAAGGTGGAGGAGATACCCAGCACCGCTTCGGCCCCGAACCAGGTCGCGAAGACGGTCGCCGTCACAACCGGCAAGGGCAGGCTCCTGCCGGCCACGGCGAAGTCTTTGGAGTTCTGCACGCGCGTCGCCGCAAAGAGCCCGATGCCGACGGAGACAAGCAGATAGAGGATGACAAACCAGAGAACCACGCGCGCAGGATAAAGCGATCCGTGCCCGCAATCAATTGTTATTCATCGTGCTTCATTCGATCGGCGATAGGCACCGCACCGCTCTCTGTTTCCGTCGCCACGGCCACTGTCCTCTCTTTCAATGAAGCTTTTCTACGCGAAGACCAAGCAGCCGGATCAGTTTCCGATGCGGATTCTCACGCCGATCGAGAAACGGCAAGAGCAGCTTCAACCCCTCACGCTGTAACGTGGCCGCATCGCCAACCGGCATGGCCAATGTATGCGTGCGCGACATAGTCTCAAAATCCGCAAAGCGGACGGTCAGCACAACGGTGCGGAAAGACTGAAACCCCTCGTGATGCAGGCGATCGATCACGCCCTGACCAAGGACCGTCAGCTGATCCACCAGCACCTGGCTGTCACGCGTGTCGGCATCGAAGGTTTCCTGTTCCCCGATCGACTTGGGTTCGGAGAACTCCTCGATCGGTGAGTCGTCGAGCCCGCGAATCTTGTCGTACAAATCCACGCCGCGTTTCCCGAGCCACTCCTCAAGCTGGAGCACACTCAACGGCTTCAAATCCTTCACCAGCTTGACGCCCCTCTTGGCCAGCAGCATTTCCGTCTTGGGACCGATGCCGGGAATGGCGCGAACCGGGAGCGGCGCCAGAAACGATTCCGCCGCTTCCTCACGCACCACGGTGAGCCCATCAGGCTTGTGCAGGCCTGAGGCAATTTTGGCAATCAGCTTGTTGGGTCCAATGCCGACAGAGGCCGTTAGCTGCGCTTCTGAACGGATCGCCTCTTTCAGCCGTCGGCATAAAGACTCCGCCGCCTCAAACGATCCGGTGAAACTCATATCGCCGTACGCTTCGTCGATACTGGCCTGTTCCACGATCGGAATGAATCGCCGCACAATGCCCATCACTTCATCCGACACACGCGCGTACTTCTTCATGTCCACCGACACAAAGGTCACCGGTGGTTTGCCGGCCCGGCGTGCCGCTTCGGACAGCCGCCACGCCAGAGAAATCGGTGTCGCCGAATGAATGCCATAGGCGCGCGCCAGGTAATTCGACGTCGCGGCCACTCCCCGACCCTCCCCACCGCATGGGTCGGCGCCGACCACGAGCGGCACCCCTCGAAACGCCGGCGTGTCCCGCTCTTCAATCGCGGCAAAGAAGGCATCCATGTCCAAGTGAGCAATGATTCTCGGCACGCGAGTCCTCCACCGATGCGCCCAAGCGTATCATTTGAAGACCAGCGGCGACTATGGAAAGGAAATGGATGGACCAGGAAGCAGGCCGGTGAATTGTATTCCAGGCATCAGTTATTTCGGGGCCACCTTACAATGACCTCACAGCCCATGCCGTGCTATGGCTCGCCCGCCCGCACTGACTCCTCCGGCAAGACCCCATAGAACGTTGACTGAATGGGTGTATGTACAGTGTGCGCACATTCTGATATAGTGATGACACGCACAAGGAGGCGCCACATGAAGCATGCGGGAACCCAAGCCGTCGCAGGACAAGGGAAAACCATCAACCTCCGCGCCAGTCATAAGCAGAAGGCTTTGATTGACCGGGCGGCGGAAGCGCTCGGCAGAAGCCGGTCTGATTTCATGCTCGACACTGCATGCCGGGAAGCGGAAACCGTACTGCTGGATCGGCGGTACTTTGCGCTCTCTCGAGAAATATTCCAACGTTTTACCGCCCTGCTCGACACCCCGCCCGCGCGCAACCCGAAGCTTCGACGTTTCCTTCGGACCAAGGCCGTGTGGGACAAATGAGCGCGGGCCTTGATGCAATCAGGCCCCCCGAGAAATTGTCCACCACGCATGATCTGTTGAGCTTTGATTCCGGAGAGCCGGTACTGGATGACTGGCTGCGCCGGCGCGCCCTTCACAACGAAGCGAGCGGAGCTTCGCGCACGTATGTGGTCTGTGTGGGCACGACCGTGGTGGGATACTACACGCTTGCCGTTGGCGCGGTGGCGCATGCGGAAGCGCCAGGGCGGGTGAGACGCAATATGCCCGATCCGGTGCCGGTCATGGTCCTCGGACGACTTGCGGTTGACAAGAGTCTCCAGCAACGTGGCATCGGCAAAGGGTTACTGCGTGACGCGGTGCTGCGCACAGTGCAGGCCGCAGAGATCGCCGGTATCCGGGCGATTCTTGTCCATGCGATCTCAGAGCCAGCCAAGCGCTTCTATGAGGGATGCGGGTTTATGGCCTCGCCCATTGATCCGCTGACGGTCATGCTTCCGGTTGCTGAGGCGGGAAAGATCTTGAAGGAAACACGCTGAGACTCGTTCGCGGGAAGGGGTTTGTCGTTACCGTCTGGTATCTGGATAGTCGGCAGAGATCTTCACGGTGATTTCGATGCGGCCGTGCTCATGGCCCTCAATATGATCGGCTGGGGTCTGTTTGCCGTTGTGATCTGGTGCGATTGCCGCTTTGTTTTGTTCGTCTGGTTAGTCTAGTTCAACCAACCAGACAAGAGAAACCAGCCTACTCTCGCTCGTTCTGCCCGTCTCGCGTTCAAGAAACTATCCACGCAGTGAAGGCTGGCTGACGAGGGTACGAAGTGCAAGGTCAAGCAATGACCCCGGTGCTTCGCTCGGGTGATTGCAGAGGTCTTCATGAATCTACAGACCCCTTGTTTTCAGGCAGTCACCCTACCGTTACTGGGACGAGTGTCATCGTGTCGTTGCCGAAGATATCGATCACCTTCACCGCGATCACGTAGCGACCAGGTGTGGGGTAGGTGTGACTGGCGGTCGTCAATTCCAGGTCGCGGCTTTGGCGGGTGCGGAAGCTCTGCCATTCGTTTTCGAAGATGTAGGCGCCGGTCCAGCGTTCTTCAAAATCTTCGGCGGGCAGTGCCAGTTCACGCTGAGCCGGTTCCTGCCCTGGCAGAAACCCCTGCACGCCGCCGAGGCCCGTTCCACGAGGGACCTTGATGATCTCTTTCCGGCTTTCGTAGTTGAAATCCGCGGCCCAGTAGTCCACCCAGTCGGTCCACTGTTTCGTCAGCACGTCGCGGGTGACGATGCCGTTCTTGTCCTTGCTGATCTTGAGCAGTTTGCCGGACTCGCAGACTACTTCGCTTTTACCTTCTTTGAGTTCAGCGGCAATGGAGTCCACCAGACCCTGCGAGTAGTAGACGGAGAAATCCGTCAGCTCGACGGCCAGCGTGAGCTTGTCTTTCTTGTCGAACCGCGGCGTGACTTCGATGTAGGCCACGTCGTGGAAACGCACCTGGCCTTTCTC
>JAHFES010000006.1 GCA_023248355.1 Nitrospiraceae bacterium
TGATTTCCTTGCCGTGCGCGTTCGGATCCGTCGTGATGTTGAACGGATCTTCACCGGTATGCACAGCAATACCCGCTCCGGACCAGGGCGTGGCGGTCCATGTTCCGGCTTTGTAGTTACCGGCCCATGTATGCTGCCCGGTTCCGAACTTTCCGACGTTGCCGGTGATGATGAGCACCATCGCGGCGCCGCGGGCGTTAATGGTCTGATGGAAATAGTGACAGGTCCCTTCACCGTTGTGGATCGCGGCCGGCTTAATAGAGCCTGAGTCGCGGGCCCAGCGCACGATGAGGTCCTTCGGTGTGCGGCAAATCTGATGGACGGTGTCCAAGTCGTAGTCCTGGAAGTGCACCAAGTACATCTGCCACACCGGCATCGCGTCGATTTCACGGCCGTTGATCAACTTCACCCGATAGGTGCCGTTGAGGGCGGCATCGATGCCGCTGTTGGTATAGTGCCAGCCCACCTGCTCACGATGCAGCGGAACCGCCTGCTTCTTGTTGAGGTCCCAGACCATCATGCCGCCGAGCCGCTCGATTTGTTCCGGCTTCAGTGACTGAATCCGGCCCGAGTAGCTCTTGGAGAAATCCGGGAACTTGTAATCAGCCACCACGTCGCGCGGATCGAGATACTGCAAGGTATCTGTGCGGACGAGGATGGGGGCGTCTGTGAACGACTTCAAGAAGTCAATATCGTGCAGGTTCTCATCGATAATGATCTTCATGGCGCCCAAGAACAGCGAACCGTCTGACTCCGGACGCAATGGCATCCAGTAGTCTGCGCGCGAGGCAGTCGGATTGTATTCGGGCGTGATGACGACCACACGGGCGCCGCGCTCGATACATTCCAACTTCCAGTGGGCTTCCGGCATCTTGTTCTCGACGAAGTTCTTGCCCCAGCTGGTGTTCAGCTTGGAGAAGCGCATGTCGGAGAGGTCGATGTCCGACCCCTGGGCCCCGGACCACCAGGGGTGGGCGGGGTTCTGGTCGCCGTGCCAGGTGTAGTTCGACCAATAGCGGCCGCCCTGCGCCTGTTCTGGGTTGACTTTGCGAATCCAGGTGTCCAGCAGCGCGTTGATGCCGCCGTTCATCCGGGTGTTGCCCATCTTGCCGAGGATACCGAGCACCGGCATGCCCGCGCGATGCTTGAAGCACCGGGTCCCTGCGCCCTTCATCATTTCAATCATTTCCGGCGCATAGCCCTGCTCGCGCAGTCGGCGCGCACCGGCTTCACCGCTGTACCGTGTGGCAATGATAACCATCGCTTTGGCCGCATAGGTGAAGGCCGTGTCCCAGGACACGCGGAGCATGTCGTCCAGGAAGCGGCTGTCAAACTTGTACTTCCGCTTGGTCTCGGGCGTCAGCTCCGGGGAGCCATCGTCCATCCACGCCTTCCACCCTTTCCGCATCAACGGACCCTTCAATCGATAGGGGCCGTATACGCGGCGATGGAAGGTGTACCCCTTCAAGCACATGCGCGGGTTGTGCGCGAACGTGCCGCGGTTGCCGTACAGGTCTTCATAGGTCTGGTGGTCGTAGTTCTGTTCGACCCGCATCACGACGCCATTCCGGACAAACGCCCGGATGCGGCAGGCGTGCGTGTCGTTCGGCGAACAACACCACGTAAAGGATGAATCGTACCGGTACTGGTCGTGATACACACGCTCCCAGGACCGATCCGGGTAGTCTCCTAACGGGTTCCCGACTTCGATGACCGGCTGGAGCGCGGTCAACGCCAGGACCTTGTCTGCCACCGCGATCGCGGCAACAGTTCCCGCGGAGACTTTCAAAAACTGTCTACGTGACAAAAACATTGTGGACACCTCCTAAGTTGAGGGCTTCCATAAGCCCACGCTTTCTTCACTGACGCCCAACCGAAATTCCTCCCACCCCCCTTCATGATTAAGCTGCCTAGAAAGTTGAAGCTCATGCCGAACTCCAGCCTCGCGATGGATGGAAATTCGGTCAATAGTTCATCTTTGGTAGGCATATCAGCACATACTATTTCGCAATAATCGAACCATTGTGGCACAGTGGGTCTCGCTGTCTAAATGACAGTTAAGATATTGAAAGATAAGATTAAAAATATAAGTTTGTTCGATGAGCACTACTCTGAAGTTGCAAGGGATTGAGTAGATTAGGTATCAGACAATTCGTCTGACATGGTAATAAGAATAGTATAAAATATTAATATTCAATATGTTACGTCATTATTTAGTAGCTTCTACTGGCATGTTACTAATAGGTAGCAAATTATTCTTTGGTAACCGAGAAATCGTAGAGTTTAGAACTAGATGGGTTTGCTTGACAGCGCACTCTAAGCTCAGTATTATTCCACCCTCCTTCAGGTCCTAAGGTCCTAATAGAGCGGGAATAGCTCAGTGGTAGAGCATCGCCTTGCCAAGGCGAGGGTCGCGGGTTCAAATCCCGTTTCCCGCTCCAAATTTTCCTCATCCCTGACCAATTCAAACAGTTCGCATTTGCTGCAACACTTATGGGCAGGGGAAATCCCGTATGTGAGCTGGGCATTCCATTTGTGGAGTGCCTAGACCCATGCCTGGCTAGGAATTTGTGATGGATGCGGACGTCACATTCTGTTCGATAACCAAAGCGGCAAGTGTCCTGCGAGGAGTTGCACACGTTACGCCAGTGGTGACGAGCAGGCAACTCGATGCCACAGTCTGGGGGAATGTCTTTCTGAAGTGCGAGAACTTCCAGCGGACTGGAGCCTTTAAGTTTCGCGGTGCCTACCACGCCTTGTGGCAGATGAAGTCCCTTGGAATTACAAAGGCGGTGGCGACCATCTCTTCTGGCAATCACGGCCAGGGAATGGCGTTGGCTGCCAGTCTCCTTGGTCTTTCAGCTCATGTCGTGATGCCCGAACCGGTCTCATTACTGAAGTACCACGCGGTAGTGAGCTATGGGGGAACGGTTACGCTCACGGAGAATCGGTTGATAGCAGAAGAGAAGATCCGGGAAGTGGTCGCGCAAGAAGCTGCGATGTACGTGCATGCGTTCAATGACCCACAGGTCATTGCCGGTCAGGGAACAGTCATGCTGGAGTTTCTTGATCAGGTCAAGTCACTGGACGTGCTGCTAGCTCCAGTGGGAGGCGGGGGCTTGCTCTCGGGATTGTGCGTAGCCGGCCATCATCTGCAGCCTACCCTCAAGATTTTTGCCTGTGAGCCATACGGGGCTTCGGATGTTGAAGCGTCGATTCGACTCAATCGGATCGTGCCGATGCCCCATCCGAATACGCTGGCCGATGGTTTGCGAACGAGCTTAGGGAGCAGGACGTTGCCGATCTTGCGGGACCATCTCGCCAGCGTCTTGCATGTCTCGGAGGAAGAAATGTTGCTCGCGATGCGGTTTGCCTATGAACGGCTAAAGTTGGTCATTGAACCGTCAAGTGCAGTCGCGCTTGCGCCGATCCTGCGCGCTGAAGCAGCGCTCCTTGGAAAGCGAGTGGGTGTGGTGTTGACTGGAGGTAATGTCGACCTGGATGGCTTATGGAGTGCACTGGAAAAGAAATGCTCAGCACGGCCTGGCCGCTGACTTCGGCCGGTCTAACAGCATCAATTGACGAAGGTTGTCTTTGGCGAGAAGCAGTTCTTCTTTTGTGAGTGGCGCATGACCAAACCGTGCCCGACAATAGAGATCCGTAATTGTCGCCACTGTTGAGCTGGCGCTGTTCCACTCCGCATGAATGATACGAATAAACTCCAGCGGTGGAGTGGCTATTGGTTTAGCAATGCCTCTCTGCTCAAGATGATGGATCATCTTCTTATACAAATGCGTGATCGCCTGCTCTTCTCGCGCCTCCATCTTTGAATGAGACCCTCTTGTCCAGGGCCGCTTCCAAGCCAGCCAAATGATGGTGCCGAGACCTATCAGCGTGAGACCGAAAAATGCGCCCAAGAGCCGCAAGTTTCCCTCAGCGAGGTACCGGGTCGCCTGTCCAAGGCTCGTCGCCACAGGGTTCAAGTACGTTGAGAGAGAGTCCCATGCGCGGCTTTGAACTGAAGCGGTACTGACTTTTAACTCTCGAACCACAGCGAGTTGATCGGCGGCACTGTATTGTACAAAAAAGCGATTCCATCGGAGTCGGAGATTGTCCATCATTCTGCCGAAGGCCTGCCATCCGGGAGCGGCACCGCCGGCATTTTCACTCACAACAGGGGTTGGATCCATCATGACCCAGCCTGAGTGGGGCAGGTGAATCTCCACCCAGGCGTGGGCATCTTGCTGCCTGACCACATAGTAGTTGCCATACTCATTCCACTCCGTTGCCAGGAATCCCGTGACGAGTCGAGTGGGGATGCCAATCGTCCGCAGCATGATAGCCATGGCCGTCGCATAGTGTTCGCAGTAGCCTGTTTTGCGAGCGAAGAGAAATTCCTCGAGCAGATGTTCTTGATCCGTGAGAGGGACATCGAGGCTATAGCGGTAATTGTGTGAGAGGTAGTGCTCGATCGCTGCAGCCTTCTCGTAGCTGGTGAGCTTGGTTTGAGTAATCTCGCGTGCCAGGGCTGCGATGCGTTCCGATTGAACAGGCGCTTGAAGGAAGTGTCTGACAACCGACTCGGGATACGAAACGGATTGGGGTTGAAGATCAGCCGGCAACACGAGATTGACCCGTGAGAGAACCGAGTATTCAATCCGCGATGAACTGGGGAAGGGGAGATAGAGCGCTCCGGTCGGGTCAGACTGGACCGTCAAGAATTGGCCGCTGACCGTCTCAGCATAGGGGGCCGCAAAGAGGACGGGGGTGTCGAGGGGCTCCAGGAGAATAGTCTGGCGGAGAGCGGGTCCCAGGCTTGACGGTGTACGGGATTGATTCTGGCGAAGGGTGAATGTCCCCGGAGACCGTTCACTCAACACGCGGCGATGAGTCAGCCGATTCGTCCAGGACTTGCCATCATATCGGTCAAATGTCACCCCACGTACATAGAATCGTCCCATCTCATGGGCGGGCCGATCCGGGAGTTCGACCCGCATCACGACGCTGGGATCACGCTTGATCGGACCAATTGCCCCTAAGTTCACGGTATCCGAAAACCCCGAGGTGCGGAGATTCTCGCCATGGCCCTTTTGTAAAAATCCGGCGCTCACCCGAGGGATTGCAAAGAAAATGACCAGGGTCAAGCCGAATGCACAGAGCGCAAGTCCGTTCGCGAGCCAGAATAATTGAGGCGTGACACAACTCTGTGACTCAGGGATGTCTCGTCGCTGTGAAATCACTGTTGCAGGGCCGGCAGTGTCTTCCGATTTCTTGGTCAGCTGGAACAGCAGTAGCGTCCAGACTCCAGTGAGGAGATAGGCCAGAAAGATGGGGAGGTACCACAGATCCGTCGTCAGTGCTGCAGACGCCAAGATGGCCATGAGGCTGATTGCATAGAGGTGCAGATAGTCACGCCGGAGCTGGAGGTTGAAGAGTTTGATGACCATGAGGATCAACAGGAAGTGGACACCGGCGGGCAGAAGTTCGCCGGAGATCCATAGCATGTCGACCCAGAACCCGAGAAAGCCGATGACTAAGAGGATGTTCCAGGTTGTGGCTGAGAGAGTAGTATAAGTTTCCAGGCGGCCAATCGGTCTGAGTCCCAATGTTTTCAGGAGCGTCAGAATCAGAGCTGAGCCGGTGAGCAGCACGAGCCATTCCGGCAAGTTGGCCCCGAGCGTCAGCCCAATAAATGACGCGGTGGCGAGCAAGATGGATGTGAGTCGAAGCGCCTGATCAAACGACATGTTGCGTCCCCGCGAATGTCGCTGCGTCGATGAGGATCGTGGGGTTCTCTGCTCCCAGAACCTCTGTTCCGCCCCAAGGCCGCACAACAATGAGCGCCCCTTCCTCAACGTCCCCCCGTTCTGCGAACGGGTTGACGACAGTTCCGAGGTGTGTGTCCGGGGAGCATCGTTCGCAGAGGGCCAACATGCGTAGCAGATCGACCAAGTGGGTCTCGCCTTGGCCGAATGAAGACCGAGACGATCCTGCCACTAGCCGGAGGTGATAGCCTTGACCTGCGAGGTGATGCACCAATGAAGCCGTGAAGGCCACCGCCTCTTCGAACACTCCGTCGTGACTGACCGGTGCGAGCGTGGACAGATGAATGGTGGCCCGGCGTTGATTTTCTGCCTCAGTTTCACGGACGACTAGTTTTGACGTTCTCGCCGTCGTCGCCCAATGGATATTCCGCGAGTCGTCTCCCGCATGGAAGAGGCGAAGATTGTACAAATCGTTTCCGTACCCTCGTCGATGAACACTCTGTTCGTATCCGGCAATCAGAAGATCGTGAAGCACTTCCTCCGTGAGCGGTTTGATTTCAGGACAGACCACTGCCGTGCCTTCGACGGGGTAATAGGCTTTTTTAACAAAGAGGCCAAAAGGAAATGACGTGACAACGCGAACACCATCGAGTTGCAGCCGTCCGCGTCTCGTGGAGACCAAGGGATAGGAGAGCATCTGGCTGGCAGCGGGGAGGAGCTGGCGAATGGCCAGTCCCTGGTCGAGATCCCACCCACCACTCACGTCGAGCAATCGAAGCGAAAAGCTGGGGAGCCTGGATTTGCGGTTCTTCACGACGAGGGTCGCCATGGTGGGTTCGTTGGCGAAGAGCAGATCAGGCAGATGGCGATGAAACTCAAGACGCCGCAAACAATGCTCGGCCACGATTCCCGAGATCAGGATGATGCTCAGCATCATGGCGAGCAGCAAATAGAAGAGATTGTTCCCGGTATTGATCGCGGCCACGCCGACCGCCAAGGTAAAGAGCAAAAACTGGAGGCCTTCAGACGTGAGGCGTGTTGAACGATGTTGGGTGAGGCGTCGAACGATCGCACGTAGTTGGGACAGCATGTTCACCCGATCGTACCCACGAGCGGCCTTCGAGGGGGCGGCTAGACAGGAACGGGAACCGACTCCACAAGGTCCTGGATAATGCGTTCGGCTTGCTCAAAGCTCCGCTGACGAACGCCCTGGGCCCGGGCCACCATGATGCGATGGGAGAGGACGATGGGGGCGAGTTCCTTAATATCGTCCGGTAGGCAATAGGTTCGGCCACGAACCAAGGCCAACGCTTTGGCCGCCCGGCTCAGAGCCAGTGCCCCTCTGGTACTCACCCCCAACGACAACAGTTCAGACTGTCTCGTCGTCTGCACGATCGACAAGAGATACTCCATCAGACTCTCTTCCATCAGGACCTTATCGACCTGTCCCTGGAGGTCAAGCACGTCTTGGGCAGTGAGCATAGGTTGCAGGTCCTCGGCTGGATGGAGGGCTTGGGATCGGTCCAGGACCTTCTTCTCTTCCTCCGGCGACGGATAGCCGATTCGTAGTCGCATCAAAAACCGGTCAAGCTGTGACTCAGGGAGTGGAAACGTCCCGTGGTATTCGGCGGGATTCTGTGTCGCAATCACCATGAATGGCTGGCTGAGGGGATGGGTCTGATTATCGACCGAAATTTGTGCTTCGCTCATCGCCTCCAAGAGGCTGCTTTGAGTTTTCGGCGTCGTGCGGTTGATCTCATCGGCCAGCACAATGTTGGCAAAGATGGGACCAGGCATGAATTCGAAGGCCTGTTTCTGGCGATTGAAGATCGACACGCCCACGATATCTGATGGCAGCAAATCGCTCGTGAACTGGATACGCTTGAAGGAACAGTCGAGCGATCGAGCGAGGCTATGAGCCAGCGTGGTTTTCCCCACTCCCGGAACATCTTCAAGCAGGAGGTGTCCTCGCGCCAGCAGGGCGACAACGGTCATCTCAATGACGTGCGGTTTGCCCTTGATGACTCGGGCAATATTCTCCTGAATGGCTTGAATCGTTTGCGTTGAATTCATAATGGGATTAGTGCGTGTGGTGATGTGAACATGAGGGGTGGTAGGACACGGGTGAAGTCTAACAAAGGGTCTAGGGACGGTCAATTTTTCGTGTCTTTTGCGCCAACGTCATGAACGACGCCCGTAGCAGCATCGGTTGCCACGACAAATTCTCAAGGAAAGAGGATCAGGATCTAGGTCGGGATGAGCGTGAGGAACCAGGGGGGAACTTCTTCAGCCATTAAGGAAAAGTTACGCGCCGTGCTGCTGGTGGGCATGCCTGGGAAGGTCGCTCCTCGGCTGATGCGAACGTGCCGAAATGAATAGGTTGAACAGTTTGATGATGACGGTTCTGCAATCGGAAATTGGCGACGAAGAGTTCCGAGGTCTCCCAGATTGATTGATTCACCGAGCGACAGCTGATCGAGTGCTCGGTGTATCTCGCCAAATATCTCAGGGAGGCTTGCAGAGGTGAAGGGCTGGTCTTGAGGTCGGTAGCGCGGGTCTTCCAGTAATTGCGCCAGGATCTCCCAAAAGACTTGGTCATCGACGGAGCCTAGAACGCAGAGAGATCCTCGCTGGGCTAGGAGACTGAGGAGGGCCAAGGGTCCGACGATCTCAAACTTCCAGGACGGGAAGAGAAGGGCACGGTCGCCATGTTGGACTTCGAGCGCAGACTCGCCTTGGAAACGAGTGTGGCGGAAGGATCCCTTTGTGCGACAGAGATCCTCGGCAATGACTGCTTGAGACAGTCGGGCAGGCTCATAGGCAAAGGTCGGCGTGGCTGGCGCCCAGCAGGTGACGATCGTGTAGCGCAGAGCGAGCTTGCCATGGTCATCCAGGTTTCGGAGATCGAACATGTCCTGATTGCCAAAGAAGGCAAAGGAGGAACCGACCTTCTTCTGTAGTGCCCGCAGTCTGTCCTGCTCAGGATGGAGGGGGCCCCCCAGTTTGGAATTGGGGTGGAGCCGGTCCAGGCAGTGGAGGATGAGCTGGCGGTTCTGCCGCTGCAGTTCCGGTAAGTACAGTTCGACCAACTCACTGGCCAATGAGAGGTCGCCGGCGCCGAGGTCCAATACCGAGGCCACCTCAGCTTGATAAAGGAGATCGAATGGATTGGCCGTTTGGCGGATGCGTCGTTCAATCTCCTCACTCGACATCGCTGGGACAGCCCACTGGGAGTCAGGATGTGCAATCAGTTCAAAAAAGACGCAGAGGGCGCGTACAGCTTTGGCTGGGGGAAGTCCTGTCAGGGCCTTGAGTGATTCACCGTCGAGGTCCTGGACTCGTTGTGCCTGCTTCTGTCCAAACACCGCGCGCAAGGATTCTTTGATCGTCGCGGGTAGTTCCTTCTCCTGAGAGAGGCGAAGGAGTCGATCAAGGGTTGAGGCGAATTCGTCTTTCTCGATCAACCGCTTCGAATCTTCCCATTGCGTGGGGAATTGCCGTGCGCGTCGGCTGACGAGGCTACGGAATTCGGCGAGAGGATCGGTCTCGGGTTTCATCGAGAGATCATGGGCTGCTTACTGTACGGGCGACTGAATGGGATGAATACAGACTGTGGAGCATAGTGGCGTTCAAACCTCATCGTCAAGGCGCGAAGCTTGTTCGCTCTCTGAATGGTGTGGTAGGAGTTGACCATGGGAGGATCTGCCTTCTTCGGCTTCGCCCCTGTCCGATGCCGCCACGTAGTCTGGGTGGCGTTTCTCGTGTGTCTCTTCGTCATGAGCCTCGGTTGTCTTCCTGAGCATCGTGCTGTCGTTGGCTACAATCACGGTGGCGAGTGGCAGCCGTGGCAGATACTAGAGACGAAGACCGGTCAAGTCCTCTCCTTATCTGAGTGGCTCAAAGATTTGGGGAGTTACGAGATCGTCTACCTTGGCGAGGAGCATCATAACAAGTACCATATCGAGGCGGCGGTGAAAATTCTGAGGCAGCTGATCTCCGATGGCATGCAGCCCACGATTGGGATGGAAATGTTTGGGTGGGATGGGCAGCCTGCCTTGGACGAATATCTGTTAAAGGGTCAGGCTGTGAATGGCGAGTTTCTGGAACAGGTCCGATGGAAACAGAATTGGGGCGGGGCGTTTGAAGATTATGAACCACTGGTGATCTTTGCCCGCAATCAGCATCTCTCCATCCGCGCCATGAATCCGCCTAAATCTTTAATCCGCCGCGTCGTGAAGCTTGGCCTGGAACAAGCCAAGCAGGAGGCGGAGTGGACGCAATGGGAGATGCAACAGGAAGAGATCGTCGATGATCCGGGGTATCGCGGGCGGATTGTCGATCAGCTTCGGCGTTGTCATGGTGGCGGAACCGATGAGGATTATCGAACGATGTACGAGGCGTCGATGGTTCGTGATGAAGGGATGGCGAAGACCCTCGTCGCGAGGTTGGGAGAGCTGCGTCGCGACATGAGTGGTTCCCGCACCATGATTCTGAGTTATACGGGCGGGGGTCATATTCAATACAATCTCCCCGTGCCTATGCGAGTGGCCCGCCGGCTGTCTGGCCATGTGAAACAAACGACCGTTTACCTCACCTCGTTTGATCGCACGAGAACCAATGATATTCAGGAACTCATGCGAGAGCGTATCGCGGACTACATTATGTTGACACCAATGACTGGGCAAAGGCCTCCCCAGCGCTGTGGGTAATCCCTCTCCAGTGACAAGACCTTGGCGTCGTACGAGCGCCGCCTGAGAGGAGAGCCTGCTCGAAACTGAGCTGTTCTTGACAGTATCGCGATCGACAGGCACACTCAAAAAATAATCGTACCGGAGTCGTCGGCTGTTGAAAATGCGAAACAAGATCCCCTGCAGTGCTGATCGACTGGGGTTGCTGGATCCGCAGATGATCCAAGCCGTGTCGGAGGCGTCTGCATTCCAGATCGGCCACCAATACTTGACGGAGAATCGCGTCCGTATCGTTGAGGCGGACGATGCCCAGATCTCCTCTGCCGTCATCGGCAATTCCGGTCTCTATGAGCAGACGATTTGCTTGAAGGATGGACATCTCATTTCTAAGTGTTCTTGCACGCTTCCTGAAGAGCCCATGTGCCGTCACTGTATCGCGGTCTTGCTGGAGTATCACCGGTGGGCTCAGCCTCGGCAGTCGCGGAAAACCAGCGAGGCCAGAGAGACAAAACCACAGTCGTCACTGCAGGCTGATCCTACGACCAATGGGAAGTCTTCAACCATGCAGTCCGCTCCTCCCGACGTCAAACTGAGCGAGGTGATGCAGTTTGTGGAATGGCTGCAGCCGGCGATGAAGGCCATCGAAAAGGGAGAGCAAGTTCCGGATCCTCCGAAGTTAGGTGCGGGAGAAGTAACCACCTGGATTCACACGATCAGGAATTTGGAAGATCGTCGCCGGGAAAGCGAAAAGGTGCAGGTCAACCTGGAATCCGACATGCGAGATCGAGAAGCGTATGTGGGACGTCTGACCCAACAGCTCCAGACCTCGATTGCGGAAGCAAAGACTGCCCAAGCCGCGTCGCAGGAGCTCCAGCGTGAGGTTGCCACCTATAAAGGCATGGTGGCCAAGGTCGGCGAGTTGGCGGGCGAATTGGCTCGCTACGACGGGCAGATGAAGTCGGTTGCTAGTGAAATTCTCAATAAAGGTACTCAGATCGACAAGCTCGCTAGCTCATTCAAAGAGGTAGCCGAGACACTCAAATCCGTCACAAAGCAGAACTCGCCCCGGTAACAGTCTTCTTCGGCCAGTTCCTACAGACGGTTCCAGTCCCCTCAGGAAGCCTCTTGCGCCTTCCCCGGGAGGTTCAGTACAATGCGGCCCACTTTTTGGTCATTCGATTCGAAGGAGGGTTGGGCATGAAAAAGATGCTTGCACAAGTCAGTACGATTGCAGGAACCGTGTTGGTGGTTGGAGCATTGCCGGTGTTGGCGAACGCGCCTGCTGGTGAAGGGCCTCCGGACTACAGCGGGGTCACTGGCATGTATTACGTGCTGATCGGGGTGATCCTGGCTTACGGCGTCTACGACACGTTCTTGAAGAAATCGTAATTGCTCAGGTTGCGTACCCTGCTGCTATTCCTCCTGCCTGGTCCTCGGGGCCTGGCAGGAGATCCATTTTAGTCTACCCCCCCCATTCCCCTGATGCTCTAGGGTTTCCCGGTTTGTTGATCAAGCAAGGGACAGAGTGTCTTCAGAACCTGTTCTGCGATGATCGTGTAACCTTCCTTCGTCGGGTGAATACCATCAGCCTGATTCAACGTAGCAGAAGCAGCCACTCCTTCAAGAAAGAAGGGGATCAATGGGAGCCGGTATTGTTTGGCCAAGGCCTGGTAGAGAGTCTCAAAGTCAGCCGTGTACTCATTCCCGTAGTTGGGTGGCAGCTTCATGCCAGCTAGTACGACTTTCACGCCTGCTTGTTGTAAGCGTTGAAGGATCTGGTCAAGATTGCTTCTCGTCTGATCGAGGCTGAGCCCACGGAGCCCATCATTACCGCCCAGTTCGAGTATGACGATGTCCGGCTTACTGTTTAAGACCCAGGGGACACGACGAAGACCGCCAGCTGTGGTATCGCCACTGACTCCGGCGTTGATCACACGATAGTGATACCTGAGAGCATCCAGGCGCTGCTGGAGTTGGGCCGGATAGGATTCGTCGGCGCTTACGCCGAGTCCTGCCGTGAGACTATCCCCAAAGGCAACGATCCGAGGTCGAGGATCTTGGCCAGAGGCGGGTCCGGCGAACGACGTTGGTGTGCATACCAGTATGAAAACCACTGTGAGAAAAATGCTGCTGATATGCTGAAGTCGTGGCATGAAGCGTTGCAATTTCATTCAGTCTCTTTCCGCGTACAGTATAATACCACCCAATGTGCCGTCATCTGTTGGAGGAGTGAAGTCGTTCATGATTTCAGTAAATCAGGTTTCAATGGTGCTGGCGGCAGCTGGTCGCTCTGTCAGGATTCTCGACGATATCACCTTTACGATTCCTGCAAAGCAAACCGTTGCTATTGTCGGACCGTCCGGGAGCGGCAAATCGACCTTGTTAGGATTGATGGCTGGACTCGATCGCCCGACCTCTGGATCGATTGAGCTCGACGGCACCGACATCACTTCGATGTCCGAGAGTCGCATGGCCCGATTTCGGCGAGAGAAGGTCGGCTATATTTTTCAATCGTTTCACCTGATCCCAACGCTGACTGCGATTGAAAATGTGGCGGTTCCGTTGGAACTGAGCGGGGACCGACAGGCCGATGAGCGAGCCGCAGAATTGCTCACGGCTGTCGGATTGTCGGATCGAATGGGGCATTACCCGGTCCAGTTGTCAGGTGGAGAGCAGCAACGAGTCGCTGTGGCACGGGCCTTTGCCTGTCGCCCATCCATCCTCTTGGCCGATGAGCCGACCGGGAACCTCGATAGTGCCACCGGCGCACAGGTCATCGAGTTGCTGCTGTCGCTGCATCGAGATTACGGCACGACTCTGGTGCTCGTGACACACGATTCAACGTTAGCCGCGTCGATGCAACGGGTGGTGTCCATGCGCGATGGGCATCTCGAGTCTGACTCCGTGCCTTCCTTCTCAGATGCCCCTGTTGGGCCCGAGGCATGATGCCGTTTCTGTTGAAGATGGCTTGGAGAGAGACCCGCGCGGCCTGGCGGCACTTCCTCTATTTTCTCGTCTGTATCGCGGTCGGTGTCGGCGCGCTGGTCGGGGTATCCCTCTTCGGTGCCAACGTAGAGCGGGCTGTCACACAAGAAGCTCGGGGCTTGCTAGGGGGCGACCTCGAAATTCGATTGCCTCGACCGATCAGTGCCAAAGGGCAGGCTTTGTTGGACTCGCTGGGTGATCGCGGCATTGCAACTACACATGTCAGTGAGCTCGTGGCGATGGCAGCCAGAACTGACAGACCTATGATAAGCGGCCAGCCGACACAGATTATTGAACTCAAAGCAGTTGAGCCGGACTATCCGTTCTATGGCACGCTTCGACTCGAGCCCCGAGAGAATCTGGCGGAACTGCTTCGCTTGGACGCTCGACGATGCCCGAGCCAATCTTGTTTTGGAATCGTGGTGCAAGAGTCCCTTCTGATTCGAATGGGCCTTGCTGTCGGAGATCAGCTCAAGATCGGCCAGGGTCTGTTCGCCATTACGGGCGTGGTGCGGACTGAGCCGGATCGGATGGCCAATGCCTTCAGCCTCGGTCCTCGAGTTCTGATATCACAGGAAGGTCTTCGCGCAGCGGAGTTAGTCAAGTTGGGGAGCCGTATTCGTGAACGGTATTTATTGAAGATTCCGCAGACCATGGCTCCCGAGCCACTCCTCTACGAGCTACGAGGGCGCCTCGTGTCCGAGTCGGCCCGCGTGTCGGGCTATCGCGACGCGCAGCCGCAACTCAAACAGTTCTTGGAGCAGCTGACCCGCTACCTCGGCCTGATCGGGCTCACGGCGTTGTTTGTGGGAGGGCTTGGCGTGGCGACGTCCATCCATGCATTCGTGCGAGAAAAGCTCACCACAATCGCCATTCTGAAAACGGTCGGTGCGGACTCCGCAACCGTGATCTGGACCTATGTCCTGCAGGCGTTGCTGCTGGGATTGGCTGGAAGCGCGATGGGTCTTGTCATCGGTATCTTGCTCCAGCAAGGGCTGCCCTGGATGATCGCAGGATTCCTGGCCTCGGACCTTCTCGATCAATTGGGATTCGCGACCGATATGACGCTCGCATCCCTCGTTCCGCTTGGAAAAGGGCTAGCCTTGGGGCTGTTGTCTACCCTTCTGTTTGCGCTCTGGCCGCTGCTGACGATCCGCGACATCAAGCCCGCGACGATGTTTCGGCGTGACGTCGTGCCGCTCGCTGCTGTTCCGAGCCGAGCACAGAGGCGGTGGTGGAGTCGATGGAGGACCGTTGATCGGGTGAAGGGCGTGACGTCGATTGGTATCGGAGTCGGACTCGCCCTGCTGTCCATGTGGCAAGCCGGATCGTGGAAGGTGGGGTTGTTGTTCATCGGAGCGTTTGTGGCCGCTGTTCTGCTTCTCGGAACGTCCGCCTGGGCGGTGATCCAAATTCTGAGGAGGTGTCCCAGGGCGAAGAGCTTCACCCTGCGCCAAGCTCTGGGCAACATCGTGAGGCCAGGAAGCCAGGCGGTCAGTATCACGATTGCGATTGGCATTGGAGTGATGGTGGTGACCACCGTGTCGCTTGTGGAGCGGGCATTACTCAGGCAGGTGGGCGACAATCGCCCGACGAATGCTCCCACCTTCTTTTTTATCGATATTCAGCCCGATCAGACGGAAGGGTTTACCCAACTCTTGCACCAGCGGTCTGGCGATCTGACGCCGCAGCTTACGCCGCTGGTTCGATCGAGGCTCTCCGCCCTCAACGGCCAGACCATCAAACTGGAAGCCACTACCGAGGAGGAGGAGCGCAAAGACAAAATCGTCGAGAAAGATGAGCGCAGGAAGAGGTGGTATCTCTCCCGCGAGTATGTCCTTACTTTTCTTGATGATCTGCCGAAGGACAATCAGCTCGTGAATGGCCAGTGGTGGAAACAGGGACAGGTCTTCACGAAGCCGCTGGTTTCAATTGAGGAAGACGCAGCGAAGCAACTCAGCCTGACTGTCGGAGATACGGTGGAGTTTGATATCCAAGGTGCCGCGATCACTGCAGAGGTGAGCAGTATTCGTAAGGTGGAGTGGGGCAACTTTTCAACCAACTTCTACATGATCCTCTCGCCTGGCGCACTCAATGGCGCGCCGCTCACCTATGTTGCCACCGTCCATGTGGCCCCGCCAGAGGAAGTGCCGCTGCAGCAGGCTGTGGTGACGTCGTTTCCCAATGTGACCGCCATCAATATCGGAGATGTGCTCGACAGTTTTGCGCGGGTGCTCGATCGCCTGTCCCTTGCCATCCGTGCCGTGGCGCTCTTCTGTGTCGTGTCGGGGGGGCTGGTCATGGCGGCGGCGTTGGCGGCGACACGCTATCGTCGGCTCTACGAGTCGGTGATTCTCAAAGCGGTGGGGGCGACACGTGGCGTTATTGCGCGCTCGTTTGCCGTCGAGTACGCGCTCCTGGGGGCGGTCGGCGGCATTCTTGGCGGTGGATTGGCGAGTGCGTTGTCCTGGGCAGCCCTCACCACCGTGTTTGATCTCTCCTGGAGTCTTCAGCCGAAGGTCTTGCTCGTGGGTTTCGCCGTCACCATTACACTGACGGTCATGGTCGGCTTTCTCAGTACCTACCGAATTCTCGGCCAGCCCCCGCTGTCGGTGCTCCGGCACGAATAGCTGAACGACGGAAGAGCGAGCGCGGGGTACAGCCGACGCTACTGGGCCGACTGGGCGGTTTCCGGAAGCCAGAGATCCACGATCTGCCTGATGCGCAGCTCATCTCCGCGTTGGAGTTGGACGAAACGTAGACCGATCGTGTTGTCCACGGACGACCGCACCACGGCTTCGTCGATCGTAATGGGGAACGAACAGTTGGAATGCTGAAATTCAAATTCTAGCCGCATGCCCACTGTGACCGGGGTCGCGCAGCGGATACGACACCCGCGAATCGAGAGATTGTCGATCACGCCTTCTTGCCCCATCTTCTGTGGTGAGGCGAGTCGCGAGCGAAACCATACGGGGAAGGAGACATTCACGCGCTCAAAGCTTCGGCGAGGACTGTTTGCCCGACGACCGAGGAATGTGCGAAAGCGTTGCGCGCAGAGTTGACAGCGGTGGGGGTAGATCATGAATGTGCTCAGTAGACCGTCGGACAGAGTCTTCCGCGCAGCTAGGCGCGTTTTCGTGGTTCCGCAGGTGGGGCACATTCGACTAGGCATGACAGTCATCCGCTTGCGTGAAATGCCGGTATTCCCAGCGGGGCGATTGTAACGAGGTTGGGGGTGTGGTGACAATCCTGGTAAATATGCGTAAACGGTGATCAATTCGGGACGATTCGGAACTGACCACCGCCCTGCGTCATCACATAGAGTTCTCCGGTCTGCCGGTCAAACGAAAAGCGCCAGGGGTTACGCAGGCCCAGGCTCCAGATTTCTGCGGCGCCTCCGCCTGCGGCAAACGGATTGTCGATCCCATTCGTGCAAGCATTGCCGGTGGCCGGATCAAGGCGAAACAATTTGCCGAGGAGCGAGTTGATGTTCTGTCCGTTATTGCAGGGGCCACCGCTGCCGCCGCCTGCCGTGGAGCTGGGGTTGATGCCTTCAGCGAGCGTGGTGATCGCAAAGGTTTGACCGTCAATGTCGTACTCAATCCACGCGTCCTGGAAAATCCGGGCGGCCGTCAGCCCGAGATCCTGTTCGTAGAATCTCCTCGCGCGAACGATGTCTTTGACAGGGTACATTGTGAACGCAATTGATTTGACGGTCATACGCCTCCCGATGACACGCTAGGGTTTGAGACGCTCTTTCAAGTGCCGCAGCTCTCGTTCACGAAATGCGACTGAGATGCGGAGCTGCTCCAAGTACTGCTCCAGCGTTTTGCCGCCGAGGTCGATCTTGCGGGTGGTGAAAAAGTCGCGGACGTCGCGTTCGAGTTCGGGGGTGGCGAGGCCGACGATACCGCCACACATGCGGCGCAGGCCTTGTTTCGGGAAGAGCCGGTCCATCTGATCCCAGTTGGTCTTCACAAAGTCCCAGGCCAGCTCTCGGCCATAGACACTTCCCAGCACAGCGCTAACGATGAAGGGGGCGTCTTGCGTTCTGATCTCTCCGTTGATCGTGCGGGCCAGTGTGCGTGCGAGCAGCGCTGGGGACTGAAACGCCGCCAGTGAAAAGAGGTAGCGCCGTTCTTCTTGCGGCGTGGCGGCTGTGCGGTAGCGATCGGAGAACTCGTCGTAGCGTGCTTCATCGCCCGTATGGGCGAGGAGGGCCACGAGAGCGGGAATGACATTGGGGTCCACAGTGGCTGTGTCTTTTCTATACTGCTGATAGCGCTCCGCTGCTTGCTGCTGAGTGGCGGGATCATTGCCCAGTTTCCCCAGAGCGCCGATGAGTTCTCCTCGCAATTGCCGAACAAGGTCATTTTCTCCTGCCTGAGGCTGCCACCCCAATTCTGCAACCGCCGGGGCGACGCGAGCGCGGACGAAGGCCTCCAGAGCCGTGCGCTCGTTGGCGGTGCTGATGCGATTTAAGAAGGAGAAGGAATCGAGCAGGATCGCCCACACATTCTTGTCTCGCTCCTGCGTGAAATGGGCCGTCAATTGGAGATAATCGGGCAGCGGCGTGAGTCCTGAGATGGTCGTGGCCCAGGCATCGCTGACCAGGTTGAAGCGCTCGCTCGGCGCGAGGTGATCCACACCTGCATCAAGCAATTGCTGGAGCACGATGGAGTCATAACGAACCCGATAAAAGCCATGTCCGCCCTCGTTGATGAAAATGTGCTTGGCTCCTCGTGGAAGAGCGACGCGCGTTTCACGATCTGTGAGCAGCAGACGACGATGCTCGGTCTTGTCACCGGTTGTCATGCGGATCTGAACGGGAATCTGCCATTGGCTCGGTGAGGGGCCAGCGGTCAGGGGTGAGGGGTGAGCTAGATAGGTGAAGCGCTGTTGAGAAAGAACTAGTTCAGCGTCACCGTTCCGTTGGGCCGTCACGAGTGGATAGCCTGGCTGGAAGATCCAGCCATCCATGAGTTCAGGGACCGGCTGCTTGGCCGCCTGTCCCAGCGAAACCCACAAATCTTTCGTGTCGGCATTGCCGTAGGCATGGGCGCGGAGATACTCGCGAACGCCATCACGAAAGACGGTCGGTCCAATATGTTGTTCGAGCATGCGGAGGACGGAGGCCCCCTTTTCATAGGTCAACACGTCGAACATGGCATCGGCATCCTTCGGCGCGCGAACGGGATACTCAATCGGTCGCGTGCTGTGCAAGCCGTCGACGGAGAAGGCGGCAGCCCGTGAGACGCTGAAAGCATCCCACCGCTTCCACTCCGGCTTCCACGCGTCGACGGCCAACATCTCCATGAAGGTGGCGAAGGCTTCGTTGAGCCAGAGTCCATTCCACCAAGACATCGTCACCAGATCGCCGAACCACATGTGGGCGTTCTCATGGGCAACCACGTCGGCTACCCGTTCAAGTTCCCCGTGTGTGCCGGTATGTTGATCGACGAGCAGCGCGGTTTCTCTGAAGGTAATAGCGCCGAGGTTTTCCATGGCGCCTGACGCAAAGTCGGGAATGGCGAGCAGATCCAGCTTGTCGCCGGGATACGGAATGCCGTAGTAGCCCTCGAAAAACTTCAGCGATGCCGCTGCGATCTCGTGGCCAAACGGGGTGAGTGGTTGCTTGCCGGGAACGGTCCAGAGCCGCAGTGGCGTCTTCCCGACGAACACCGGTGCGGTGGCTTCGATCTGCCCGACGATGAATGCAACAAGATAGGTCGACATCTTGATGCTGTCGGCGAAGCGCACCACTTTCTTGCCGGCCTCGATGGACTCCGATGCGACTAACGTATTCGACACAGCGGTCAGGCCTGGATCGATGACCAGGGTTGTGGCAAACACAGCTTTGAAATCCGGTTCATCCCAACAGGGAAAGGCCCGCCGCGCATCGGTGGCTTCAAATTGCGTCGCGGCCATCGTGTGCGCGACGCCGGCATGATCCTTATAGGTGCTGCGATAGAACCCGCGCAATTGGTCATTCAATTTCCCTTGAAAGGTCAGATGTAGCCGCCATTCACCGGGTGTGATGGACTGAGGAAACGTCAGCCGACAGCGTTGTATCGAGTCTTCTAGATCAATCGTGGCGTCCAGCCGTTGACCTGTTGACCCTTCGAGCATGGCTGAAGCAATTGCGAGATCGATGGCGTTCAGAATGATTGTGCTTGTTGGCTGCTTGACCGTGAGGGTGATGGTTTCTTTGCCTGAGAATGTTGCGGTTGCGAGATCAGGTTCGAGCCGAAGATCGTATCGAAGCGGAAGAATGTGTCGGGGCAGTCGATAGGGATCGGTGCTGCTGGGCGTTTCATCAAGATTCATATCTTCGCCTTTCGGTCGTGCAGTCGTGGTTGCGGCACCAGCTGGCACGAGTGCTGAGAGAAGTGTGTGTGCTACTGGAAGGACCAGCAGGAAGCGGGCCTGTTTGGCCAAGATCTTGAACGCATGGCGTCTGCTGACGGACTCACTCATGTCCTCGGGGCATGTTGGATTTGGACGCCTTGGGGTGTGCCGACGATTAAGACGTCCGTTCGGTTGACGAAAAGGCCGGTTTCCACGATCCCGGGAATTTGGTTCAATGCGATTTCGAGTTCTCTCGGCTGGTCAATCCTTGCGAGATGGACATCCACAATCATGTTGCCGGCCTCGGTTTTGAATGGAACACCGTTTCGTTCTCGGAGTACTACACGGCTCTTGGTGAGTGCTTCGATTTCGCGCGCCGTACTTCCCCAGCCAAAGGGAATGACTTCAATGGGAAGCGGGAATGACCCTCCGAGCACCGGGACCTGCTTTGTATGATCGACCAATACAATGAACTGCTTGGCTGAGGCAGCGACGATCTTTTCTTTCAAAAGTGCTCCGCCACCGCCTTTGATCAGGTTGAATCCGGGATCGACCTGATCGGCTCCATCGATGGCCACGTCAATCTCCCAACGGTTGTCGGTATCAATGAGAGTGATCCCAGACTGTTTCGCGAGCATGGCTGTTTCTTGCGACGTCGGCACGGCGCGCAGCTTCATGCCAGCGCGAACCTTCTCGCCCAATGTAATCACCATATGTTTCGCAGTGGAGCCGGTGCCGAGTCCGATCACCATCCCGTCGCGGACGAACTCGACGGCTTTTACGGCAGCAGCTTTTTTGAGGCTGTCGAGATCCATTGAAGTCATTATTGGCCCGGTGCGTGGGAGAGGGCGCTGGCGACGGAGGCTGCCCCGAGCAGAGCTGTCTGCTGGTTCATGACCACCTTCACAGGCATGTTGCTCAATAATCGTTTGTAGCGACCCTTGTTCGTGAAGGATTTCATGAACGCTCCGTCTTGGAGTTTCTTGATGAGTTTCGGCGCGATACCGCCGGCGACATAGACTCCATCGAGCGAGAGCGCTTTCAGCGCGAGATTGCCGGCTTCTGCGCCATAAATCGATGCGAAGAGGTCTAGGGTCTGCTTGGCAATCTCTGCCTGCCCTTTCAATCCGGCTTCGGCAATCTCAGCGGCTGCGTTGCCGGCTTTGATCTTTTCCGCAAGCCAGGTCGGTTCGTTACTCTTCGTGTCGCGGATGTATTCGTAGATCGCGTGCAATCCTGGGCCTGAGAGTATTCGCTCATAACTGACATGGAGGTACTGGCTGCGTAGATAGCGGAGCAGCTCAATTTCGTAGTCGTTGTTCGGGGCGAAGTCCGTATGGCCTCCTTCTGACGGCATGGGGCGATACGATTTCCCGTCCCAAAAGAGAATGGCTTCACCTAGTCCTGTTCCGGCGGCAATGAGTGCCAAGGCCTGTCTCTTCTTTGGCGGGATACCGGGATTGAGCGTCTCAAGCTCGTCAGGCCGCAGCAGCAAGATTCCATAGGCCGTCGCTTCAAGGTCGTTGAGCAATTGCACGCGTGGAATGTCGAACTGCTTGGCGATGGCTGGGCCATCGACGACCCAGGGAAGATTGGTGGTATGGCTATGGTTCTCGATGACCGGTCCGGCGACCCCGAAGCAAGCGGCGGCAAGCTTGAGGGGCTCGGCAGGCGGGGCGTCTTTCGGCGCATCGTCGCTGCCTGGTTCCGCCGTCTCTAACTCGTCTATCGGAGTCGGTGGTTTGGGCGGCGTGAGGAACTCTTCAAGGATCTCTTCGAGGGACTTGTAGTCGGCGCTATGGAAGGACTCGATGCGAATCGGTTCAGCTCGCTCGGTGGTCCAATCATAGAGGGCCAGGTTGGTCTTCGTCCCGCCGATATCGCCTGCTAGGATCATATCGCCTCATTGACCGAGTTCTTCAGCGGCGGCTGGTCAGCTGCTGCGCTGCGGAGTGGTCGAGCATCCAAATCAGTTGGCCCGAGTCCGGTGCGACCATGGCTGCCGGGAACGCTCGGTCTGCTGCGCTCTTCGGCTCCAAGATGGCGCGCACCATGGGTGCTTTACCCACACCGGTGACCAGGAACAGTACCACAGTCGCCCGGTTGAGCACACCTAGAGTCAGCGTGAGGCGAAATGGAATGCCTGTGGGGGCTTGACCGACGGTGACAACTCGCGTCCGGTCCTGCAGTGCCGAGGTTCCAGGAAACAACGAGGCGGTATGTCCGTCGTCTCCCAGGCCGAGGAGGATTAAGTCGATCTGTGGGAATTCCTGGGCGACACAGTGCGTAAGTCCTCGTAACGTTTCCTCATACTCGCGTGCAGCGGACCCGTGGTCCGGGATCTCGCCCTTCATCCGATAGATCTGACCGGGAGCAATGCCTAACGGCTGAAACAGTGCCGCCTGCGCCATCCCAAAATTACTTTCTGGGTGTTCAGGCGGAATGCAGCGTTCGTCTCCAAAGAGGAAGAGGATTTGTCGCCAATTGAATCGTCCCTTCCATTCTGGAGAGGTCAGGGTCTGATATAAAATTCTTGGCGTGGACCCGCCGGACAGCGCGATGAGAAACTGGCCCTTGGATTGGATGGCCTGTTCGCTGATCCGATGGATCAGTGCTGCTGCGTCATGAGCCCACTCCTGCGCATCGCGTGCGATGCGGATGTCAGGTGCGGCAGTCATTCTAACGGTGGGAGGACCGGAGGCGCTTTTTCCGTGCTGTCGCGCGCCGGCGGGTTGATCGAATGGGCGCAAGGGCAGCAGATAAGGCCTTCACCGTTGCAGCTTGGTTCTGCCCTAACTGGACCAGGATGGCGTGGCGATGGTGCGTGCGCAGCGATTCCACATCACCCGCGGCTTGTGCTTGGGCCAACGTTCCGAACGAAAACGGTTTGCCAGGGATCGTCACGTCGGGAGTCATTCGATCCACGAGCTCCAAGAAGATCCCGGTATTCGGCCCGCCCTTGTGCAATTGCCCGGTCGAATGGAGATAGCGGGGACCGTACCCAAATGTCGTCGTGACATGGTAGCGCGAGACGAGTGTCTTGCGTAGCCGGCTGACGGCTGTCTCGAACTGACGCGAAGGGGTGGTATAAGCCAGGATGGCGACATAAGCGCCAGTCTGTAGATGGGTAGCCAGGTCTTGCGCGGCTTGTTTGGGATTGCTGCTTATTTGTTTGGGGAGACGACCTGTCGATTGGAACATTCCAAGGACACGATTGGTATTGTCTTTACTCTCTTGAACATTCGGCTGGTCGAACGGATGTATGCCGAGCACGTGCCCGGCTATGGCCGTCGCACATTCCCATCTGAAAAATTCCCCCCCAAGGTCATACCGATCCTTGAGATCGAATTGCAGAACCGGGTGCTGGGCTTTGACGAGAGCCTGAACTTGTCGATCGAGCACGCCGTTCTTCTCTCCCTTGAGGCGCAGATACACGAAGAAGCGGTCGGTTCCGTACGCGGTTGGCGCCAGGACCGGTTCCTGTGCCACGGGAATCACTCCAGTCCCTTCCTTGCCGGTGCTTTCTGCCAATAATTGCTCGACCCACAGTCCAAATGTTGAGACGGCAGGTGAAGCAATGACGGTGACCTTGTCGCGCCCCGCCTTGGCGAAATCCCCCAGCGCTGCTCCGAGATACGCGCCAGGATTGGACTCGATGGCTGTCTCCATGCGGCAATGTTCCGCCATGCCAGCAGCGCGGTCTAAGAGTTTCTCGACATCGATCCCAAGCAGTGCGGCGGGAACGAGGCCGAACAGGGAGAGGACGGAATACCGCCCTCCGATGTCAGGGGGATTGGTAAACGTTTGTCCAAAACCATATTCCTGAGCCATTTTCTCCAGACCAGTTCCTGGATCGGTGATGGCGACGAATTGGTTTCCTCCATGGTTGCCCTTGGTTTTCGTCACGAGCTTCCAGAAGTGCGCGAAGAGCGACATGACTTCGATGGTCCCTCCGGACTTGCTTGCGACGAGAAAGAGCGTTCGGGCCGGAGTAATTGCTTTGGTCACCTGTCGAACCCAGGCGGGGACGGTCGAGTCAAGCACCCAGAGTCGTGGCGCTCCTTTCTGGGATCCAAAGGACGTGCGCAGAACTTCCGGCCCCAGACTGCTGCCGCCCATGCCGAGCAGTACCACGTCTTTAATTCGCATCTGCTTGGCTACTGACACACAGCGCTCAAGATGTTCGACTTGTTGGCGCATTTGGTCCTGCACGGTCAACCAGCCAAGGCGGTCGGCGATCTCCCGGGGCTCCGCCTTCCAGAGCCGATGATCTTTGGCCCATAGCCGTTCGACGACGCGCTGCCGCTGTAGGCCCTGAAGGGTTGGGGTGATTTGATCCTGAAACTGTGTCGCGAGTTGTTCGCGTGATGGTGTCGGCATGGAATCTCCCTCGGACAAATCGGTGTGGTGCATGTGTGGGGAGTCGGCTGGTATCTTATGAATCCAGAGGCGAAAAGGCAACGCCAACTCAGGACCGCGCTAATCTATTTATCGGTCGCTCGGCGAATGACTAAAGACATGCCGTCAACGAGCGACCATGCCAAGGATTGCGCATGCTCGGCTGACAAGGTGACTTGAAGATACGGATGTCGTTGACTGGCCTGGTCTGTGAAGAAAGAGTTTCCCCAGTTCTGCAATCGCCGCCACCACGTTTTCCCGGAGGACAAGCTCCATTGGAGCGGACTTTCCCCTGCTGTCGGTAGGATTTCGAGTGTGAGTGGTGGGGTACACGACAGCGTGTACTGAATTGGCATGTCGGCTAGGGAAATCGGTTCTTGGTCGACCGTTGCAGTGGGGTCAATTTTGCGGCGTACGACGGCCGGGCGGGAGTGCAAGCGAAAGGTTCCCGCCATTGATTGACTGGAAGTTGCAGACCAGCCTCCGATGGGTATTCGATGGAGTTCTATTCCGCGGCCTTTGATTTGTACGGTTTGAGTCACGAGATCGATCAGGACATAGGTCTGGGGTCGAGCCGCCAGTTTCAGTTCTTCTTCGAGGACGCGAGAGGCCTCTTGAAGTGAAGCCGCATCATTGACGTTGACATCGGGGAAGACCTCAACGTCCGCCGCCCAGCTTGGGGTGGCGAAGGAAAGCAAGAGGAGGACAAATGCGCAGAGGTTCATGGATGGTTTCTGCGCCGGCAGCACACGATTAGAAAATCATGATCGGTGTCCCAACTCGTGCGAGCTGGTACACACTTTTGAGGTCGCCATCATTCAGTCGGATACAGCCATGGGTGACGTTTTTCCCCAAAAGGCGCGTATACAATGTTCCGTGAATGAAATAGCCTTTTCCAAATCCCAGCGCATACTCCCCGAGGACACCCTGCTCGACGCGATCGGCGGGATTCTTGGGAACCATCAAGCCTTCTTCGATGAAGGCCCAATCGGGCTTGACCCACACGGGGTTGGTGAGTTTCGACTGCACGGAAAATTCTCCCCGGGGTGTATCGAACACCCATTGGTCATTGCCATCTCCAGGTTTGTCGAGAATGGTTCCGCTCCCCGTTGAGGCGATGGCGTCGAGGACGACTTCCTGTTGCCGCTTGACGTACAGATGATTTCGAGCCGTGTCCACCAAGATATAGGGCTGATGGGGTATGAGTTGGGACAGTTGTTTGGAAAGCATCTTGTACCGTGCTTGGAGGCTGCGAATGCTCGCTTCGTCAAGGGCGGGAGACTGGGACGATTCAGGGCTGGAGGATATCACCTGGCTGCTGTGTGGCACGGTCGCCACGAGCAGTCCTACTATGATCACTGCTGAGAGAGAGAGAAGCACCCGTGCCATAGTCACCACCCGCTCACGTTTCTTCTTCTCGGTTCCCTAACTGGGCCAAGGCAAGCGCAACTGAGTTTTGTCCGGTCAAGGCTCCCACGATCGTGACGGGTGTTCCCGGCGTGACCCGCTCAAAGAGGGTGGCCATGTGTGGATTGTCGAGCATGATACAGCCGAGGGTCTGCGCCATGAGCTCGTTCTCAACCCCATGGATTTCGATTTGGCCCCCAATACTATTGACCGATGCGATCCTGCCGGATTTCTTGGCGAGTGTGAATCGCCGCTGATCCTCTGCATTGGGATAATCCAACGCCAGGGCGCGATAGTATTGAGTTTTCCCCTGGCCGCGTTTAGCCGTCACACGATACCGGCCTTCCGGTGTGGCCCCATCGCCCTGGAACTGTTTTTCACGGATGCCGTTAAAGCCTAACCGGACGGGATATGATAGCACCTTGCGTCCGTTCTTGTAGAGAGTCAACATCCGCTCGGCCTTGCTGACGACGATCGCGGCTGACTGGTGGGCGCGCGACCAGTCGACTGTCTGCTTGGCCATGGTTTGCCAATGGGCAATCCGTTTGTCGTCGGCATAGCGTCCCAGTTCGCGAGTCAGCACGGTGGTCAGAGCCAGGAGAGCATGATTCGCCTTTTCTGAGGCCTGAATGGATCGCTCGTAGTCTTTCTGTTCGATGAATGAGCGAGCCTGCTTAATGAGCAGGTCGGTTTGGACTGGTGTTTCTCCCAGCACAATGCGTCCGTCAATCGACTCCACCTGTGAGGCGATCACCTGGAGACGTGCTTCGAGGCGAGCGAGCTTGGCTTCCGCCGTATGGCGTTGTGAGACTTGCCGGTCATTCAACCGGGCGACGGTACTCCCGCCCTCATCGTGCAACCGTCTGAGGGCGTCTTCGAGATCGTTCGTCTCCCATGGCCACCGGATGAGATCATCGTCTGACTGCACGCGGGTCTTGAGCGAGATCCATTGCCGAACAAAGTGGCCATACTCCTCCGGTGCCGCTTCTGGAGCCCGCATTGCGATCAGGTCATGATCGATGGCATCAATCGCAGCGACGAGGTCCGGCGGAACGGCCTGGACGCATCCGGCCAGAATCATGGCACAGATGCTCCAGGTGACGATCGCTCTGGTCATTCGGCCCAAGGTCATCTGAAACCCCTACCCTACTTCTTCTTTGATGGAGAAGGCTTTCCTTTTCCCACCTTCGCTAAGGCATTCTGAATTTCTGCTGACACGGCCTGGCTCTTGTCATGAATGGCTTGGGCTTGGGCCTGTGCCGTTGGAAAGTCTTCTTTGTCGAGTGCGATCTGAACCTGGTTCAGTGAAGACTTGAGGGCTTCTGCATCGTTTTTGATGGCTTCGAGTGCCGCACGATCTTTCCCAACTGGCGCTTTGGCGACCAGGTCTAGCGTCGATTTCACTGCATCTTGCGCGACCTGTTGGGCCTGGAGGGCTGCAACCTTGGTTTCTTCTTTCTTCTTAGTCGCTTCGGTCTTTACGCGTTCGCCGTCAGCTTTGGCGGAGGCTGCAAGCTGTTCGGCCTTTCCGTAGTCACGAAGGAGTGCAAACTTCCCATCCTGGTCCCCGACTTCTTTCTTTAGGGCGGCGAGGGCGCCCTCAAGCTTTGCATACTCCTGAGCGGTGTAGGTGGCGGCGCCACTCTGCTGTGCTTCCTTGACTGCTTTCTCCGCTGCCTCGATTTGCTCTGCCGGGGGCTTTGCGCATCCGGTCACCAACAGGACGGCAAGAGCAAGAGGTGCTAGGGTTTGTCTGGTCTTCATTATTTTGTCCTCCTTAAGAAACTCAACGAAAGTCGCTACGCTAATCGTTCCCTATTCCCCTGACTAGTGGCCGATGTCGAGCGGACACGCTAAGTTCTGTATAACGGTTCCGGTTGATAAGCGAACCCCTTCCGAGTTTTCCGGGAAGGGGTTCGCCGAATAAAGCTTCTTCGAAAAGGCAGCGAGGGTTATCCGTTCTTCTTGTCCTTCTTTTTTCCCTTCCCGCCTTTCTTGCCCTTCTTGCCCTTCTTCTCCTTTTCTCCGTCCATCTTTTTCTCTGCTTCAGCGGGGGCTGGGGCAGATGCTGCTGGAGCGGCAGGAGCTGGTGGGGCTACTGGGGCTGCTTCTTGGGCGCGAACAAAGGTCCCAGCGGAGAAAGTAGTAATCACCGTGAGAGCCAACACGCTCAGAAAGAATTTCGCCATAATGTTTTTCACCCCCTTCCTGTAAGAAATTTATGAATAGTGATCGTTGGGTTACCGATGCTCATGCAGTCGTGGTCATCGGCATGTGGCAATCTTCTATATCCTGGCAAGCTCAGTGCCAGATACCTGACTTTTAAAGCCAATAAGAATGTGCAACAATTCAAATGCTTGCGCTAGTATTTTTGATGAGTCTGTCAAGATGTTCTGTGGCGGTCTGGCATTGAGAGGGCAAAAGCGCCTCAATCGACCGGGGTTAGGCTGGGAAGGTGCGATTTGATTCACAATGACCTGGGTTGTGAGGAAAGAGCAAAATTGACAGGCCCGAAAGCCGCTCATATAATGCGTCCTTCGTTTTGAAGGAACGCATTATTGCCATTGGGAGAGGAACGTCATGTCATTTACGTCGCAACAGCCATCCAACCTAAAGAAAAAACGTGAGCACGGGTTTCGGAAACGCATGAGCACAAAGAACGGGCGTAAAGTGATTGCCCGTCGGCGTGCCAAAGGGCGAGCGCGGTTGACTGTCTAGATCGTATTGCCTGGATCTGCGGGTGCTCTCGACTTCGATCTCCGGTCTTTTCGCGCTTCTTCCTGTTAAGCGGCGCGCTTACTTGAATGGGTTGTGTACGTTCACCTGCCGCGAACACTCCTTCTCAGGATGTGATGGATAGCACGCTGCCATGGAGTCGTCTTTCTCGTGATGTCAAAGCAGCAAGGACAGAAGGGCATCTTCTTACGAGCTAGCCGGGATATCGAAACCGTCAAGCGCCATGGCCGGCGAATCTCTACGACTATTTTCAACCTCATGGCGTACAAGATGGATGATGCACCCAGTCGCGTTGGGATTATCGTCGGCAGGCGATTTGGGAATGCGGTCAGGCGCAATCGGGCGAAGCGAGTGTTTCGCGATCTTGTGAGACATCTGCACCAGGATTTTGTCCCTGGCCAGGCTGTCCTGGTATTCCCGAAGCAAGAAGCGTTGCTCCAGCCGTTCGCAGAATTGATGCGGCTGTGGGAAGCGTCACTTCAACGTGTTCATCTTCTTCGACCAAGGTCGGACTGAGATGCGAGGGCTGTGTCTGTGCATCCTTCAAGGCTACCGTCTCATCGTCTCGCCGCTGCTCGGTCGATCATGCCGATTTGAGCCGACCTGTTCGCAGTATGCGATGGATGCCATTGCTCGATATGGCGCGTTGCATGGACTTAGCCTAGCAGTTATCCGACTCATGAAGTGTCATCCCTTCCACCCCGGTGGAGAGGACCCGGTCAACTAGTAATTATGACATTCTAAGGAAAGTACATTCTACGCATGGAAAAGCGCGTCATTGTCTTCTTGCTGTTGTCTCTCGCGATCATCTTTGGCTATGAGTATGTACTCAAAGAACTTGGCGTGCTTCCTCAGACCTCCAGGACATCCGAAGTCACAGCGCCTTCTGCGAACGACTCACGGTCAACTTCTGCCGTAAGCACAGCGAATGAGGCTTCAATTGCCGCACTGAGTGAGACCGCTCCCGGGAAGAGTGCCTTAGAGGGGGCGCAGCCTCGTGTGCTGGAAGGGGTGTCAACGGGAGAGGAAACCGTTGAGGTGGACACGAATCTCTATCATGCCAAGTTCACGACTCGCGGCGCGGTGATGACGAGTTGGGAACTTAAGCAATATCGAGGTAGTTCAGATGAGCATCCTGCGGTGCAGCTTGTCAGGCAAGATGGCAAGTTTCCTGGTCCTTTAGCAGTCATTACAGAAGACGCCGCTCTTGCCAAAGAATTGGGTGAAGGCCTCTACAGGGTTGAGAAGGATTTTACGACACTTGACCAGACTCACCCTATCGGCCACGTGACGTTCCACTATCACGATGCAGAGAAAGGTGTAGACCTCGAAAAACAGCTTACGTTCCACGCCGATACTTATGTAGTGGACATCGCGGTGAGGGAGAGCGGCATTGACGGTTCAGTGAATGTGGTATTGGGGACCAACTTTGGCATTGTTGAATGGGGTGATGGATTCATTGGTCTGATCGGCTCGGCGTCGCTGGTCGATAGCAAGGTAGAGAAGGAAACGCCCGATACAGAGCTGGAGCGCAAAGGGACCGTGCAATGGGCAGCGTTGCAAGACAAGTACTTTTTGTCCGTGCTGATCCCAAAGCAGGGGTCGGCAGTCTTGGTGAAGAAAGAGGGAGACAAGCTGGTCTCCACCAGTGTGCGCATGCCGGTCGCGCAGTCAGGGAGCACACTCGGGCTCCAGTTGTATGCGGGTCCCAAGGAGTACGACATTCTTCGAAACTTGCAGATCGGCCTGGAAGATACCATTGATTTTGGATGGTTTATTTTTGGAAGCTGGACTGTGGTCAAGGTAGTGGCCAAGCCGATCTTTTATGTCCTGCGATTTATCAATGACTATACCCATAACTACGGTTTGACCATTGTGCTGCTGACGATCTCCATCAAGATGCTGTTTGTTCCCTTGCAGTACAAGAGCTACAAGTCGATGAAGGGAATGCAGGTGATCCAGCCAAAGGTGTTGGCAATCCAGGAAAAGTTTAAAGACGATCGGGATCGCCTGAACAAGGAGCTGATCAAGCTCTATCGCGATCACAAAGTGAATCCGGTGGGGGGCTGTCTGCCGATGGTGCTGCAGATGCCGGTGTTCGTCGCGCTCTTTAATATTTTGTATATGACGATTGATTTGCGCCAGGCGCCGTTCGGGCTCTGGATTGCCGATCTTTCAGTTCAGGACCCCTATTACGTGATGCCGATTATCATGGGCATCACGATGGTGATCCAACAGAAAATTACCCCGACGACGATGGATCCGACGCAGGCCAAAATCATGCTGATGTTGCCGGCCTTCATGACGTTTCTGTTTATCAACTTTCCGGCCGGACTGGTGCTGTATTGGTTGACAAACAATACGCTCACCATTGGACAGCAAGTCCTGACGGATCGGTTTATCTTTCGTAACCGGTCGGTGCTTACGGTCCCAGATGAAGGATCTGGGAAGAAGTGATCCGGGTAGGCCTCGTCTCTGCGGCTGCTTCTGTCCTGAGTCAGAGATCAAGAGGTCTGAGAGGATCGTATCGTGCACATTGGCGGAGCGCCTGAAGACACGATCTGTGCCATTGCAACCCCGATTGGTGAGGGCGGCATTGGTGTTGTTCGGATCAGCGGCATCGGCGCGCTCTCTGTTGCAGAGCAGTGTGTTCGATTGCGTTCACACCAGCCCCTTGCGTTAGTTCCCTCACACTCTCTCCATCTTGCCGATATCCTCGCACCGCCTATCTCTTCTGAAAGTCACACGTCTGGCTCAACGAATGCGCAGTTGAAGGATCAGATCATCGATGAAGGCCTGGTTGTGTATATGAAGGGGCCCCGATCGTTCACGGCTGAGGACGTTGTGGAAATCCATTCTCATGGCAATGGAGTGGTGCTGGGAAGGATTTGCGAAGCCTGCATCGCCGCAGGCGCGCGCTTGGCTCAACCCGGGGAGTTCACGAAACGCGCATTTCTAAACGGCCGATTGGATTTATCGCAGGCCGAAGCCATTCTGGATACCATTAAGGCTAAATCTGATGCCGCGCTCAAGATTGCGCAACGTCATCTGAGAGGAGAGTTGGGGCAACAGGTGGATCGCCTGCGAGGGCACCTTCTGGGCATCCTGGCTCATCTCGAAGCGGGGATTGATTTTGTCGAAGAGGAGATCGCGTTTATTGGACGTGATGAGGTGATCGCATCTCTACAGCGGGCCCTCGATGAGATTCACGCGATGCTCTCCACTGCCGAGCGCGGGCGTGTCCTTCGAGAAGGCGCACGCGTGGTCATTATGGGGCGCCCGAACGTGGGGAAGTCGAGCTTGTTGAATATATTGCTTCGAGAGGATCGAGCGATTGTCTCGAATGTTCCTGGGACTACTCGCGATGTGATCGAAGAGACCGTAGTGTGGGATGGCCTGATGATTACGTTGGTCGATACCGCCGGGCTGCGCGAGACTTCGGACCGGGTTGAACAGGAAGGTATGAGACGTACGAGAGCTGCCCGGGATCATGCGGATCTGGTGCTGCATGTGTGTGATGCCACCGAAGTCAATGAGGGTGACGGGTATGAGATCGTTGCGCCGGTGCGTGGCGAACAGAATATTGTGCTGCTCAACAAGACCGATCTCGTTGGGCCTGTAACAGTGGAGCACCTCGTCGGGTTGGTTCGACACTCGACCAATTGCAGAGTCCTTCCAATTTCTGTTCGAACGGGAGAGGGGCTTGAGGAATTGCAGGAGATAATAAGGTCTTCTCTCTCGCAAGGGTCGCTGGAGTCTGGTGAAGGCGTGGGAGTCACAAACGTTCGGCATCGGCTGGCCCTGGAACGAGCGGGATCCTCTCTTCGCGAGGCACTCGACGCGACCGTGCGAGGAATTCAGCCAGAGTGTGTGGCTGTGGACCTTCGCGGGGCGGCCGATTTTCTCGGGGAAATCACCGGTGTCATCACCTCCGACGAAGTGTTGGAACAGATCTTTTCTGAATTTTGTATCGGTAAATGAGAGGACCGGTGGCGTTGGAATTTGATGTGATCGTGGTCGGGGGAGGTCATGCAGGATGCGAGGCGGCGCTCGCGGCTTCGCGGATGGGTGCCAAGACAATGCTCCTGACGATGGAGAAGCATCGGATCGCACAGATGTCGTGCAATCCCGCCATCGGTGGAATCGCCAAAGGACACCTGGTAAAGGAGATTGATGCCCTCGGTGGCGAGATGGGGCGGAATACTGATCGAGCTGGGATTCAGTTTCGCTTCATTAATACCAGTAAGGGGCCGGCTGTGCGGGCATTGCGTGCGCAGTGTGATAAGGCGCTGTACCGCGACGCGATGCAGGAGACCCTGGCTGCGGAGCAGCATCTGACGATTGGAGAAGGGACGGTTGATCGCCTGCTAACGGTCGGAGGCTCGGTGACAGGCGTGGTAACCGGTTCGGGCGAAACGATTGCTGCGAAGGCGGTTATTTTAACATCAGGTACATTCCTTAAGGGACTTATTCATGTTGGGCTGAATCATTTTCCGGCTGGTCGCGCGGGAGAAGCGTCGGCGGAGCATTTGTCTAACTGCATGCGGGATCTCGGCTTTGAAGTGGGGCGCCTCAAGACCGGCACTCCGCCCCGATTGGACAAAGACACCATAGATTTTTCCGTCATGGTTCCCCAGCCAGGGGACGATCCCCCTCGACCATTTTCTTATCGCACCAAGAGAATCACAAATCAGCAAGTATTGTGTCACCTGACCTATACGAATCGGCAGACACATGATGTCATCCGAGAGAATCTCGACCGGTCACCGCTGTACAGCGGTGTGATTGAGTCTATGGGGCCACGGTACTGTCCTTCCATTGAGGATAAAGTGGTGCGCTTTGCAGAAAAAGATCGTCACCAGATCTTTGTCGAACCCGAAGGACTAGAGTCGCAAGAGTTTTACCCAAACGGCATTTCAACGAGCCTTCCGGTTGATGTCCAGGCCGCGGTGCTCAAGACGATTCCTGGGTTGGCGCAGGCCAAGATGCTCAAGCCAGGCTATGCGATTGAATACGATTATTTTCCGCCTCGTCAACTTCATCAGACACTTGAGACAAAGCATGTCAACGGTCTCTATCATGCGGGACAGATCAATGGAACGTCTGGTTATGAAGAGGCGGCTGCACAGGGTCTTATGGCTGGCATCAACGCCGTGCTCAAGCTTAGAAACAGGCCCCCATTAGTTCTTGATCGGTCTCAGGCATACATCGGGGTATTGATCGATGACCTCATTACCAAAGATGCCTATGAGCCCTATCGAATGTTCACTTCGAGGGCCGAGTATCGGTTGCTGCTTCGTCATAGCAATGCCGACCTTCGACTTATGCAGGTCGGACACGAGGTCGGGTTAGTAGAAAATGAGGCGCATGAAAGGTTCGTGCAGAAGAAAGTGGCGATTGAAGAAGAGGTTGTGCGCTTGAATGAAGCAAGGCCGCGAATGAGTGACGCGGTTCGTGCACGCACTAGAGATACGTATCTTTATGATATTTCTCCTGCGCAGACCATTGCACAAATTCTTCGGAGGCAGGAGTCAACGTACAGCGACCTATTAAGGACTCTTGAAATGGAAGCAATCGAAGACATTGAAATAGCTGATGAAGTTGAACTTCAAGTCAAGTACGAAGGATACATTCGTCGTCAGCTTCAGCAGATTGGCAAGTTTAAGAAGTTTGAGCAGAAGTTTATTCCGCAGTCACTCGATTACGATGTGGTTCCAGGATTTTCACGCGAGGTTCGTGAAAAGCTAAAGAAAGTACGGCCAGAAACACTCGGGCAGGCTTCGAGAATTTCTGGCATGACACCGGCGGCTATTTCGTTGCTTGTCGTCGTGATAGAAAAATACAAGCATCGACCATCACAGTATGCACAGTCTCTACCACTCTAGAGCTTCCCAATTTTACTCTCATCCTCGTCTAAAACGTTTCGCTTGACCTCAAGTAACCATTCGCGTAATTGTTCCACGTGGAACAGAATAATCATCTTCCATCATTGCCATTGCTCAAGAAATATTCGGCAGAAATAGGGGTTCCACTCGAGGCTGATCAAATTAACCAGTTCATGATTTATCTTGAGCAGCTTCGTGTCTGGAATAAATCTATGAATCTTACGAGTATTACCGTAGATAAAGAGATAATTATTAAGCATTTTATCGACTCTCTCGCGGGACTAAAGGCAGTAGAGATCAGTCCTGGAGCGAGGATTCTTGACGTAGGAACTGGAGCTGGATTTCCTGGAATTCCTTTGAGAATTGTAAGGAAAGACCTAAACATCACACTGGTTGAACCAGTCCAAAAGAAGGTATCGTTTCTATATTCAATAGTTGGTCTTCTTCGCCTGGAGAGGGTCAAAATATTCTACGGAACTCTCGAACGATTCATGATTGAAAAAATTTCTGAACCACCGTTTGATTACATTACTACTCGCGCATTGAAATACGATTTCATTCTGCGAAAATCTTCGAGGCTGCTTGTGCCAGGTGGAAAGGTTATGCTTTACCTATCAAAGCTCATCGAGCAGCCAGAGCTTGGAATGGAGTGGTCAATGCTAAATGAATATAGCTTTGATCTTCCAGAAGGACTTGGTCGAAGGGTTATTTCTGTCCTGGCGCCACCGCATGGACAGGCTGGCTGATGTTCCACGTGGAACATCAACTTTTCTAAGTTCAGGAGAATCTTGATGGGAAAGATAGTCGCAGTTGCAAATCAAAAAGGAGGTGTAGGGAAAACAACAACCTCTGTGAATATTTCAGCTGCGATAGCTTTGCAGGGAAAGTCTGTTCTTTTAGTCGATATGGATCCACAAGGAAATGCGACAAGTGGCCTCGGGGTTGATCCTCGATCGCTGAAGATAACTGTATATAACTGCTTGATTAAAGATAATAAATTTGAAGAAGCCTGCATTAAAACAGGAGTGACAGGTCTGTCTCTCTTGCCAGCAAATGCTGACCTAGCTGGAGCAGAGATTGAGTTGGTCAATGTTGAAAGCCGCGAGAGCCACCTGAGGGATGTACTTAAAGAAGTAGCTGGGAGGTATGACATTATCTTTTTAGACTGTCCTCCTGCGCTTGGAATTCTCACTATCAATGCACTTGCTGCCGCGAGCTCAGTACTGATTCCTGTCCAATGTGAATATTATGCGATGGAGGGATTGACGCGGCTTATTGGCAGTATTGAACGAGTACGCCAGTCCTTTAATCCCGAACTCAGTCTTGAAGGTATCGTATTGACCATGTTCGACGCACGCAATACGTTGGCTCGTCAGGTTGTCGAGCAAGTGCGTGGCCATTTCACTGAAAAGGTGTATCAGACGGTTATTCCACGAAATGTGACGTTAGCAGAGGCACCGAGCTATGGTCGTCCCGGGATCTTATATAACGTGGCGTCTTCCGGCTCGCAGGCCTACGTTGCTCTAGCCAAGGAGTTTGTTGCTCATGGAGAAAAAAGCGCTCGGTAAAGGACTCGACGCACTCTTGCCTGCCGCTAAGGCAGGCCAGCCGATAGAGGCGGTTGATGTTCAGCATTTGCGAATCGACGCCATCGTTCCGAATAGGTATCAGCCGCGCCGCATCTTTGCTCCCGGAGAACTTGCTGAACTGACCGCTTCCATTAAAGAAAGCGGCGTGCTGCAGCCAGTCATGGTCCGTCGCAAAGGCGACGGCATATATGAATTGATCTCAGGTGAACGACGGTGGCGCGCCTCGAAGGAGGCGGGCCTGCAAACGATTCAAGCCGTGATCAGGAATTGCAGCGATCAGGAATCTTTACTGCTCGCGTTGGTGGAAAATCTTCAGCGTGAAGATTTGAATCCGATGGAAACCGCGCGTGCCTATGCGCGCATGATGAGCGAATTTGGACTTACACAGGACGTTATTGCACAGAGAGTTGGTTGTGAACGATCTTCAGTGGCCAACTCTGTTCGTCTCATGAATCTTCATCCCGAGGTGCAAGAGTCAGTCGAGCTCGGAACAATTTCGGCTGGTCATGCGAAAGTCATTCTTGGATTGGAGTCCCCTGAGAGCCAGGTGAGAGTGGCGAAAATGGTCGCTTCTCGAGGCCTGTCAGTGAGAGAGACGGAAAAAGTCGTCGAATCATCCCTGGTCGGAAGAAAGCGATCACGAAAGACCCCCGTGAATTCGCAATGGAGTGATCTAGAAACCAGGCTCCAGAAAAGACTCGGAACCAAAGTCACGATTCAACCCAGAGGTCAGGGCGGGAAAATCGTCATCCACTATTTCTCTGCACAGGAATTAGATGGCATCATCGAGACACTGCTTTCGTAGACCTTCTCCTCTCGGCACACTGCTTCAAGCGCCTGTTGAGAAAAGGCATATATATTGCTTTTTTTTCAATCAGCGCTAAATATCTTCTCTGGACAGACCGATACGGCATGCAACAGGTACGAACACTTTACTAACCGATTCTGTCAAACGAGAAGAGGGGAGGCAATATGTGGAAGCAGGACAGGCACGAGGAGAAATGTTCGATGGATGAGGTCGAAGTTGAGAGCAATGGGTCGAGCGTACAATCAACGAGGCCTGAAACAGGCGAAGATGTCATTGCCTTTGTTGGAAAGGGCGTCGAATTCAAAGGCACGATTACCTATAACGGGACCGTGCGGATCGATGGTGTTCTCGATGGAGAGATCCATACCGATGGCGTACTCCTTGTAGGAGAGGAAGCCGTGATTACAGCAAAAGTGACGGCGGGAACGATTGTGTGCAAGGGGAAGATCACGGGCGACATCCATGCAAAAGAGAAAATCAAGTTGCGATCTCCAGCCGTTATTAACGGCGGACTCAAGACGCCTATGCTTTCAATTGAGGAAGGTGTCCTTTTCAACGGCACCCTTGAAATGGCTCAGGGCGTTCACGAAATACAGCGAGAAACGACTCCTCACCCCGTCAGCTTGACGGGACAACCTGGGGTCAGAAGGGCAAATGGTTAGTCAATCGCAAGCGAGATTTATACGTAGGTAATATGACCATTCAAATGGGCGGGCCCATCCTGTCACATTGGGGCATCGCGAGGATTCCCTTCATGCTGTGCATAGAAAATAGTGGGAGTGGCTAATGTGGGCCATTGGGGACAGAAAAGTTCAAGCCGGGAGTGATAACGAAAATTTCACCTTCCTCGGGAAAGGGGTCGACTTCAAGGGAGTCGTCAACTTTGATGGGACTATCCGTATCGACGGGCGTCTTGAGGGAGAAATCCACACCACCGGTACCTTGATTGTGGGCGAATATGCGGTGATCAAGGGGATCATTTCCGCAGGGATTTTGATGACCAGCGGGAAAATCAATGGCACGGTTACCGCGACGAATAAAATTCAGATTCTAAAGCCCGGGGTGCTCATCGGAGATATTCGGACCCCCGCAATTTCGATTGAAGACGGGGCTCATTTCCATGGTATGTGCGACATGGGCGCCCACAAGTGGGTGGAAGAGCAGCAAGCCCCTAACAAGAATGTCCATGACCTGACTCTCCATCGCGGGAAAGTGAGATCTACGGACCTCTAGCCCTTTCGAATTTCCCCCAGTACAATACCGGTCCTATGGACCGGCCAACAGTTCTTCTCGGCATGAGCGGTGGAGTTGATAGCTCCGTCGCCGCTGCATTGCTCGTTCGCCAGGGCTATGATGTGCATGGCGTCACACTCCAGGTTTGGGAACATGAAGACGAAACCATCGCTGCGTCCAAGAAATGGCAAGAGCGCGGGTGTTGCAAGGTTGGCATTGCCAAGTATGTTGCCAAAACCCTGAATATCTCCCATGAGCTGATCGATACCCGCGAAAGGTTCAGGAGCGGGGTCATTGATGACTTCCTTCAGGCCTATGCCAGCGGGACTACGCCGAATCCCTGTGTACGCTGTAACGAACGGGTGAAGTTGCAGGGGCTGATTGAATTGGCGGAGTCGCGGGGCATTCGCCATGTGGCCACAGGTCACTACGTTCGAATCCACCAGACCAACGGATGTTCAGCCCTCCATCGTTCGAGCGATCCAAAGAAGGATCAAAGCTACTTTCTGTACCGACTCAAGCCTGAATGGCTTTCACGCCTCCTCTTTCCTGTCGGTGGCATGCAGAAGTCTGATGTGTGGAAAGAAGCGGGGGCACTGGGGCTCCCCGTTGATGAACTAAAAGAAAGTCAGGAAATTTGCTTCGTCAGCCACGGGGACTATCGGACCTTTATCGAAAAGGAAACACCCGAAGCCAAGAAGGCTGGATCTTTTGTTGATGAAGCGGGCCAATATTTGGGTGCACACGAGGGGATTGCCTTCTATACGCCTGGGCAGCGCCGTGGACTCGGGATCGCCGCTGGGCAGCGCCTCTATGTGCAACAAGTTCAGCCTGCCACCAATACCGTGATACTTGGACCGGAAGATTCCTTGAGAAAAAGCCAATGTGATGTGAGCGATCTCAATCTGTTCGAATCATCACTGATGACCAAGAAAACAGAGGTGCAGGTGAAGATTCGCTACGCAACACCTGCCACGACTGCCACTCTTCATCCATTGGATCCGACGAGTCTGCGCATTCAATTCCATGAACCCCAGCGAGCCTTGAGTCCAGGGCAGTCCGCCGTCTTTTATCAGAACGACCACGTCTTGGGCGGAGGAATAATTCAAGCCGTTTAGCGATAGAGGTTGCAGGCACGTCATATTGACAGCCCCCCTCCTCCAATGATACTTTTGCGCGCCCATTTTTGCGCCAATGCACGAAAGCTTCCCGTTTGTCCAAAATAGAATGAGCGGATCAGGATAGTGATTAAGACAGCAGTTGCGAGGCGTTACGCACAGGCACTCTTCGAGCTTCTCGATCAAACCAACATCGAAGCGACTCGGGGTACCCTCAATGGTCTCGGACAGGCCATGAAGGAATCGGTGTCTCTGCGACACGTCGTCACCTCACCCGCCTTTGGGGTGGAAGACAAGATTGCAGTCTTGACGGAACTTGGAGGACGCTTTGGATGTCCTCAAGTGGGAAAGGCCTTCATTGGACAATTAGTGAAAAAGAACCGCGTTGCATTCCTCCCAGAGATTGCCGAGGCCTTCGCGAAGCTGGTCGATCAATCCAAGGGAACCCAGCAAGTCACGGTCTCCTCGGCGACCGCGCTACCTCAAGCTGAACAAGACCGAATCAAAACACGCCTTCGCGAGACACTCAAGCGGGACGTGGATATCACCTTTCAGACTGATCCAAGCCACCTGGCAGGCCTTCAGATCCAAATCGGCAGCACGGTGATCGATGGTACCGTCCGGGGGCGCTTGCGAGCGATGCAGAGCCTGTTGACTAAGGAGTAGCCATGCAGATCAAGGCAGATGAAATTAGCGCGATCATTAAAGAAAAAATCAAAGGCTTCGACAAACAAGTCGACATCAAGGAGACCGGCTCGGTCATCCAGGTCGGCGACGGCATCGCCAAGATCTATGGCTTAGACGGTGCTATGGCCGGTGAGATGCTTGAATTCCCAGACGGGCTCTATGGCATCGCGCTGAATCTCGAAGAGGACAACGTTGGCGCGGTCTTGATGGGCGAGGATGTCGGAATCAAGGAAGGCGATCCCGTCAAGCGCACCGGCCGTATCGCAGAAATTCCCGTAGGTGAAGCCTTGGTCGGTCGGGTCGTCAATGCCATTGGTCAGCCGATCGACGGGAAAGGTGCGATCAAGTCCACCCTTTCTTCGCGCATCGAAGTCGTGGCACCTGGTGTGAACACGCGGCAGTCGGTTCGTGAACCGCTGCAGACCGGCATCAAAGCCATCGATGCGATGATCCCCATCGGCCGCGGACAGCGTGAGTTGATCATTGGCGACCGGCAGACGGGCAAGACGGCCATCGCGGTGGATACGATCATCAATCAAAAGGGCCTCGGCGTCTTCTGCATCTACGTCGCGATCGGCCAAAAGCGTTCGACTGTTGCTCGTGTCGTAAAAACGCTCGAAGAGAATCACGCGATGGAATACAGTACCGTCGTGGCTGCCACGGCCAGCGACCCCGCGCCGATGCAGTTCCTGGCTCCATTCTCGGGTGCTGCCATCGGAGAGTACTTCCGTGATAACGGCAAGCATGCCTTGATTGTCTATGACGATTTGTCGAAGCACGCCGTGGCCTATCGTCAGTTGTCGTTGCTGCTCCGTAGACCGCCAGGCCGTGAAGCCTACCCGGGCGACGTGTTCTATTTGCACTCCCGTTTGCTGGAGCGCGCGGCGAAGCTCAGCGACAAGCTCGGCGGTGGCAGTTTGACGGCGCTCCCGATTATTGAAACGCAAGCCGGCGACGTGTCTGCCTATATCCCAACGAACGTCATCTCGATTACGGACGGCCAGATCTATCTTGGCAGCGATTTGTTCTACTCTGGTATCCGACCTGCGATTAACGTCGGCCTGTCGGTGTCCCGCGTCGGTGGTTCGGCTCAGATCAAGACCATGAAGCAGGTGGCTGGTACCCTTCGGCTGGACTTGGCGCAATATCGAGAGATGGCCGCGTTTTCCCAGTTCGGCAGCGAACTCGACAAGGCGACGCAGATGCAGCTCGCACGCGGTGTCCGCATGGTGGAGCTATTGAAACAAGGCCAGTACAAACCGATGTCGGTTGCCGATCAGGTCCTTTCGATCTATGCCGGGGTCAACGGTTACCTCGACGATGTGCCAGTTGAAAAGGTGCAGCAGTTTGAAGCGGACTTGCTCCATTACATTCAGCAGCACCATCCGGAGCTGAAGAAAGAAGTCGCCACCATCGGCAAAATTGATGACAAGGTCGGCGGAAGACTCAAAGAAATCATCACGACCTTTAAACAGAAGATGGGATACGGGGCCAAAGCCTGAAGACCGTCAACCGTCAATGGTCAAACGTGGAGTTCTTCTACGATTGACGGATGACGTGTGACGCTTGACGTAGAATTTCACGATGCCGAGTTTACAAAGCCTGCGCCGGAAGATTGCGGCGTTCAAGAATACGCAGAAGATCACCAAGGCCATGAAGATGGTGGCCGCGGCGAAGCTCAAGCGCTCACAGGATCGCATTCTGGCTGCGCGTCCCTACGCCCACAAGATGCGTGGGGTCTTGAGCAATCTCAGTCAACGCGTGAACCGTTCCGCACATCCCCTCTTGCAGAAACGTGAAGGCAAGAAGGTCGAGATCCTGGTGGTCACGAGTGATCGCGGCCTCTGTGGCGGGTTCAACGGGAATATTGTCAGGAAGAGCGCCGAGTTCGTTCGGCAATGTGAGGCGCAGGGGCTCAAGGTCAATCTCAGCATTGTCGGACGCAAAGGCCGAGATTATTTCCGACGCCGCACCTGGACCATCAGACAAGAATGGACCGGGGTCTTCGATAAACTCAGCTTTGAACATGCGATCGATATTGGCGGGGACCTCACTGACAATTTTGTGAAAGGGACGTTCGACGAACTCTACGTCGTGTACAATGAATTCAAATCAGCTATTCAACAGCGCGTGATCGTCGAGAAGCTCTTCCCAATCGATGCCGCTGCCGAATTCGGTGCCGCGCAAGCGGAAGGCACGACCGGTGGGAGCTATCTCTACGAGCCGGATGAAGCCGAGTTGTTGAATGCGCTGGTTCCAAAGCATTTTCAGATTCAAGCCTACCGCATTCTCTTGGAGTCGGCTGCAGCAGAACATGGGGCCCGGATGGCTGCCATGGACGGGGCGACGCGCAACGCCGGCCAGCTGATCAAGAAGGTGACCTTGTATTACAACAAGACCAGACAGGCTGTCATTACGAAGGAACTGATGGATATCGTCGGCGGCGCCGAAGCGCTGAAATAGCCAGCTACGTTGAAGAAGGAGTCAGCCGTGAGCACAGGAAAAGTCATTCAAGTCATCGGACCAGTCGTGGACGTGGAGTTTCCTCCTGGCCAATTGCCGAACATCTACAACGCGCTGAAGGTCACACAGGAAGAAAATAAGGCTGCGGGCAAGCCGGCTGTGCGGATCACACTTGAAGTGGCCTCGCACCTCGGCGAAAACAGAGTCCGCGGTATTGCGATGTCAACGACCGATGGTCTCACGCGTGGGATGGATGTGCAGGATACGGGCGCTCCGATCTCCGTGCCTGTAGGTCGCGAGACCCTCGGTCGTCTCATGAACGTGCTTGGCGAGCCAGTCGACGAGAAGGGTCCGATCAAAACAAAGAAGACCTATCCCATTCACCGGCCTGCGCCAAAGCTTGAAGATCAGGACACCAAGACCGAAGTGCTGGAAACCGGGATTAAGGTCGTAGACCTCCTTGAGCCTTATAGCAAGGGTGGTAAGGTCGGTCTCTTTGGTGGTGCCGGTGTCGGCAAGACGGTCATCATCATGGAGCTGATCAACAACATCGCCTTGCACCACGGTGGATTCTCCGTGTTCGCTGGCGTGGGCGAGCGGACCCGCGAAGGAAACGACCTCTGGCACGAAATGCAGGAGTCGAAGGTCATTGATCCGGACGACTTCACCAAATCGAAGGCGGCTCTGGTCTACGGCCAGATGAACGAGCCACCCGGTGCGCGTCTTCGCGTCGGGCTGACCGGCCTCACGGTTGCCGAATATTTCCGCGACGAAGAAAATCAGGACGTGCTGCTGTTCGTAGACAACATTTTCCGGTTCACACAGGCCGGTTCAGAGGTCTCGGCGTTGCTCGGCCGTATGCCGTCAGCCGTCGGCTATCAACCGAACCTGTCGACCGAAATGGGCGCCTTGCAAGAACGGATTACCTCAACGAAGCGCGGTTCGATCACGTCCGTGCAGGCCATCTACGTGCCGGCCGACGACTTGACCGACCCGGCGCCGGCCACCGCGTTCGCGCACTTGGACGCGACCACCGTGTTGTCCCGGCAATTGGCCGAGTTGGGCATTTATCCGGCGGTCGATCCGCTCGACTCTACCTCGCGCATGCTCGATCCACAAATCATTGGCGAAGAGCATTACAAAGTTGCGCGCGGTGTGCAGTCTGTGTTGCAGCGGTACAAGGACTTGCAAGATATTATCGCGATTCTCGGTATGGACGAATTATCCGAAGACGATAAGATGGCCGTGGCCCGTGCGCGGAAGATTCAACGCTTCCTCTCGCAGCCCTTCCACGTCGCAGAAGCCTTCACCGGTGCACCGGGCAAGTATGTGAAACTCAAGGACACCGTCCGCAGCTTCAAAGAGATCCTCGACGGGAAGTACGACCACTTGCCGGAACAGGCGTTCTACATGGTGGGACAGATCGAAGAAGCCGTGGCGAAGGCAGAAAAGATGGGCGTGAAGGTATAAGCGCGAATCGGCAGGGCTGATCTCCTGCTCGCTGCCCGAGCACGATAAGACCGTGCTCGCGTGGGTAAGAGCGTGTCTTGGCGCGCTCAGGGCGGGCGGGTGAGAATGACCCGCGCAATCGAGATCAGCCCTGCCGCCTGTGCTTGAGTTAGTAGGAAAGAGGAAGATAAAGATGGCAGGGAAGATTCTATTGGAAGTGGTCACGCCGGAGAAGCTGCTGCTGAGTCAGCAGGTGGATGAAGTCATTGCGCCTGGCTCGGAAGGCGAGTTCGGGGTGTTGCCAGGCCACTGCCATTTCCTGTCTACCCTGCGCATCGGCGAACTCCGGTATCGCGTCGGCGATCAAACGAACCACATGGCCGTCCTCTGGGGTTATGCGGAAGTCACGCCTACTAAAGTTACCATCATGGCTGAGATCGCTGAGAAGGCCGAAGACATTGATATGAATCGCGCCCAGGCGGCCGTTGAAAAGGCTGAGCAGCGACTCAAAGCCGGTGGCCTCCCCTCCGAAGTCAAAGAAGCTGAAATCAGTCTCGAAAAAGCTCGTCTTCGGAAGAAAATCGCGGAGCGTGCTCGCCACGGGTCTCATTAAGTAAACGGCGGTTGCATCCTCGTTGCAAAGCTTCGAACACGTCCTTGGTCCTTCGCGTCTCTGTTGCGCTCATCGTGTGACACGCCTGGGGTTACACGCAACAAGGCCCCAGGTTCTGCTCCAACAGGATTGCTCGTCGAGCACCTATGCGTCCATTAGAGTTTCCAGATTTCCTCCGCCGCCTCGACAAACACCACAAGGCGCTCGACCCTATGCATCTGATGTACGATAACGTCCTGCAATCGGGCTACCTTCATTTTGGGTATTGGCCTACGGAGCATACCGATCAACCCGGCGTATTGGGCCAGTTTTGCCAAGCCCAAGAGCGTTTCGCGAATGAGCTGTTGGCGTGCCTCCCGCCGGGGACACATCGGGTCCTCGATGTCGGGGCAGGAATGGGCCGCCTTGCCGGGGAGATGATTGCCCGAGGCCATCGGGTTACGGCGGTGACGCCTTCGTCTGTACAGGCGGAGCACATTGCAACCCACTATCCCGCGGTCACCGTGAAGCAGGGCCTCTTTCAAGATGTTGGGCAGACACTCGACCCCAAGGCCTATGATGTCATCCTCTTTTCAGAAAGCTTTCGATACATGCCCTTGGATCGGGTTATGCCCCTGTTCAGCCGACTCCTGAGCGAGAATGGTCGTGTGCTTATCGGGGATTGGTTCGCACAAAGCAGAGCTACGCACGGTCGAGGCCATGATCACCACGAAGCGACGTTCCGGGAGATGGCGCAATCCCGTGGTTGGACGATTGTCTCTGAGCGGGATATCACGCAGAATATTCTGCCGACCCTCACCATTGCTCAAGAAATTCTCTGCGGTCTGTACCTGCCGCTTGCCGGTCTCGTCCTGTCGAAGTTTGCGCAGAAGCGGCCAAAACTGTTCCGATTGTGCCTGCCCTGGATGACAAGGTGGATAGAACGAAAGCTGCTTCCACAACTTACTGGGCGTTTCGAACCAGCGGTCTTTGCCCAGGACTACCGATACCTCTTTCTCGTGATCAAAAGCTCCGACGCGGCCGCCGCCTAGTGAACGAGCGTGGCTGCGAGTTGTCTGCATTTCATAGGAATCCGTCGGCTACTAGAGTAAAAGTACCATTGATTAATAGTAACTGACCATCATTCTGACATCACCATGGTCTGGCGATGGCAAGAATCCTCGTAATCGATGACGAACCCTCCATTCGAGATCTACTTCACACGGTTCTGACCCGTCGCGGGCACGAAGTCGTGACGGCGTCCAATGGCAAACTCGGGCTCGCTCGATTTCGGGAGGATCGTCCCCGCTTAACTATTCTCGATTTGAAATTGCCGGATATAGGCGGCCTAGACGTCCTGAGAGAAATCCGCTCCTTCGATCGAGAGGCCCCCGTCATAATCTTGACCGGCGCCGGAACCGATCAGATTGAAGCAACCGCGAAACAGTTCGGCGCCACGGATTTCCTGCAGAAGGGATTTTCCCTCCACGCGCTGGGCGAAGCGCTGAAAAAGGTATTCAAGGAATAGTCTCCACTGAGTGGCAAGTTTTGATCATCCCTCGAGGGGCGTCCGCCTATTCCTTCACCGGCAGGACTGAGTCACGTCCTGCCGGTTGCCACAATCAGACCATTGCCGCCGCCAACGAGGGTGTTGGCTTCGGGTTGATTCCTCTCAAGCGAAATAGGATCATTAGACGCATCGCGCTGCTATTGACCGACCGGAATCGTAATGACGATCGCGCCCATCACGTCATTGAGTTTAAAATCTCGCTTCGGGCTGTCCTGATGGGCGTTATGGCATCCAAGACAGGCCTGGGTGATCGCGAGATCGGCATAGACGGCCTGAAAATACCGGTTCCCTCCATTCTTGACGAATCCGGTATACGGGCGGTTGGGATGAGTCAGGACAGACCCAAGGCCTGTCTTCTCGAACTCGGACGCCGCGGCGTTCTTCTTGTTGATGGGCCACAAGCTGATCAACCGATACTGAACGCCGGCGCCTTTCTTCGCAATCAATCGGCCGGACTCCATCAAGAACTGGGCCGGCAGGGGGAGTGTATTTTTCTCCTGCCAGTTCTCTGACGCCACGACGACTCCCTTAGACTGCAACCGTTCCACAACATGAACCGTGTAAAAGGTCCGGTCAGCTTCAATCACCGCATGAACATAATCCGCCACCGTTTCCACCGGCAGACTGACAGACGTACTCTCTGGCGTCGCGTTGCTCGGCCAGATCAAACCGGCGGCTCCCAACCCGACCACCAGCATGGGAACTCCCCACAGCAACTTGTTGGAGAATGTCATAGAAACCTCCTTGTTTTCCTCGTGGAAACGCCGGCATGAATCGCCGCGCCTTCACGAGGAGGTAAACTGCGCTACGGTCAAGAAGCCCAATAATCGCGGCCATGAGCAAACGGATAAGTTCGACTATCAGATTGGAACCGGGAATATTACAAGGGGTACGGAAGAAGTGAGCGGTGCGATGCGGGTCAATCAGGAGGCAGTCACTATCCCTCGAGTGGCGGAAGGGAAGCACGTAGCGGGAAGGCACCGAAGACATGTCCCACCCCTCTGGCCGTATGAAGCAGCGTGCCCGTGAGCTCATACGATGAGTCAACATACTCTTCGGCCCGCAAGTTGTCCAATAACCACTGTTGGTGGTGTGACAGAAGGTCGCCGACGGTATTCGGAGATCCGTCGATCTTGGTGCGGACGACCTGTCGAATTCCTATCGAGTGGGCGCCAGCACGGTCATCACGAACGCATTCGCCTATGCCCAGACCAATGGGCGAGGCGGGTTGGGTTGCCCCACCGCCATCACGGCGGGAAACTTCCGTGCCCTTGAAACGGCGACGAATCGGGTGGTCATCTACCCAGGAACGCTCTCTCCGGCGATTGGGGGAATCATGGCCGCCAGTGCGACAAACAAATGGGACCAACTCAAAAACCCAACCAGCCTGGACGGAGAAAGCTGGTGCGGGTCATGCTATGGCCTCGGGCTACGGCATCGGGGTGGATATCGCCGCGCCAGGCGTGCACATCTATGCCACGGACATTATGGGCGCTGCTGGGTATGGTGCCGGTAATTACTGAGGAGGTCACTAAATAGTGCGCACTTTCTTGTGCTCAATGACCGTGAAATAAGGCATTCTGTATTCTTCTCCCGGCCGGATACGCACTCCTTGATAGTCGGATCAGTATGTGTCCAAGTGATGGCCCCTCGTTCAGGACAGGATGTTCGGTTCAATGATAGGCTCCTGCGCACCGATGGGACTGAGTCCTCTTGGACCTATCGATGGGCCATGAATTGGAGTTACACGTTCTGGCGTCCCAGTGTACCGGGTTTTCCGCTGTCGACGACCATGAACACGGATCTGCCTGGGACGACCGCCGATTCCCAGCTCACCCAAGGTGCAAGGGAAGGGAGAAGTGTACAGCAACAACATACCGCAGAGATCATGTCCAGAAATGGCGGGGCCGAGGCAGGCGATGTTGTGAATGTGGAGGGCAACTCGCAGACCATCACTATCGTCGTTCGGTAAAAGCGGCTAGGAACGAGGCGAAGGCCGATCTACCGGCCTTCGCCGCCCTCGGTGCTCTCCATGGTTCCTGTCCCTCCATTCCGGTCGGGCTCAGTGGGGCAAGCGACGCTATTTCCTACTGAGGCAGCGGAATCTCAATCACCAGCCCACCCATCACGTCATCCATCTTAAAATCCTTCTTTGAGCTTCGCGGGTGCGCGTTGTGACAACTGATGCAAGCTTGACTCACGGCCCGATCGGCGTAGATGGCTTGAAAGTAGGCCTGATTGCCGATCTTGACTGTACTACTAGCCGACTGTTCAGGATGCTGCCGCACGGCTTCCAGTCCGTTCTTTTCCGACTCACTGTACGGGGCGTTGTGCGGGTTGATGGGCCAGAGACTAATGAGCCGGTAGCGGACCTTCGTGCCGGTCTTCATGGCCAGATCGCTGGACTCCATTAAAAACTGAGCCGGCAGCGGAAGCACGTTCTTCTTCGCGCGCCAGTTCTCGGCTGCTATAGTTCCGCCATTCTTCTGCAGGCGATCGACCACATGGATCGTGTAGAACGTCCGGTCCGCTTCGATGACCGCGTGGATATAATCTGCAACGGTTTGCGGGGGGATGCCTTGCTGGTCAGACGCACTGGAGATATGCGTGAGGAGAGGGTTTACGGTGAGCACGACGGTTGCAAGAAAGAGCATACCTTTCATGGCGGCACCTCCTTGTGCAGGTTGGAATCAGCCTCACGTAGATAGCATAGTCCTCTGTCATGGAAGAGGCAAACCGCTGGCAATCTCCATTTGCATTTGACCAAAGCTCTTTAGTAGCGTGTGCGCACATGATTACTGAATTCGTTGTGACATCTGGGGAACAGCCGAAGCGGCTTGATATCTTTCTCGTCAATCGAGAGCGAGACATCTCTCGGTCTGCTCTTCAGCGGTTGATCGGGTTAGGCCGTATTCGCATCAACGATCAGGCGGTCAAGGCGAGCCACAAGATTAAGCCGGGCGACAAAATCACCATGGATGTGCCGAAGCCGGAGCCCCTGGCTCTCAAGGGGGAGGCAATCCCGCTCGAAGTCCTGTTTGAAGATGACGCCCTCCTCGTGCTGAACAAACCATCCGGCATTGTGGTCCATCCAGCCCCAGGGAACTGGACCGGGACGCTCGTCAACGCCCTACTCCATCACTTTCAAACCTCCGGTGGTACCGTCTCAGCTGTTGGGGGCAAGGAACGACCTGGTCTTGTGCATCGGCTGGATAAGGAAACGTCTGGCGTGATGGTCATTGCTAAGACCGATCAGGCTCATCGCCATCTGGCCTCGCAGTTCAAGGAGCATAC